>CANPNZ010000001.1 GCA_947575605.1 uncultured Clostridium sp.
AAAGTAGATTGGATTGACAAAGTAGTACCAGTTGGAACAATAGCATATTCTAATACGAATTTAACCAATCAAAATGTAACAGCAACGATTAGCTTTAATGAAGAAAATGTAAGAATCACAAATAATGACGGAAAAAATACCTATACATTTGAAAAAAACGGAGAATTTACCTTTGAATTTGTAGATAAGGCAGGAAATAAGGGAACCGCAAAAGCAAGTGTAAACTGGATTAAAGATTCACCAGAGGAACCAGAAAATCCAGATAACCCAGAAAATCCAGAAAAACCAGACGAGTACAAAATAGGAGATGTAAATCAAGACGGAAAAATAACAGCAACTGATGTTCTATTTGTAAAAAGACATTTAGTAGCGGCTAAAAAACAAGAATGGATTTTAACAGATATAAAATTCAAAGCGGGCGATATTAACAAAGATGGAAAAATAACAGCAACAGACTTACTATTAATTAAAAGATTGGTACTTAGTGAAATGAAAAAATAGGGAAATGGTTGAAAAATAATTGGTATTTGGCGTGTTAAATTAAAATTTTATTTGCCAGTTAATGTATACTGAGGCTATAATAAGCAGAGTTTTAACAGCCTTAGCATAGCCAAATATCCAATTCTTTTCTAATCAAAAGATTATGACTAAGGAAGGAATGAAATAAAAATGAAAAAAGTAATTTCTATATTGTTAATGATAGTATTGATTATGGCTACTGTCAAAGTGCAAGCAGCTAATGACAGTTTTGGTACAAGCTTAACAACTAATAACTCACAAGCCAAAAGAGGAGATACTATTATTGTAAATATTGGTTTAAAAGATATTGCCATTGAAAGTGGAGAAAAAGGAATTGGTGCTTATACAGCGGGTATTCAATTTGACTCTTCTGTTTTGGAATATGTATCAACAGATGGTACCGACAAATGGGAAGCACCATTTTATCAAGATGGATTGATTACGTCCAATACAAAAGATGCTGAAGTAGTAAAAACAACACAAAGTATAGGGACCATTACTTTTAAGGTAAAAGAAAATGCAAAATTAGGAGAAACTTCGATTGCTGTAACTAATTTCTCTGGATCAACAGCAGGACCAGATGTATTAGCTTCTAGCAATGGAACTACTAAACTAACGATTATAGATAAGAATGGTGGCAATAACCAAAAAGAAGATTTAGAAAACAATGGAAACAAGCAGGATTCAGAAAACGATAAAACACAAAACAAAATAGATACCGTATCTGGACAAAATAGTGTATTACCTAAAACAGGAAAACAACAAAATCCATTTTTAATGATATTATATACATTAATAGGATTAAGCATAATAGGTGTAATAGGATTCGTCTATTTATTAAAAAAGAAAGATAATTAGATAAAATGAAAAAGGTAAGACAGTTAGCAATTGATAAGATCTAACTGTCTTTTAAATGGAAAAAGGTTGAAAAAAATTTGTGTCTTTAGGAAGGAATTAGATTGAAAATGGATAAGGGAGAAAAAAAGTTAATTTGTTTCTTATTAATTGCAATTATAATAGGTTCCAGTATATTAATTTTTAAAATTAGCAGAGAACCGAAATATGATGAAGCTTTATATGAGGAAATATATTCAGAATATGAAGAAATATTGGCAAAAGAAAATGCAACTGATACGAATGAAAACGAAAATAATACACTTGAGAAGGACAATACCATTTATATGAAGGTCAATTCAAAAGGGCAGAAATATAGAGTTGCTGGACAGATTAATATTCCTAAAATAAGTATAAATTATCCAATTGTGTATGAAACATCAGACGAATATTTGAAAATTGCTCCGACAAAATTATCTGGACCAGATATCAATGAACCAGGAAATGTAACAATCGTAGGACATAATTATAAAAATAATGAATTTTTTAGTAGATTAGCAGAATTAGAAAATAATGATAAAGTAAATTTATTAGATAATACAGGTAAGAGGGTTAGTTATTTGGTATACGATAAATATGAGGTACCAGAAACAGATTTGAGTTGTACCAATCAAAATACGAATGGAGAAAGAGAAGTGACTTTGATTACTTGTACAAATAAAAAGAATAATAGATTGGTAGTGAAATGTAAAGCTATGACTTGAAAAATAAGAATTGACAAAGTTATGTAAAACTGCTATAATTTTTAAGAAGAAGTTTTGTAGAGAATATAATGCAGCGCCACTATGGCAAAGGAGGAGCAAGATGGAAAAAATGTATGATATTGTTACAAAAATTTTTGAGGAAAATGGGTTAGATCCTGAAAAAATACAGGGATTCTCGGTACCGAATGAGAGCTCTGTGACAATTACGGTACTCAATTTGTCAGTAGAATTGAAAGGCGAATTGAGAAGAAAGATTGCAGAGCAGGCTGGAATCAAAGAGGAAACTGTCAAGTTTCTTTAAGAAGAACAGCAAAAAACCTCTTCCCCTATCAAGGGGGAGGGGTTTTTTTCTGAAAACAAGAAAAACACTTGACAAAAACCCCTATTTTTTGATAAAAATAAGAAAGTGAAAAACCACAATCTATTATAATAAAGGAGTAATTATGAAACATTTAATTGATATTCAAGATTTATCGGTAAACGAAATACAAGAATTAATTGAAGTAGCGAAAGATATCATCAGTCATAAAGAGAAATATTCTCATAAATGTGATGGTAAAAAAATAGCTACTTTATTTTTTGAACCAAGTACCAGAACAAGACTAAGCTTCGAAGCAGCCATGATGGAATTAGGAGGGAATGTACTAGGATTTTCAGAGGCATCTTCTAGTTCTGTATCAAAAGGAGAAAGTGTAGCAGATACCATAAGAGTAGTAGGCGTTTATAGTGATATTATAGCCATGAGACATCCAAAAGAAGGAGCCCCATTAGTAGCATCACAAAAATCGACGGTACCAATTATTAATGCAGGAGATGGAGGACACAACCACCCAACCCAAACTTTAACGGATTTATTAACCATTCATTGCGAAAAAAATAGATTGGATAATTTAACCATAGGACTTTGTGGCGACTTGAAATTTGGTAGAACGGTACATTCGTTAATTACGGCTATGGCAAGGTATAAAAATATAAAGTTTGTTTTAATTTCGCCAAAAGAACTTGTTATTCCAGAATATCTAAAAAAAGAAGTGTTAGAGAAAAATAATATGGAATATTGCGAAACAACAGATATCGAAGAATATATGGATCAATTAGATGTGTTATATATGACAAGAGTTCAAAAAGAAAGATTTTTCAATGAAGATGATTATATTCGATTAAAAGATTACTATATTTTGAATAAAGAAAAATTAGAAAAAGCAAAAGAGGAATTATGTATTATGCATCCATTACCTAGAGTAAACGAAATCGCAACAGATGTCGATGAGGATAAAAGAGCATGTTATTTTAAACAAGCAGAGTATGGAAAATATATTAGAATGGCTCTTATTTTGAAATTATTGGAGGTAAAATAGATGAAAATAGATAGTATCAAAAATGGAATTGTAATTGATCACATTCGTGCTAAAAAAGGAATGGAAATATATGAGGCATTAAAATTGAAAGATTTGGATTGTTCGGTTGCTATTATAACCAATGCTAAAAGTGAAAAGATGGGAAGAAAAGATATTATTAAGATTGACAAAGAGATGGAAATTAATATGGATGTAATTGGTTTTATTGAACCAAATGCTACTATTAATGTGGTAAAAGATGATAAATTAGTAGATAAATATAATGTACAATTACCCGAAAAGGTTGTTAATATTGCAAGATGCCAAAATCCAAGATGTATTACATCCATAGAGAAAGATTTAGACCAAATCTTTACGTTGACAGATAAAGAACATCAAGTGTATCGTTGCCAATATTGTGAGATGAGTTTAAAATAGAATAAAACAGAAAATCTTCTAATAAGATATATTAGGGGATTTTCTGTTTTAAACTATTTTTACCATACACAACTCAAGTTTTTTAAAAGATAATGATTAAAAAATAGTAAACAAGCTTAGTACCAGCTAATCTTTGCACAAATTCTAAATAAATTTTTTGGCACCCTTCCATCAATAGATGAACTCTTTCCAAAAAATTTATTAAGAATTTATAGCTTGATTACTCTCCATCGCTTGATTTTCCTATTTTTAATGATTAGCTTTTGAAAAACAACTGTGAATGTAACATAGAGAGACGTATTTTGTTAAAAAAATCTTTTAAAAAACTATACAAAAAGCTAAATTAGTTATATAATGTAAAAAATTGAAGTTAGTTGAACTTTCCTAGAATATAAAATGAAGGGATGGATAAAAATGAAATTAAAAGAAATGTTAGTAGGATTAGAAGGACTAAAAGTAAAAGGCGATTTAGAGATAGAAATTAAAGAAATTGAAAATAATTCTAAGAACGTAAAAAAAGGATATTTATTTATTGCCATAAAAGGATTTGATGTAGACGGTCATCAATATATTGAAAGTGCTATCAAAAAAGGAGCAACCGCAGTCATGATAGAAGAGGGATGTGATGTCAAAGCTTTAGCCATACCAGAAGGAATTACGATTGTTATGGCTAAAAATACCAGAGAAGCTATGGCAATTGTATCTAGTAATTTTTATGGAAATCCATCCAGAAAATTTAAGTTAATCGGTGTGACAGGAACGAAAGGAAAAACAACCACCACTTATATGATAAAAGAAATTTTAGAAAAAGCAGGGAAAAAAGTTGGATTAATTGGAACGATTGCTATATACCGTAATGGTAAAAAGATAAAAGATAGTGATAGAACAACACCAGAAAGTATAGAATTACAAAGAGAATTTGCGGAAATGGTAGCAGATGGCGTAGAAGTTGTAGTTATGGAAGTATCTTCACAAAGTCTAAAATTGCACAGAGTAGATGGCTGTGAATTTGATATGGTATTATTTACAAACTTTTCCGAAGATCATATTAGTCCAAAAGAACATCCAGATATGCAAGACTATTTCCAATCAAAACTAAAGTTATTCCAAATGTGTAAAACAGGAATTACCAACGCAGATGATTTGTATGGAGCCAAGATACCAAGACTATTTCCAGATAACCATATCGTAACTTATGGAATTGATAACTTTGCTAATGTATTAGCAAAAGATATTACCATTACCAATTCTTATGTCGATTTTAAAGTAAAAGTAACAGATAGAAATGAGAGAGTTAAAACATGTATACCAGGTAGATTTAGTGTGTATAATTCATTAGCTGCTATTTGTGTTGCTCAAAAATTTGGAATATCTCCAGAGGTAGTAAAAGAAGCTTTGGTAACAGTAAGAGTTCCGGGAAGATCCGAATTAGTGGATAATAAAAAAGAAATTCCAATTATGATAGATTATGCTCATTCTCCAGAGAGTTTAGAAAATATATTACAAGCCGTAAAAAGTTATACCAGAGGAAAGGTCATATCAGTATTTGGTTGCGGTGGAGATAGAGATAGTGGAAAAAGACCAATTATGGGAGAAATATCAGGAAGAATTGCTGATTTTACTTTTATTACATCTGATAATCCAAGAACAGAAGACCCACAAAAAATCGTAGAACAAATAGAAGAAGGAATAAAAAAGACAAAAGGAAAGTATAAAGTGGTTGTAGATCGAACAGAAGCGATTAAAGAAGCAATTCAAATGGCAACGAAAAGAGATATTATTATTCTTGCTGGTAAAGGTCATGAGCCATATCAAGAGATCAATGGGGAGAAATATCCATATGATGAAAGAATTATTGTAAATGAGATTATGGAGCAATTATAACCTATTGTACTTTAAGTTTATTATTTTTTATTGGTAACTCCCAACAACGTACAGTCTGTAAATATATCATTAATAAATTTTGAGATAAAATAACAGACTGTAACTTGTTGGTCCCCCCGAATTGTTACTGCATAAAAAATAATAAACTTAAAAAACATATAATATGTTAGTTTGTAGAGTGATAGCAAATGATTAAACGTTAGGAAAAGAAAGGTTTGATAAAATGAGAGTAGAAACAGGTATGTTAATTACGGCATTTATAACGGCTATTGTATTAGGTTTTTTAATTATACCGATATTGAAAAAATTAAAAGTTGGTCAAATTGAAAGAGATGATGGACCACAATCTCATTTGAAAAAGCAAGGAACCCCAACAATGGGTGGTATTATTATGATTATTACTATGATTTTAGTAGTAACTGGTACTTACATTTTTTTAACAGCACAAGGACAAAATGAAACAGCCAATCGACTAATACCCATGTTGATACTAACCATAGGATTTGGTGTTATTGGCTTTATTGATGATTTTAAAAAATTGGTTTTAAAAAATACAAAGGGTTTAAAACCAAGTTATAAGATGTTAGGCTTGTTGTTAATATCTGTTATCTATGTTGTTTATTTAGTAGAAGGATTACATATAGGAACGGATACATATATTCCCATTTTAAAAATATATATTAATATACCAATTTATTTTTATATTCCCTTTGCTATTATTGTTATTTTAGCAACAACCAATGCTGTTAATCTAACAGATGGTATTGATGGACTTTCTTCTAGTGTATCAGCTATTATTATTACTTGCTTAACGGTCATAGGGATTATGGCAGGTATGAAAGAAATTTCTATTTTTGGAAGTATTGTGATAGGAGCAACACTTGGCTTTTTAATGTTTAACTTACATCCAGCCAAAGTTTTTATGGGCGATACGGGATCTTTACTTTTGGGAGGAGTTGTGTCTGCTATTGCTTTGTATTTAAAGATGCCATTGTTATTGATAGTAATTGCGTTAATACCTGTATTGGAAACACTTTCTGTTATGATTCAAGTTGTGTATTTTAAGAAAACGGGAAAGAGGTTTTTCAAAATGGCACCATTGCACCATCATTTTGAGTTGCAAGGTTGGAAGGAAAGTAAAGTGGTAATTGTTTTTAGCTTAGTTACTTTAATTTTAAGTGTTATTGGTTTAAAGCTAATATAGAAGGTTACTATTCAGTATATAATATCAATTTAAGATAATTATATTATTTTAAAACATTATGGTTAGCATTTGAAAACTTAAATAGAATAGTAAGAATAAATAGGAAGGAAAGAGTTTTGAATGGCAAAAGCAAAAAAGAGAAAAGAAAAAAGTTTTTCAAGTTTTTTGAATAATCCAATTGATTTCACGTTATTAATTACCATATTATTGTTGCTTTCAATTGGTCTAGTAATGGTATTATCAGCCAGTTCACCTTCAGCCTTAGCAGAAAGTGGTGATAGTTATTCTTATTTTTCAAAACAATTAATATTTGCTATTTTGGGAATTGTAGCTATGCTATTTATATCAAAAATAGATTATCGTTTTTATCAAAAATTTTATAAACATGCCTGGTGGGTATCACTGATTTTACTAGCACTTGTATTATTAGCAGGAAGAACTGTAAATGGAGCCAAAAGATGGATCTATGTAACAGAAACTTTGTCATTTCAACCATCAGAAGCAGTAAAAATATTAATGATCATATTCTATGCAGGAATTTTAATGAAAAATCGAGATCAATTAGAATCATATGGAAAAGGTTTTATCAAGCATATCTGTTTGTTAGCTCCTATTATAGGTCTGTTGCTATTACAACCCCATTTTAGTGCCTCTATTGTTATCATAGGAATTTGTTCCGTTATGATGATTATGGCAGGTTGTAAATTTTTACACTTTATAGGAACAGGAGTAGTAGTTGGTGTACCTGCTATAATTGCATTAGTATTATTAGAATCCTACCGATTAAAAAGAGTTATTACCTTTTTAGACCCATGGCAGGATGCGACAGGAGATGGGTGGCAAGTAATACAAAGTTTGTATGCCATAGGATCGCGGAGGATTATTTGGAGCAGGATTAGGAGACAGTAAGCAAAAGTTTTTATATATACCAGAACCACACAATGACTTTATATTTTCTATTTTAGGAGAAGAATTAGGATTTATAGGGTGTGCGATTGTTTTACTATTGTTTGCCATTTTTATATGGAGAGGTGTTTTAATTGCCATGAGAGCACCAGACATGTTTGGAAGTTTAGTAGCGATTGGAATAACAGCATTAGTAGCTATCCAAGTAATTATTAATGTAGCGGTTGTAACATCTTCTATGCCAGCAACAGGAATGCCATTACCATTCTTTAGTTACCGGCGGAACAGCATTATTTATTTTACTATGTGAAATGGGAGTCTTGCTCAATATATCCAGAGCAGGCGCAAAATCATAATGTGCCACTGGGGACGGACCTTTTTGGCAACTATAATGTTTAGTATTATTTAGATTGTATGGTATATAAAAATTTCGTTCCTTACTGGTCGAACAAATCATATAAAACAATAAGTTATATTTCATAAATAGAAAAGTTAATCCGTTTTTTTATATACGATACAATCTAATAAAAAAATAAATGGGAAATTGCCAAAAAGGTCCGTCCCCAATGGCACAAATGGCAACATTCCCAAATCTCTAGAGCAAAAGGAGAGAAAAATGAGAGTAATTATTGCAGCAGCTGGAACAGCTGGACATATCAATCCAGGAATAGCCATAGCTAATAAGATAAAACAGGAAGAAAGCAATTCAAAAATTGTATTTATAGGAACTACGAGAGGATTAGAAAATGACTTAGTTCCAAAAGCGGGTTATGAATTAAAAACAATTCATGCTTATGGTTTAAGTAAAAAGCTTTCACTGGATAATCTAAAAAAGATGTATAAGACATTAAAAGGATATGGAGAAGCGAAAAAGATAATACAAGAATTTAAACCAGATATTGTGATTGGTACAGGTGGCTATATATGTGGAGCTACTATTTCGGCAGCACATAGTTTAAAAATACCAACTATGTTACATGAAAGTAATGCTTTTCCAGGAAAAGCCGTTAAGATGTTAGCGAAAAAAACGGATACGATTTTAGTTTCTTTCGAAGATGCGATTCCAAGAATAACAAAGGCGCGAAAGGTAGTGTATACAGGCACACCCGTAAAAATAAAGAAACAAACTTATGGTGAACAGGAAAAAAATAGAATTTTAAAAGAAGTGGGATTGAATCAAACAAAGCCAATTGTAATCGTATCTGGAGGAAGTCAAGGTGCTCAAAAGATTAATGAAGCAATGGTTGAAATCATTAAAAATAAATGGAATAAAGGTTATCAAATGATTTGGGCGGCAGGTCCTAAACAATTTGATGGAATCAAAGAAAGTTTAGAAAATCTATCTATTAATATAAACCATATAGAAGGCATGAAAATTATGCCATATATTTATAATATGGAAGAAATTATGAATGTAGCTGATATGGCAATTGGAAGAGCAGGCGCCATGACAGTAACCGAAATTGCTAATTTAGGGAAACCAGCTATTCTTGTGCCACTTCCTAATGTAAGTCATAATCATCAGTTATACAATGCAAAGGTTTTAGAAAAAATAGGAGCAGCCAAGATTATAGTAAATGAAGAATTGACAGGTGAAAAGTTAAATAGCCAAATACAAGAAATCATAACAGATAAATCGAAAATGCAAAAGATGGGAGAAAACGCACTTAAAGTTTCCAATCATATGGTGGAAGATAAAATTTATCAAGAAATTAAAAAGTTGGTGAATTAAAAAATAGTAGATGCTTAAGGATTACCTCTTTTATTCTTAGGTTAAACTTAGGCATTTACAAAAGGAATAAAAATTAACAGTTATAAGGAAAAGGAATTAGAGAAAATGCTTAAAAACATACAATTTAATAAAATTATATTAGCGTTATTTATCATTGGCATTATGATTATTAGTGGGCTTGGAATTTTCTTCCTAAACTCGCTACAAGTTTTAGAACAACAGATACAAGAAGGACAAGTTGTCAACATGCAAGATTTTCAAAATAAAACCATAGGTGTAATAGGCATAGCGGGAATCGTATTTGCTATGGTTGGTATTATTACTGCTATTTGTTTATCGAGGTTTATTATCTACCCAATTAATAAACTGATTAAAAGTGCTGAAAGAATCACGGAAGAAGATAAAAATGGGAAAAAGGTTCTTAAAAATAAAAATGCACAAGATTTAGAAAACGTGTTGGGTGTCATGACAACGGAATTAAAGGAAAAATTAAGTGAAGTTTCTACACAAAAAAATCAAATTGAAACCATTTTACTTCACATGACAGATGGAATTATAGCTTTTAATATGAAGGGAGAAATCATTTTAATTAATCCAGCAGCGAAAAAATCATTAAGCATTCGACCAGAAGATAATACTTTTGAAGATATTTTTAAAAAATTCCAATTAGATATTAACATGGAAAAAGTAATTTACTTAGAAAATTGGACTTCAACAGAACAAAGAATTCAAGTAGAAGACAAATTTATGAATGTATTTTTTGCACCATTTAAGAACGAAAGTGACAGACCAGATGGCGTAATAGCTGTAATACAAGATATTACAGAACATGTAAAATTAGATAGTATGCAAAAAGAATTTGTAGCAGATGTATCCCATGAATTAAAAACGCCAATTACTTCCATTATGGGATATGCTGATACCTTGTTAGAGGGTGATTATGATAAGGAAACACAAGCAAAGTTTTTGAATGTAATTGCAGCAGAAGCAAGAAGAATGGCGAAGTTAGTTACCGATTTACTTACTTTATCAAGATATGATAATAATAACAAAATTGTACAAAAAGAAGCTTTTGATTTAGGCGATTTAGTTAAGAAATGTCAGGATAAATTAGCGATTGAAATTAAAAAGAAAGAACATAAAGTCAATTGTTTTGTAACGGCTGATGTTCCTCCTGTTTATGCCGATAAATATGATATTGAACGAGTGGTATTAAATATTTTAACCAACAGTATTAAATATACCAAAGATGGTGGCGAAATTAAAATCTATGTAGGGTTTGTGTATAATGATGCCTATATTAAAGTTTTTGATAATGGAATTGGAATTCCAGAAGAGGATTTGAATCGAATTTTTGAAAGATTTTATCGTGTGGACAAGGCTCGTACTAGAGAAATGGGTGGTACTGGTCTACGGACTTTCCATTGCAAAAGAGATTTTAGATAAGAATGGTGGAAGTATTGATATTAAGAGTGTGGTTGGAGAAGGTACAGAGGTAGTGGTACGAATTCCAACAAAAGAATAAAATCTAGCTATTTTCATTGATTAGTAGAAAAAATTGATGTATAATAGTAGAAGATAAAATCAGTTAATACAGAGGAGAGATTAAATTGAGTGAAAAAGCAAAAGACATATTAGAGTGGGTATATTGTATTGTAATAGCATTAGTATTAGCCATGTTATTTCGTTACTTCATAGGAACTCCTACTATTGTAAAGCAAGTATCGATGTATCCAACCTTAATACAAGATGAAAGATTATGGTTAAACCGTTGGGGAAGAACCACAAAAACATTACCAAAAAGAGGAGAAATTATAACTTTTGAGGAACCAGCTAAAATAACCTATTCTTCTTCCGAAATAGATCAAAGCAAACCAGTAGCACAATATCGAGAAAAAAATGCGTGGCAATGGTTTACAAGTGACTTCTTAGAAATTGGAAAAAGGAGTTATATAAAAAGAGTAATTGCCTTGCCAGGTGAGCATGTACAAATAAAAGAAGGAAAAGTATATATCAATGACGAAGCATTAGAAGAACCATACTTGCAACCAGGAATTATGACAGATGTTACAGGAGAAGGATTTGATGATTTTGTCGTACCAGAAAATTATGTCTTTGCTATGGGTGATAATAGAAATCATAGTACCGATTGTAGGGCATTTGGTTGTATTCCATTAGAAGAAATAGAAAGTACAGTAGCAATTAGAATTTGGCCATTCAATAAGTGGGGAAAGGTGGAATAAAAATTACCTTATGGAACTTGTTGGCGCATGAAATTTTTACATAGAGGCAAACTTACTTATAATAAGGAAGAGGAAAAAGCATGTTTGAAAAGATAATGGGAAATGATGCCATAAAAGAGATGCTAGCTAAATCAATTGAAAATCAAACTATATCACATAGTTATTTATTTGTTGGAATACAAGGGATTGGAAAAAAGTTGTTAGCGAGGGAATTGGCAAAAAATATTTTGTGCATAGGACAAGAAGATAAAGATAATTGCAAATCTTGCCTTGAATTGGAAAGCAATAATCATCCTGATTTTATGTGTATAGAGCCAGATGGTAATAGTATTAAAATTGACCAAATTCGTTTTTTACAAAAAAAAATACAGGAAAAACCAATCACTTCAAATAAAAAAGTTTATCTGATTGATGAGGCAGACCAAATGACAACAGAGGCTCAAAATTGTTTATTAAAAACGTTAGAAGAACCGCCAGAATTTGCAATCATTATTTTAATAGGAAGTCAAGAAAATGCGTTTTTGCCAACTATAAAATCTAGGTGTATGATACTTCATTTTCAACCCATAGAAGAAGAAAAAATCAAATTATTTATGGAAGCGAATTATGGAATAAGTAATATGACGTCAAATGGTTTGGCGATGTTTCAAGGAAGCATTGGTAAAGCAATCAAATTGAAGGATAAACAAGAAGAATACAGTCAGATAGAAACGATGATAGAAAATTTAGATAAAAAAGATTTAATTGAAATCGTGCAATTGGCAGAGCCATTATATAAAGCGAAAGAAGAGATTGTGGAAATACTAGAATATATGAATATAGTATTATTAAATCATGCAAAAGACAACTATCTATATACAAATTGTATTAAAATTGTGGAAAATACAAAGAAAAGATTGAAACAAAATGGAAATTATGATATGTGTATAGACAATATGGTGTTTAGTATGTGGGAGGAACTAATTTGAAAAATAATTGCCATCTGGCGTTGTTACACTAAAGTTGGAATTTAATCAACGTGCAAAAGCACGCTTCATAAATTCTAAGAAAGTGTGCCTAGCCAAATAACGATTTTTTTCCAAATTATAGAAAGGAATAAAAATTGAAAAATATAATAGGAGTTAGATTTAAAAAATTAGGAAAAATATATTTCTTCAATCCAAAAAATTTAAAAATCAGAAAAGGGGATAAAGTTATTGTCGAGACAGCACAAGGAGAAGAATATGGAGAAGTTATGATACCAAATCGTTGGGTAGAAGATGACAAGATTGTAACGCCTCTAAAAAAAGTGGTAAGAATTGCTAATTATAGAGATCACAAACATTATGAAGAATGTAGAAAAAAAGAAAAAGAGGCATTTGGTATTTGTTTAAAGAAAATAAAAGAACACAAATTAGACATGACATTAACAGATGTAGAATATAAATTTGATAATAGCAAAGTTTTGTTCTATTTTACAGCAGATGGAAGAATTGATTTTAGAGAGTTAGTAAAGGATTTAGCAGCTATTTATAAAACACGAATTGAATTAAGACAAATTGGGGTAAGAGATGAAGTAAAGAGAATTGGTGGAAATGGAATTTGTGGTAGAGAGCTTTGTTGTTGTTCTTTTTTAAGTGATTTTGAGACCGTATCTATCAAAATGGCAAAAGAACAAAATATGTCATTAAATCCATCTAAAATATCAGGAAATTGCGGTCGATTAATGTGTTGCTTAAAATATGAAAGTGATGTTTATGAGGAAAAGTTGGAGAAAATTCCTAACATTGGAGCGATTGTAAAAACCGAAGATGGAGAAGGTGAAGTAGAGGCAATCGAAACATTAAAAGAAAGAGTTAGAGTGAAAATAAAAGACAGTGAAGGAGATGGCTATTTTTATAAAAGATATGATGCTAAAGATATAACAGTAATTAAGGATGCAGTAGCAGAAAAAATAGATGAGGAAGAGTTAGCACATAAGAAGGAATTAGAAGAATTAGAAAAACTAGAAAATGAGGGATAAGAAATTTTATTACCGAATCAATGCAGACAGATAGATTTTTAATCCCTAGCAGTAGTAGGAGGTGAAAAAGATGGCATATAAAATTACAGATAAATGTATTTCTTGCGGAGCATGTGCAGCAGAATGTCCAGTTGGATGTATCTCACAAGGTGACGAAAGATTTGTAATTGATGAGGCAGCATGCATTGGTTGTGGTACTTGTGCAGGAGTTTGCCCAGTCGAAGCACCAGTAGAGGAATAATGGATTATTATGTAATAGTGAATGATAGAAAGGGGTTATAGATATAATCTCTTTTTATTTTGTATAAATATTTTTTCATTGATATAATAATAGCGCCCCGCCAAAATAGAATTGGCGAAGCTAAATACAGAAGACAAGTTAATGATTTTTTTCTGTCATTTTATGATTGTTTTGTAATTCCCGAAGAAGATTATTGGCCCAGTTGTTGTCATTTTTACTTCTTCGTTGCTTTTTGTCAGCATAGTAGTCTTTGCCCTTATTTTTTCTTCCCATACACTTATCCTCCTTTTTTATTTATGCTGTCATTATATTATAAATTACATAAAATTGCAAATTGTAAATTAGCAAAAAAAATTTATAATATAGGTATTGAAAATTTAAAATTCGCTTGCTTTTTGGTATAAATTAAGGTATAACAGATATAATGATAAAAAGATTATAAAAGAGGAGAATAGCAAAATGTCAGAAGAGATAGAAAAAGAGCAAGAGCAAAAGGCAGAAATAGAAAAATTAGAACAAGATGTAAAACCAGCTAATAAAAAACTAATTGCTTTCAACTTTATTCTAATATTAGTTATATTTATAGGTCTATTTATCTATATGATAAAGGTAGATGGAATTGATAATATAAAAGAATTACTACATCAAGTGGATTATAAATGGGTATTAGCAGGGATGGTATGTTTAGGAATTCATTGGATTTGTGAAGCTAGTAACCTACATACACCATTAAAGAAGATGTACCCCAATCAGCCATTTAGCAATTCATTTAAAGTATCTATGTTAGGGCAATTATTTAATAATATAACGCCATTTTCTTCGGGAGGCCAACCAATGCAAGCATATGAATTGACGAAAACAGGGAAAAGGGTTAGTGATTCTTTATCTGCTATGGCTATGAAATTTATTATCACACAAACAGCCCTAGTAGTTTCTACCGTAGTAGTGGTATTATTTGAGTTTTCCTTTTTTGCGGAGTTAATGCAAAATTATGTATGGATTGCGATTGTGGGATTTCTTCTTAATATATTAGCTATTATAGTAGTTATCTTAGCAGGTGTAAAAAAGAAAATGATTACCTTTTTTACAACGCCAATTATTAAATTGTTTGGTAAAATTCATATATTCAAACATCCTGAAGATACCATTGAAAAGTTAGACAAAAGCATTGATCATTTTAGAGAACAATTTTTATTTATGAAATCAGAAAAAAAGATGGTAATAAAAATGTTTATAATTGCCGTAATACAAAGTTTTGCTTATTATTCTATTACCTATATGATTTATCGTGCTTTTGGAAATACAGGAATTACCTTCTGGCAAATTATACCGACACAAGCTTTTTTACTATTAATTATGACATTTATTCCAACACCAGGTTCAGGACTTGGAGCAGAAGGAGGATTTTATTTATTATTTAGTTCTATTTTTCAACAAGGAACCATTAATATGTCAATTTTATTTTGGAGAGTATATACCTTTTATTTACCAATTATAGTGGGAGCGTTGTTTTTAATACCAGTTAAAAAGAGAACAAAAAGAGATTCGAAAATATAAATTAAAAAGGGATGAGGAAATGGAAACATGGATAGTTGCTGGAGGAGAAATTGAAAAAGAAGATTTAGACACATATTATAAAGAAAATAACACAAAAATAAATATAATTGCTGTTGATAGAGGACTGGAAGTATTATATCAACTAAATATAATACCAAATTATATAGTAGGAGACTTTGACTCTGTCCCTCCTACAATATTACAAGAGTATCGAAACAATTCTCAAGTTATATTTCATCAGTACAATCCAGAAAAAGATAATACAGACACTGATATGGCCATTCAATTAGCAATTCAGTTAAACAGTTCTAAGATTACTATTATGGGAGCTCTTGGCAAGAGAATCGATCATACGATAGCTAATATTCATATTTTGAAATATGCTTTAGAAGCTCAAATTCCATGTCAAATATTAGATAGGCATAATAAAATTTATCTGATAAACAAACACTATACTTTATATAAAAATAGAACTTATGGAAAATATATTTCTTTTATTCCATTGACTACTAAAGTAGAGGGGATTACGTTAAAGGGTTTTAAATATCCATTAAAGGATGCTTCTTTATCAATTGGATTAAGTTTAGGAATTAGTAATGAGATAGTAGAAGAAGTTGCTACCATTGAAGTAGAAAAAGGTATTTTAATTGCCATTGAAAGTAAAGATTAAAAAGATAGTTAAAAAATGTAAAATTGTGTAAAAAATTATTGACAAAAGTATAAAAAAATATTATAATGAATATACTAAAAAGAGATTGAAAAAAATCTTGGTGTGCTGACACTAAAAATCCGATAGTTTAATGTAAGACTTGTGGGCTTACGGTTGGCAGGCAACGGAAAAACCTGATAGTTTAATGTAAGACTTGTGGGCTTACGGTTGGCGGACAACGGAAAAATCAGTATGGGGGAAAACAAAAAATCAAAATTTGTTTTCTCTCTTTATTTTTTGGAAGGAGTGAAGTATATAGAGAAAAAAGAAATAATAGAGAAAATCGTAGATTGTGCGAAAAATTATAACAAGAATTTAAATAATAGGAATGTAATGTTTATTTATTTACAAGATCAAAAGATAAAATTTTTAGAAACTAAATTTACAAAGGCAAACTTTTTACATCTAACAGGAGTTAAAATAGTTAATAGGAAAATGAATGCAAAATCTTTTTATAGTAAATGTATAGCAAACAGAATTAAAGAAGATGAAATAGAAGAAAGAGAAGATGGAAATACCAAAAATAAATTATCTGTGTTAAACAATTTAATGTATATACATAAAAATGCTAGAACCATAGGAGACTTTAATCAAAATAGAATTTTTTTATATTCTGATAAAATCATAGGAAGCATATCAGCATGTTTAGGTTTTATAGCAAATGGGAATTATTATATCTGTAATACTTCTTTGAAAGAAGACATTAGAAAAATAACTTGTAATCGTGCAAAAATAGTTTGTATCGCTTGTAAACAAATTCAAGATTTAAAATATAATAAAATTACTTATATAGATGAGAGATATAGAGAAAAAATTTTTTCGAATAAAGAAATTAATGAAAAAATAAAACATAATCTGTAAATGAAAAATCTCTTTTTAGAAAAAAAGTTGCAAATGATATATCAAATGCAACTTTTTATTATTAAATTATTCTTTATTTGTGATTTCCTCTAAATCTAAAAGTTCTTGCCACCTAGCATCTACTTCTTTTTGGAATTCTTCAATCATCCATTCATTACCAGGTTTAAACATATGTTTAAATCTTTTTTGTGGTTTTAAGAATTCTTCAATTGGTAATTTTTTAGCTGGTTTATAATTAATTTTATATTTTCCATTGATTACTTCATATAAAGGCCAGTAGCAAGTTTCAACAGCTAGTTTGTTGATTGGCATTAATTGGTCTGTTGGATACCCCCAACCTCTAGGGCAGGGTGCCATTACATTTAAAAAGGCTGGTCCTTCTGTATAAATTGCTTTTTCCGCTTTTTCATATAAATCTTTGAAATTCATATAACCAAGAGTTTGAGCAACATAAGGAAGATGATGTCCAACCATGATTTTTGCTAAGTCTTTTCTGGATTGCATTTTTCCTGGTATTACGTTTCCTGCTGGAGAAGTCGTGGTATCTGCAAATTTTGGTGTAGCAGAAGAACGTTGAATTCCTGTATTCATATAAGCGCCATTGTCATAACAAACATAAACCATGTCATGTCCACGCTCCATAGCTCCTGATAAACTTTGGATTCCAATATCATAGGTTCCACCATCTCCACCAAAGGCAATAAATTTAGTATTGCCTTCTGGCAATTTCCCCTGTTTTTTCATAGATTGATAAGCTGCTTCTGCTCCTGCTAAGGTCGCACCAGCACATTCAAAAGCAGTATGAATAAAAGAATCGGTCCAAGCGGTATAGGGATAAATGAAAGTAGAAACTTCCATACATCCGGGTAGCTCCGGCAAACAACAGCATGATCCTCTGGTTTTAAAGCTCTCATAATATGTCTCGCAATTGGTGGCGCTCCACAACCAGCACACATTCTATGTCCAGCTGTAAATCTTGAAGGTTTGTTGGCAACTACTTCTTTTACATTATAAGCCATTATTTGTCACCTTCCTTTCTTAATCCTAAATAACGATAAGGATTGTCAATTTTATTGGTTTTTGTAATTTCTAATAAGTCGGTATAAACAGATTCAATATCATCAGCTTTGGTATCTCTACCACCAATTCCATAGATATAATTAACAGCTGGTACGTGAATGTTATTGACATACATAGCAGATGTTACATCTTCAAATAAAGCACCTCCAGCAGCGTTTAGAGAGTCTGCTCTATCTAAAATAGCAATTGCTTTCACATGTGATAAAGCTTTGGCTATTTCTTCCACAGGAAAAGGCCTAAATACACGAAGTTTTAAAAGTCCTGCTTTAATTCCTTTGGTTCTCAAATTGTCTATTACATATTTGGTGGTTCCTGCTGTTGAATTCATACATACAATCGCTATTTCGGCATCTTCTAATTGATATTCTTCGAATAGACCATAGCTTCTACCTGTCATCTTTTCAAAATCTTTGGAAACCTCTAAAATAACTTGTTTAGCATTTTTTATGGCTTCTGCTTGCTGTGCTTTGTGTTCAAATAGATAGGCTTGTAAGTCTAAAGGACCAACCGCAATTGGTTCTTGTTTGTTTAATAAGTAATGCTCTGGTTTATATTCTCCTACAAATTGTTTTACTTTTTCATCTTCTACTAATTCAATATTTTCAATGGCATGAGATGTAATAAACCCATCTTGACATACCATTAAAGGTAGTCTAACGTCTTTGTGCTCTGCAATTCTATGAGCCATTAAAGTATTATCATAGGCTTCTTGATTGTTTTCAGAAAATAGCATAATCCAGCCACTATCACGAGCTCCCATAGCATCGGAATGGTCACAGTGAATGTTTAATGGACCAGATACCGCTCTATTTACTAATGATAAAACGATTGGTAGTCGTAGACTAGAAGCGATGTAAATCATTTCCCACATAAGGGATAGACCATTGGCAGAAGTTGCTGTCATAGCTCTTGCTCCTGCTGCTTCTGCTCCAATACAGGCAGACATAGCACTATGTTCGCTTTCTACGGCAACAAATTCAGTATCAACGGTTCCGTTCGCTACAAATGTTGAAAAGTATTGTGGTATTTCAGTAGATGGGGTAATGGGGAAAGCGGCTACCACGTCTGGGTTAATTTGCTTCATGGCGGTTGCTGCTGCTTCATTACCACTTAATCTTTCTCTTATACTCATTTTAAATCTCCTTTCTTTTTAGGAACAAATTATCCTTCTTCTTTCATTTCAATGGCACTAAAAGGACAAACCTTTGCACAAACGCCACATCCTTTGCAATAATCGTAATTAAAATTTTCTCTTAACATATCTTTATTAACAGGAATGGCATCTTCTGGGCAAACAGGAAAACAAAGTCCACATTGTTTGCATTTATCACGCAAGAAAACAGGACGAATACTTCTCCAATCTCCTGTTTTAAATTCTTTGGCATTTCCAGAAGTATAAATATCACCACCTGGTGTTAGTTTTTCCATAGGCGTATTATTATTAATTTCTGTCATATCTTTTTAACCTCCTTTAATGCTAATTCTAAGGCTTTCATATTGCCATCAATGACTTCTGGCTTTTTCGCAAATTTATGCTTAAATGAGCCTTTCATATCTTCTAGCAAAGCTTCGTCAGTCATAACGCCACTTACCTTTACAATGGCAGCAAGCATTGGTGTATTTGGGAAATATCTTCCTAGAGCTTGTTCCGATATCGTTCTAGCATCGATGGTATAAATTGCTCCTTTGTAACCTTTTAATGCTGTTTTTAAGTAATCTTCCGATTTGGTGGTATTGATAACAATAGCACCTGTTTCTTTTAATCCTGCTGTTACATCAACAGATTCTAATAGGGTATCGTCAACAACAACAACATAGTCTGGTTCATAAATGTTACTATGAATGGTGATAGGGTTACTGCTAATGCGGTTATAAGCTGTAATTGGCGCTCCCATTCTTTCTGGTCCATATTCTGGAAATCCTTGAATGTATTTTCCCGTATTAAAGGCTGCATCGGCTAGTAATAAAGATGCTGTTTTGGCACCTTGACCACCTCTACCATGCCATCTGATTTCTATTAAGTTGTCCATGTTCTATTAGCCTCCTTTTATTTCGATTTTTATGGTTTTAGTATATGCCTAATTATTGTCGATGTCAAGAAAAAACAGTCGATTTGAACAAGTATTCATAATTAGATATTATAATTCGCAGTTAAAATAAAAACTAACAAAATTTATTAATATTTTTATAAAATAACTCCCAACCACATAATAGACTGTAAATCAAATTTTATTAAAAAATTAATAAAATTTGATAACATTCTATAATTTGTTGGTCCCCCCGAATTGTTATTTTATAAAAATATAATAAATTTTGTTTATAAAACTTAATTTAGCTGTGAATTGTAACAATTAGATAAAAATTTTCTTTACAAATCCGATATTTTTGATATAATAATAAGGAAATAAAAAAAGAAAGGGGAAATCAAAATGAAAAAAGGCTTAATTATTGGAATTATTATAGCAGTCATTGTATTAGTAGCAGTGTTAGCAGGAGGATATTTCTTCGTAAATGATGCCAAACAAAAAGCAAAAATACTAGAAACATTTGCAGAAATAGAGGAAATAACAAAATCAGGAGACTTTAACATTGAAGAATTAAACGAAAAAACAAGAACCATTGTATCAAGTGGTAAATATGCAAAAGTAGAAAAAGCGGCTAAAAACTATGCCTCTGATTTATTTAATAAAGCTTTTGAAATTAAAACGATGTTAGAGGATGAAAAAATGGCACAACTTTTAACAGCTAGCAACTATGCAGAAGATGGACCAGAATTTGTAGAATCCAAAAAATACATCAGTGAAACAAAACAAAAATTAGAACAAGGCAAAACAGAAATGTTAGGCTATATCGAGGAAGGCAAAATCAATTCTTATATAGAAGCAGAAACAACAGATGGATATTGTGTTGAATTGTATCAACAATTACTTTCAGAAGACATTGAAATGTCAGATGCAGAAAAAAAGGAATTTGAAACATCCATTGATAAAGTAATTTCTATGTTACAAATTGAAGAAGAGGTACTTAATTTCTTAACAGAAAACAAAGGAAAATGGGAAGTAGAAGGAGACCAAGTTTTATTTAACTCAAATAGTTTAGTAATACAATATAATGGTTTTTTAACAAAATTAAGAATATTATAGAAAAAAATTAGGAATACTTAAATATAAAGAAATAAGTTTGAAAAATAGTAATTTTTCAAACTTACTTTATCTTAAAGAAGAGAGGAATGGAGCAAGAAATGAAAGATACAATCGTAACAGATGATATTATTTATATTGGAGCAGATGATAAAGACATTCGATTATTTGAGGGACAATATGAAGTACCAAATGGAATGGCATATAATTCTTATTTAATCAAAGACGACAAAAACGTAGTATTTGATACCATTGATAAAAATGTTACTAAGGTATGGCTAGAAAATTTAGAAAAAGGATTAAACGGAGAAACCATAGATTATCTAGTAGTATCGCATTTAGAACCAGACCATGCCTATAACATTGGATTGTTAGCCCAAAAGTATCCAGACATGAAAATTATAGGAAATGCCATGACATTTACGATGTTACCTAACTTTTTTGATATGGATTTAGCAGATAAGAAAATAGTAGTAAAAGAAGGATACACCTTAAATATTGGAAAACATACCTTACAGTTCTTTATGGCACCTATGGTACATTGGCCAGAAGTCATGGTAACTTATGAACAAACAGAAAAAATATTATTTACAGCAGATGGTTTTGGAAAATTCGGAACACTAGATACAGAAGAAGATTGGGATTGTGAAGCTCGTAGATATTACTTTGGAATTGTAGGAAAATACGGAGCACAAGTTCAAGCTTTATTAAAAAAAGCGGCTACTTTAGACATTAAAATGATTTGTCCATTGCATGGTCCCATTTTAAAAGAAAACTTAAATCATTACATTGAAAAATACAATATATGGAGTAGTTATCAACCAGAAGATGATGGGGTATTGATAGTGTGTGCTTCTATTTATGGAAATACTTTGCTAGCAGCCCAAAAACTAAAAGAGATTTTAGAAGAAAAAGGCGCTAAAAAAGTAGTTTTATCTGATTTGGTAAGAGAAGATATGGCAGAGGCGGTGGAAGATGCCTTTCGTTATGACAAACTTATTTTAGCAGCTTCTAGTTATAATGCGGGAGTATTTGTACCAATGCAACAGTTCTTACACAAGTTAAAGGAAAGAAATTATCAAAATAGAAAAGTAGGAATTATGGAAAATGGTTCTTGGGCACCATCTGCGGGAAAAACCATGAAAAATATGTTACAAGAAATGAAAGATATTACGATGGTAGAACCATCTATTACAATTCAGTCAACGATGAAGAAAGAAAATATAGAACAAATGAAAAAATTAGCAGAAAGCATGATTTAGGAGGTGAATAGTATGAAATATAAGTGTACCGTATGTGGTTATATTTATGATGATGAAAAAGAAAGCGTAAAATTTGAAGATTTACCAGATGATTGGACCTGCCCTTTATGTGGTGTTAGCAAAGATTTATTTGAAAAAGTAGAAGAATAAATTAAGACAATAAGATAGAATTCATATAGAAAGATCATACAATTGTATTAAAAAGTAGTAAACACAAAGGATTACTACTTTTTTTCTTCTTTATTTTCTTGTTTTTTTGAGACTTTTTTGTTTTCTTTAGGAATGACAATACAGGTTGGTTTTTCTTTAGCAGATTTAGGCTTTGCGGCATTTAAGTGGTCATATACTGGTGAGATGTTTAAATCAGAACCATCGCCAGAAACTACTTCTAAATTCTTTTTTTCGCCCATAAAAGTTCCTCCCTTTATTTTCAATTTTATATATAGTATCATATTCCATTTAAAAGTGCAAGTAAATATTGACAGAATAAGCATTTCATGGCATAATATACAGTATAATTAATAAACTAAATAATAAAGTAAAGAAAGAGAAAAGAAATGGAAATCAATAAAATAAAATCAATTTTAGAAGCCATCCTTTTTGCTGCTGGAAGACCAGTATCACAGAAAGAATTAGTGTTAAGTTTAGAAATTCCGGAAGAAGATATTGAAAATATCATAGGGAAGATGCAAGAAGAATATCAGCAAGAAGCAAGAGGGATTGAAATTATAAAAATAAATAACAATTATCAATTATGTACCAAAAAAGAATTACATGATTTTATTTATCCTGTATTAGACAAAAGAAATAAGCCAAATTTATCAAATGCCGCCTTAGAAACGTTAGCGATTATTGCCTATAATCCTAAGATAAGTAGAGCAGAAATAGAGGCCATTCGTGGCGTATCAGCAGATGCTTGCGTGTATAAATTATTAGAATATGGACTAATTGAAGAAAGTGGAAAGATTGATTTACCAGGTAAGCCAATGTCATATCAAACGACCAATGATTTTTTGAGAATGTTTGGATATGTTTCTTTAGAAGATTTACCAGAATTACCAAGATATAAATTAGATGAAAATAAACAAATTGTAATAGATGAATTAGTAGAAGAAGACGAAGAAAAGGAAGAAGGAAAAACGGAGGCTCCCATGCCCGAAAGGGAAGAAGTAAATGAGGTATAAATTTTATATAAAAATAATAAGAAATGGGAGAAGATTAAAATGAGTAATAAAAAGGAATTTGTAAAAGATATAACCAATATTGATGAAGATTTTGCACAATGGTACACAGACATCGTATTAAAAGCAGAATTAGCAGATTATACAACTGTTAAAGGATTTATTTCCATTCGACCATATGGATATGAGATTTGGGAACATATACAAAATTATGCAGATAAGAAATTTAAAGAACATGGCGTAAAAAATGTATCTATGCCAGTTCTTATTCCAGAAAATCTATTAAATAAAGAAAAAGACCATGTAGAAGGGTTTGCACCAGAAGTAGCATGGGTTACGATAGGTGGAGGAGAAGAACTAGAAGAAAGACTATGTGTAAGACCAACTTCTGAAACTGTTTTTTCAACGATGTATTCAAAATGGTTAAGTTCATGGCGAGATTTACCATTTTTATATAACCAATGGTGTAGTGTTTTAAGATGGGAAAAAGAAACCAGACCATTTTTGCGTTCCAGAGAATTTTTATGGCAAGAAGGGCATACCGTTCATGAAACAGCAGAAGAAGCACAAAAATTTACATTAGCCATGTTAGATGTGTACGCTGATGTCATTGAAAATTTATTAGCGATTCCCGTATTAAAAGGACAAAAAACGAAAAAAGAGCAATTTGCTGGAGCAGAAGCAACCTATACCGTAGAAACTTTAATGCACGATGGTAGAGCTTTACAAGGAGGAACTTCACACTACTTTGGACAAAACTTCACCAAACCATTTGATGTAAAATTCCAAAATAAAAATGGAGAACAAGAATATGCTTATCAAACATCATGGGGAATTAGTACCAGACTAATTGGAGCCGTTATTATGGCACATGGAGATAATAGAGGATTAAAATTACCACCATATGTAGCACCAATCCAAGTCGTAATCGTACCAATTGCACAACAAAAAGAGGGCGTATTAGAAACGGCAGAAAAATTAAAATCAACTTTATCAGAAAAGTTTAGAGTAGAATTGGATGCTAGAGATAACTATACAGTAGGTTATAAATTTAACGATTGGGAAATGAAAGGAGTACCAATTAGAGTTGAAATGGGACCAAAAGAAATAGAAAGAGGAGAAGTAGTTGTAACAAGACGTGATACATTAGAAAAAATGCCAGTTAAAATAACAGAATTAGAAGCTAAGTTAGAAAATTTGATGAGAGAAATCCATCAATCTATGTTCGAAGCTTGTAAAAAAAGAAGAGATGAGAAAACAACAATAGCTTATAACATGGAGGAATTAGAAAAGAACTTAAACAATAATCAAGGATATGTAAAAACCATGTGGTGTGGTGCTAAAGAATGTGAAGACAAGGTAAAAGAGATAACAGGAGCGCCATCTAGATGTATGCCTTTTGAACAAGAACACTTGTCTGATACTTGTGTATGTTGTGGTAAAAAAGCAGATAAAATGGTAGTTTGGGGAAGACAATATTAGTCTTCCTTTTTTTTATATTGTAGGAAATTTCTCCTAGTAGGAGAAATTTCTGTACAAGATAATTATGGCGAGCCTTAGATTTTCTTAAAATTTGCATTTGTTAGAAAATCTTAGGCTCGTTTTTTTATTTGCTTTTTCACCAAAAAGACACAAAGAAAATATAAACCGATAACAATAAAACGATAATATCAGCATATATTAATACAGAGCTATGATAACATCATAGATTAAAAGAGAGGAGTACATAGTTAGATGAAACCGAAAAAGAAAAAAGTAAATGAATTAATAAAAATAGAAAATTTTATGAATTATAATCAAGCGATAAAAATAGAAGACGAAACCTTCCAGAAATTAATGTTTATCTATTCAGTTGCTATTAGAGAATTAGAAACGAAAATAGAGATTTTAAAAGATGAATTTAAAATATTTTATGATTATGAATTAATGGATTATATTGATACTAGAATCAAAACAGCAGAAAGTATTATGCAAAAAATGCAAAAAAGGAATATACCGCTTACCTATCGATACATGATTGAGAATATCAATGATATTGCAGGAATTAGGATTATATGTCCTTTAAAAAAGGATATTTTTTCCATAAAGGAATTAATTCAAAAACTACCAGGCATTAATATTTTAAAAGAAAAAGATTACATTACCCATCCCAAAAAAAGTGGATATTCTAGTTATCATTTAATTGTAGAAGTACCAGTTACTTTATCTCACCAAAATATTTATGTGAAAGTAGAAATTCAAATTAGGACAATTGCTATGGATTTTTGGTCTACCTTAGAGCATAAAGTGAAATATAAATCAGATCTAAAATTAAGCCCGAAGGAATCAAAAGAATGGGTGAATTGTGCTAAAATAATAAATAAATTAGATCAAAAAATGATGTTATTAAATAATTAAGAATTAAAAATGTTATTTATATAAAAACATTATAGCTATTTTAATGTTGACTTAACATAATTTTAAAAATATTATAAACTGTATTACAGTAAACCATAAGGAGGTAAAAGTAGATGGTAAGTCAAGAACTTTTTGAGCAACTATTAAGAGAAATGGGAAAATTACCATATGATAATTTAAATCGGTTGCGAAAAGCAGTAAACCGTGAATGGACGGAACGAGAGAAAATAGCAGAAAGCAGGCCCAAAAGTGTTCAAGAAATGATTGATAGAACGCTTCAAAAAGAGGATTGTCAAAGGGAATTTTGTTGGGAGCGCAGTAACAACGATAAAGGGGAATTAAGGAATTCTGACATTAATCCCCATTATTTAGAAACAATCAGAAGAACATTGAGAGAGGAGGATAATGTTTTCGAGTATGAAGGAGAAGTGTGGAATATAAGAAAAACAGAAAGATGGACTTCTGGTTCTCGCTGGAATCCAGCAATCTTAACTGAGGTAAGATTTTTTGTAACAAAAAGTAAAGTTGTAAAATTATAGTGTTCTATTCAAATGGCAAAAAGGGGATTGCATTGCAATCCCCTTAATTTTTTTAAAAAAATAAGAAGGATTTATGTAAAATGCGTCGAATAATATAACTATGTAGAATTATTTAAGGAATAATATACAAATTTAGATTTTCTACGTCAAGTGCCAAAGTACTTTTCCAAAACAAAAACAAAGAAAGAGAGGAAAAAATGCAACGTTATAGTGATGAAATCATAGATGAAGTAAGACAAACTAATGATATTGTAGATATCATATCACAATATGTGCATTTAAAAAGAAGCGGTAGAAATTTTTTTGGACTCTGTCCCTTTCATAATGAAAAATCGCCATCTTTTTCCGTATCACCAGACAAGCAAATATTTCATTGTTTTGGGTGTGGCGTAGGGGGAAACGTATTTACCTTTTTAACCAAAATAGAAGGAATTAACTTTGTAGAAGCAGTACAAACATTAGCAGAAAGATCGAACATACAATTACCAACATTAGAAAGTAATGGCGATTCAGAAAAAGAACTACTAAAAGCAAAAGTTTATAAAGTAAATGAATTTACGGCTAATTACTATCATAAAAACTTATACAAGCCAGAGTCAAAAGTAGCACAAGAATATATAAAAACAAGAAAATTAACCAATGAAACTTTAGAATCATTCCAGATTGGATTTTCAGGAAAATTTGATGAACTATATCAAGAATTAAAAAAACAAGGATTTGAAGAAACAGAAATTTTAGAATCGGGATTAGTCAATCGAAACGATAGAGGACAATACATAGATAGATACAGAAACAGACTCATGTTTCCCATTTGTGATGCAAGAGGAAGAGTGATTGCATTTGGTGGAAGAGTATTAGATGACTCCAAACCCAAATATATTAATTCACCTGAAAATGTTGTTTACAGTAAGGGAAGAAACTTATTTGGACTAAATGTCGCCAAAAAAGGAGATATCAAGCAAATACTAATTGTGGAAGGATATATGGATGTTATATCTCTTCATCAAAGAGGCATTACCAATGTAGTAGCACCATTAGGAACAGCATTAACTCAGCAACAAGGGTGGTTACTTCGAAAAAGTTCAGAAAAAATCATTTTAAGTTTTGATTCTGATGAAGCAGGTCTTACCGCTAAGTTAAGAGCGTTGGACATTTTACAAGATATGGGATGTGACATTAGAGTTTTACAAATGGACGGGGCAAAAGATCCAGATGAATATATTATTAAATATGGAAATGCTAGATTTCATAATTTAGTAGAAAAGGCACTTTCTGTCATTGAGTTCAAAGTAAAAGTATTAAAACAAAACTTAAATCTGGAAGTTATTAATGATAAAATCAAGTTTTTAAATGAAATAGCTAAACTAATTGCTAAAGTGGATAACAATATAGAAAAAGAAATATACATTGAGAAAATTGCTAAAGAATATAATATATCGAAAGAAGCCATTTATGCAGAAGTTAACAAGTTAGCTTATGCAGGAAATAAAAGTGAGAAAGTGTTAGAAAAAACAAAGCCAGTCATGATGCATAAGAAAGTGGAAGAAAAGGAAATTACGCAAACTGTTAAAAAACGTGAAAATACAGTAATATCCATTCTATTAACAGGTGATATTAATATTTTTCAAGTGTTGAGACAAAATATACAAGTAGAAGATTTCAAGGATAAGACAAATCAAAAAATTGCTCAGAAATTGTATGAAGAATTTGAAAAAGGAAATAGTAATATAAATGGCATAATAGATATGCTAGGAGAAGAAGAACAAAGTCATATTACAGAAATTATGGCAGATGACTATGAAATTGATGATATAGAAAAAGCAATTGATGATATTATGCACGGTTATGAAAAGGACAAGTTAACCAATCGAAAGTTTGAGATATTAGCGTTATTAGAAGAAGAGATAGAAGAAGACCAGAAAAAGGCATTAGAAAAAGAATTAAGAGAGACGATTAATCGTTTAGCAAAAATGAAATAAGGACAAATTAAAAAATAAGGTACTTTATTTGAATGGCGTTTTTTAGAGGAAAAGGGTGAAGGCTGACCTAATACACAATTGTTTTCCAACTAAATTTGTGCCTCAGGAAAGGAATGATAATAAAAATGGCAAAGAAAAACGAAGAATTAGGAAAAGAAGAAAA
The DNA here is from genome assembly GCA_947575605.1 of uncultured Clostridium sp. Classification (GTDB taxonomy): domain Bacteria; phylum Bacillota; class Clostridia; order TANB77; family CAG-508; genus CAG-269. The sequence continues at coordinate 28,973 of CANPNZ010000001.1, forward strand.
AATAAAAGATACATCCAAAAAGTCAAAAATAAAAGAGAAGGAAACTAAAAAAACAGTTGTTGATAAAAAAGTAGAAAAGAAAAAGGAAACAAAGAAAAAAGATGCCGTAAAACCAAAAGATAGCACAAAAAAGAAAAGTGATAAAAAGGAGCAAAAAGGAAAAACGGAAAAAAATAAAGAAGAAACAAAAAAGGAAAAAGCTGAAGTAACAAAAACGAAAAAAGGAAAAACAGAAAAGATTGAAGCAGCAAGAAAAGAAGCCAAAAAGAAATTAGAAGATAAGAAAGAAGCAGAAAAAAAATCAAATAGCAGCCCAAAAGAAGAAGTAACAGAAGGAACGGAAAAAGAAACAGACAATAAAATAAAAGAAGAAAAAGTAAATAGTATTTTGAAAAAAGCAAAAGAAAAAGGTCAAATAACGTATGGAGATTTAGCAACAGAATTAGATGACGTAAATCCAGAACAGATTGACCAAGTTTTTGATGCTTTTGAAGAATTAGGAGTCGATTTATTATCAGATGATTTAGAAGAAGAACCAGATATTGAGGACTTAAAAGAAGTAGAAGAACTAAAATTAGATGAAATAACAGATACCAGTTACGAGGGAATCAATGTTGATGATCCTGTTAGAATGTATTTAAGAGAAATTGGAAGAATACAGCTTTTAACATTTGAACAAGAATTAGAGTTAGCAAAAAGAATTTTAGAGGGAGACGAAGAAGCAAAACAGGAACTAGCAGAATCTAACCTAAGATTAGTGGTAAGTATTGCTAAAAAATATGTGGGAAGAGGAATGTTATTTTTAGACTTAATTCAAGAAGGAAATATGGGATTAATCAAAGCGGTTGAAAAATTTGATTATACAAAAGGTTTTAAATTTAGTACGTATGCGACTTGGTGGATTAGACAAGCCATTACAAGAGCCATTGCGGATCAAGCAAGAACCATAAGAATACCAGTACACATGGTAGAGACGATTAATAAATTAATTCGAACCTCAAGACACTTATTACAACAAATGGGAAGAGAACCAACCCCAGATGAAATTGCAGAAGAGATGGAAATCCCTGTTGAAAAAGTAATGGAAATTCAAAAAATAGCACAAGATCCAGTATCTTTAGAAACTCCAATTGGAGAAGAAGACGATAGCCATTTAGGAGATTTTATACAAGATGATGATAGTCCAGCACCTCATGATTCAGCAGCATATACTTTGTTAAAAGAACAGTTAGAAGATGTTATGAATACGTTAACCCCAAGAGAAGCAAAAGTGTTAAAACTAAGATTTGGTTTGGAAGATGGAAAAGCTAGAACTTTAGAAGAGGTTGGTCGTGAGTTTGAGGTTACTCGTGAGAGAATTAGACAAATTGAAGCAAAGGCTTTAAGAAAGTTAAGACATCCTAGTAGAAGTAAGAAATTACGTGACTATATGGGATAAAATGGGAAAGATAATTGCTATTTAGAATAAAAAAGATTATGGAGAGTTACCATTTACAGTTAAAATAAATTTTGTATAGAAAAGTAAATCTAGCTGTGAATGGTAACGATGGAGAACAAAAATGGAGCAGATTACGAATTTTATAGAAAATATCACAACAGCACAATTAGTGGATATAATAATAGCAGTAGGAATTATTCTATTTTTTAGAATTTTTAGTGGAACGCTATCATATATCATTATTAGAATGTTTAAGATAAAAGAGAAAAAAGCAAAAAGTATAAAAGAGAGTGCTTTTTATAGTCCGCTCAAAATATTTTTTATCATATTAGGATTTTATTTAGCCGTTGTATTTTTAAAGACACCATTAGGCTTAACAGAGGATATTATGATAATTGCTTATAAAGCATTTATTATCATTAGTACCATTGCCTTTGCAAAGGGATTAGCAACCAGCTTTACACCAAAATCTTCTTTCTATAAAAAGATAAAAGAAAAGACAAGCAAAGAAGTAGAAGATTCTATGTTTGATTTTGCACTAAAAATCATTCGAGCAATCATTTACATCATAGCAGGTTTTATAGTAATAACAGCATTAGGAGTAAATTTAAATGGATTAGTAGCAGGTTTAGGAATAGGAGGTGTCATTTTTACACTAGCGGCACAAGATACAGCAAAAAATTTATTTGCAGGAGTAATCGTTTTTTTAGATAAACCTTTTATGGTAGGGGATTGGATTCAGGTAGAAAATTTTGAAGGAACGGTAGAAGATCTCACTTTTAGAAGTACAAGAGTAAGAACATTTGAAAATTCCATTGTTAATATACCAAATGCAATCATAGCGAATGCTTCGATTATTAATTGGAGCAAAATGGAGAAAAGAAGATACCGTACAAATTTATGTATAGAATTAGATACACCTTTAGAAAAACTAGAGAGATTTCAAACAAGAGTAAAAGAAATGTTAGAAGCTAGAGATGCTATTTATGGTGATTCTATTATTGTCAAATTTGATACCATTACAGATAATGGACTTAATGTGTTGATTTGTAGTTATACCGATTCGATTGATTATAATAGTTACATAGCAGAAAGAGAAGATATTAATTATAAAATAATGAAAATTCTTCGAGAGGAAAATATAGAATTGGCATATGATACCAAAACAGTTTATATGAAAAACTAAAATTTAGGCATATAGTGTTATACATTATGTGCCTTATTTATCATGTCAACTTAGATAGGTCTTAATACCCAACAGTTTTTAATTTTATAGGTGTAACAAAATATAAAAATTATCAAAACGCTTGGTCAAGCTAATATTTATTTATTTTCACAAGATAGACACAAAATATTTTTATAATAGAAGCAGGGTAAAAGGATAAGATTGAAAAACAATTACAATTTTTAAATCTTTTTCAATCAAGTTTATGTTTAGGAAGGAAGAAATAAGAAATGCCAAATAATTGTATTTTAGTGGTAGATGACGAACAAAGAATGAGAAAATTAATCAAGGATTTTTTACAAGCAAAAGGGTATTGTATTTTAGAAGCCGAAGATGGAGAAAAAGCATTAGAAGTATTTGAGGAAAACAAAAATAAAATAGAATTAATTTTATTAGATGTTATGATGCCAAAATTAGATGGTTGGTCTGTGCTTCGTCAAATCAGACAAGAATCTAAAATTCCTATTGTTATGTTGACAGCAAGAGGAGAAGAACAAGACGAGTTATTTGGATTTGAATTAGGCGTAGATGAATACATAGCAAAACCTTTTAGCCCTAAAATATTAGTGGCAAGGGTAGAAGCCATTTTAAAAAGAACAAAAAAAGATACCACAGAGATAAAAGATTATGCTGGTATTGAAATTGATAAAGAGGGTAGGACGGTAAAAGTCGATGGCAAAGCGATTGAACTTAGTTTAAGAGAATATGAGCTTTTAATTTATTTAATTGAAAACGAAAATATTGCTTTATCAAGAGATAAGATTTTAAATAATGTATGGAATTATGATTATTATGGTGATTCCAGAACCATTGATAGTCATATTAAAAAAATTCGACATAAGTTAGGAAAAAGAGGAAAATATATTAAGACGATGAGAGGAATTGGCTATAAGTTTGAAGTTAAATAGCAACTTTTAGTAGTAAGAAGAGGGAAGAAAATGAAAAAATTTAAAAATGCTTTAAAATCAGTAAGAGTAAAACTTTTTATCACATTATCATTTGTTATTTTATTAATTATTGCATTTCTTATCTTGGTAAATAATTTTGTTTTTGGGCAGTTTTATATTTATAGCAAAACAAAAGCTCTAAAGTCAGTTTATGAAGTGGTTAATAATTATTATATCAATTCTCAGAATATAGATTTAGAAATCCAATTAGAAAGAATAGCTATTAATAATAACTTTGATATTTTAATTAAAAATGACCAAAATGTAAATGTATATACATCTAATAAAGACTTTTTTTCTACTTTGGGCCAGATGAATGAAATGACAAGTCGATTTAATGCTAATTTAGGTGAAATGATAGAAAAGGAAGAAGACTTTACGATTAAGAAGATAAAAGATAATAAAAATGATATTACCTATATTTTATTATCGGCTACCTTAGATAATGATTATTTGTTATATATTAGAATACCCATTACCTCCATACAAGAAAGTGTAAAAATATCGAATAACTTTTTATATTTAATGGCAGGTTTTGCGATTTTAATTGCAGCAGTTATTGTATCTTATGTATCCAGAAAATTTGGAGATCCCATTACAGAACTAAATGATATCGCTAGAAAAATGTCTAATTTGGATTTTAGTCATAGATATAGAATTACAGATACAGAAGATGAGATTAATAACTTAGGTAAAAGCATTAATGTTATGTCTGATAAGTTGGAAAAGACGATTAAACAATTAAGAAATACCAATATAGAATTAGAGAAAGATATAGAAGAAAAGTCGCAAATAGATGAAATGAGGAAAAGCTTTATTTCAGATGTATCCCATGAATTAAAAACCCCTATTGCTTTAATACAGGGGTATAGTGAAGGACTACTAGAAAATGTTAATACCGATGAAGAAAGTAGAAAATTTTATGCAGAAGTTATCTTAGATGAAACCAATAAAATGGATCGATTAGTAAAACAATTATTAGAGTTAATGAAACTAGAGTATGGAAAAAGGGAATTTGAAGATAAACCATTTAATATGGTAGAATTAGAAAAAGAGGTGGTTAGAAAATCACAAGTAATGCTAGAAGAAAAAGAAGTTCAAATTAAATTAAAAACAGTAGATGAAATTAATGTATTGGCAGATGATTTTTATATTGAACAAGTAATGAGTAATTATTTAACCAATGCTATTAAGCATGTGAAAGCTGTAAATGGTGAAAAGTATATTCAAGTAGAAAATGTGGTAAATGTTGATAAAAACAAAGTAAGAGTGAAGGTGTTTAATACAGGAGATAATATAGCAGAAGAAGATATTGCTAGGATATGGAATCGCTTTTATAAAATTGATGAGTCTAGGAATAGAGAGAATGGCGGTACTGGTATTGGTTTGTCTTTTGTAAAAGCTATTATGAGCAATTATGGAAATGTATATGGCGTTATTAATAAAGAAAATGGTGTGGAGTTTTATTTGGAATTGGATTTGAAAATATAAAGTAATAATAATATAAAAAGAACCACATAGGGAGGAAAATAGATGAAAGTAAGGGAACAAAAAAACAAAGCAAAAGAATTTCAAATACATTAGTTATAATAATTTTATTTGGCCTGATCCAACAAAACAACAAAAAGAAAAAATTGAAAAAAACAGCACAAGCAATTTTAGATGCTAGGAAATTATATCCCAATAGTAGTTTAGCAGATTTATATGACGAACTAACAATGCCAACAGAATTAAGAAAAGCACATCAAGAAAATGACAAAGCAGTAATGGAATCCTATGGTTTTAATTGGCGAATAATGACAGAATCTGACTGTGTGGCAGAACTTATGAAGATGTATCAAAAAAAGCAACATGTTAAAAAATTAACCATTATTATATTAAATTTGCATAAATGACAAATGCGACTTAGAATTTGTTGGCGTCATGAAGGGGAGCCGAGTCATTTATAAGAATTTAATATAATAATGGTTTTGCCTTGAACCTCCCTTATTTGATGGGATAAGAATTTTTAAATATTTTCTAGTTGTATTCAAAAAATATTATCTTTAAAACGATGCTATATAAACGTTTGAAAGGATAATGTCGAATTTTGCGATGAAAAGTTCTTTACAAATGGAAAAAAATGTATTATGATAATATCAAGAATTGAATTTGAATTCAAAAATTAATTCAGTAAATTTTTTCGAAAAAGTTATTTCTTAAATTTTCAAAGAAGTAGTAAAATCTAAAAATAAAGGAGAGTGATAAGATAGGTACTTTAAAATATAGTACATGGTATATTAATATTTTAAGTTTCGTTCTAACCGTAATGATATTTTCTAGTCTAACTCAATTTTATTCTTATTTTAATTTTCCATCTCAAAAGGCAGTTTTAAAAGCAGGATTTACAGTTAATTCTGAAAGTCAAAAACAAATAAAAAATATTAATTTAAATTCGGAAATAGTCACAAAAGAGACGAATTGGTATCTTGAAATTCCCAGTATAAATTTAAAAGCTAATATTGAAGAAGGAACCACAAAAGAAGTAATGAATCAATTTATTGGACATTTTGAAGAAAGTAAAAAATGGGCAGGTAATGTTTGTTTGGCAGCCCACAATAGAGGATATGAAAAAAATTACTTTGCAGAAGTAAAACAATTAAAAGAAGGTGATAAAATAATCTATTATTATCAAGAAAATAGTAGAGAATATTTGGTAGAAAAAAATGATATTATACAGGCCAATGATTTGTCATGTCTGGAAAATACAGAAGAGAATACCATTACACTAATTACTTGTGTAGAAAATGAACCAAATTACAGAAGATGCGTTAGAGCAATTGAAAAATAATCAATCGAAAGGAGAATATAATTTGAAAAAAAAGAAAGGCAAGATAAAAAAGATACTGGTGATACTAGCCATTTTTATCATGAATGGACTAGGTTTCATGAATGCAGTCTATGCCACATCGATTCATTCAGCGGATTTATATGCAGTTGGAGATTGTGGAGAACTATTGAAGTATAAAGGAGGTGTTGTAAAAGTTACCTATATACAATATAGCAATCAGGGTATAGATTATCCAGCCTATTGTATGAATCCCAATAAACCAGGAGCAGAAACGCAGAATTATAGTGTTTCTGTACAAGAGGCAATCAATGATGTAGGATTATGGAGAAGACTCATCAATGGATATCCATATCGATCAATAGAAGATTTAGGGGTAGCTAATAAAGAAGAAGCTTTTACGGCGACCAAACATGCTATTTATTGTTATTTATATGGAAATAATCCTAATAGTTATGAAGCAATTGGAGAAGCAGGAATGAGAACACTAAGAGCCATGTATTTAATTATTGATAATGCCAATCGTTCTAATGAAACTAAGATATCTAGTACCATACAAATTAATAAAACAGATAATGAATGGAAACAAGATGAAACAGATAAGCAATATGCATCAAAAGTATTCCATGTAACAGCCAATGCCTCCATAAAAGATTATACCATAGGAATCGTAAAAGAAAATTTGCAAAATATAGATGGCATTAAAATAACAGATATGCAAAATAAAGAAAGAAATCAATTTGCGGCTACCGAATCATTTAAAGTATTAGTCCCAATTAAAAGTATGACAAGTACAGGAACTTTTAAATTAACGGTTGCGGGACAAGTTCAAACAAAACCAGTTTTATATGGGATAGCACCAGATAGTAGTTATCAAGATTATGCCTTAACAACAGCAACTTATGAAGATGGAACAGGGGAAAAGAGTGACGAATTTCCAGAAAATGAAACAAAGATAATCATTATTAAAGAAGATGAAAAGACGAAACAGAGATTAGAAAATACAGAATTTGAGCTATTAGATGAAAATAGAAAAGTTGTATATGCTGATTTAAGAACAGATAAAGAAGGAAAAATTGAGATTAAGCATCTAATTCCTGGAAAATACTATTTAAGAGAAACAAAGCCAAAAGAAGGCTATGAGGCATATCAAGAATTAATTGAATTACAAGTAAATTTACAAGAACAATACACAGTGACAGTAAATAATAACGAGCAAGAAAAGCCAAAAATAGAAATAGACAAAAAAATAAAAAGTAAAGAAGTACGCTCATCAACAATGAAAATGTTGCCAGTTACTGGCATGTAAAAAATAATAAGAAAGAGAATGGAAGCAAAAGCATTCTCTTTCTTAATAAATAAACTTTAATATAAAACTTGACAAGATAGTTAAAATAATATACAATGGAGGTGTAAGCAAAATGAAGAAATTTACGTATATAGAATATTTAAAATATCAAGAATACATTAGCAATATTGATTATTTTGAACAGGTATTAAAAGAAGAAGAACAAAGTTATCAATATAGTAAAGAAGTATATTATAGGCATGATAAAATAGTTAGAGAAATTTTAGAGGATAAAAAGGAAGTAGTAAGTTTTATTAATAAAGCTTTAAAATTAGAGAATAAAAGAGAAGCGTTAAGAGAAAATGACATAGAGAAATATGTTGGAAAATTTATTACTCATACTTTTCAATATGCGGAAACAGATGTTGTATATCGAAAAAAGGATCAAGACATATTTTTCTTAATTGAACATCAATCAACAATTGATTATTCTATGCCTTATCGAATTTTAATGTATAGTTTAGAAATAATGAAAAGTATGATAGATGAAAAACAACTCAAGAAAAAAAGTTATAAATTACCTATGATTTATCCCATTATTTTATATACAGGAGATAAAAAATGGAATGTAGAAAAATATATTGAAGCACGACAACAAAAAATACCAGGTTGTGAACCAGCGAGATTTTACGAATATAATGTAATTGATATTAATGAATATTCTGAAAAAGAATTACTGAAAGATGAGATGTTTTTGTCAAAAATAATGTTATTAGAAAAATCTACAACAAGTCAACAAATGATTGAAAATTTAAGAAAAATTATCAAAGGAGATTTAACAGAAAAAAATATAAGGTTTTTAAGAAGAATTATTTACCATGTTTTTGATAAAGAAATAGGAGAAAAAGAGACTCAAAACTTATTAAAAGAACTGAAAATGAAAAGAGGAGGGAAGGATATGTTAGAGGAACTTTTGCGAAAAGGTTTACAAGAAGAGGCAGAAAAAATATTGAAAAAAGAACGAGAGAAAGCAATTGAAGTAGGCAAGGAAATAATAAAAGGAAAAAAGAAAGAAGCAGAAGAAGCAGCAGAAAAGAAGAGACAGGAAGCGGAAGAAGAAGTAGAAAAGAAGAGACAGGAAGCAGAAAAAGAAGCAGAAAAGAAGAGACAGGAAGCGGAAGAAGAAGTAGAAAAGAAGAGACAGGAAGCAGAAAAAGAAGTAGCAAAGAAAAGGCAGGAACTAGAAAAGGAAATAGAGAAGAAAAAACAGGAAGCAGAGAAGGAATTGGAAGAGAAAAGACAAAAAGCGAAAGAAGAATGTAAAAAAATGATTCAAGAAGCGAAAGAGGAAGTTCGAAAGTTGCTTCAAAAGGGAACGCTTCCAGTAACGCAACAAGAAATAAAAACATCATAAAAATAAAACCAGAAAGTAAGAAATAAAAAATATTATTATAATTTAAAAACAAGAATTAGAAAATATTAGAATAAAAATAGAAAGAAAACATTATAATAGATATTCTTTCTATTTTTATTCGTTTAATAACCCAAATATTATAAAGTATGTTAGGATGTCGTAGTATGATCTAACAGCAATAAAAATCCCCAAAAAGTTAGTCTTAAAAAATAAAAATTTATTGAAAAAAAAGTAAAAAACGGATATAATAATACGAGAAAGAAAATAGAAAAGAAGGAGAAAAAAGAATGATTGGACAATTGATTATTTTAGTTATACTAATTGCACTAAATGCTTTTTTTGCGGCAACAGAAATAGCATTTATATCTTTAAATGATGCGAGAATAGAAAAGCAAGCAAAAGAGGGAAACAAAAGAGCAAAGCAAATTGAAAAAATGATAAAAAGACCAAGTCAATTTTTAGCAACCATACAAATAGGGATTACCTTAGCAGGATTTTTATCGAGTGCTTTTGCATCGGATGCCTTTGCAGAGAAGCTAGCCCCATGGTTATACCAAGTAATGCCATTTATCAGTCTTGGTTTATGGAAAAATATTTCTATTATTATTATAACCATTATACTATCGTTTTTCACACTTATATTTGGAGAATTAGTACCCAAAAGATTTGCCATGAAAAACTACGAAAAAATATCGTTTGCGACCATTGGAATTATCAGAACCATATCTATGCTAACAGCACCATTTGTTAAATTGTTAACAGTTGTTACCAATGGTGTATCAAAGCTATTTGGAGTAGGAGAAAATGAGGAAGAGTCGGTTACAGAAGAAGAGATCAAAATGTTAGTGGATCAAGGAGAAGAAAAAGGGACGATCCAAGAAGAAGAAAAAGAGTTAATCAATAATGTATTTGAATTTAATGATATTACCGTTTCTGAAATCATGAAACATAGAAAAGATATTTTTGCTGTTGATATTAATATTGGTAATGATGAATTGTTGCAAGAACTTTCACATGAAGAATACCGTTATAGTAGAATTCCTGTTTATGATGAAACCATTGATGAAATTAAAGGAATTTTATATGTAAAAGATGTTTTAAAAAATATCAATAAAAAAACATTTAAAGTGAAAAACGTAGTAAAAGATGCCTATTTTGTATCACAAAATAGATTAATAAACGAAGTATTTAAGGAATTGCAGAAGAACAAAAAACAAATAGCCATTATTGTAGACGAATATGGCGGAACCGCAGGATTAATTACAATGGAGGACATTTTGGAAGAATTAGTAGGCGATATTTACGACGAATATGACAAAGAAGAGAAAGAATATGAGCAAATTGATGTGAACACTTACCTGTTAAGTGGTAGTATGACAATTAATGATGTCAACAAAATATTAGGTGCTAATATACCAGAAGGAGATTATGATACTCTGTCAGGGTATTTGCAAGATAAATTAGGAAGAATTCCAGAAGAAGAGGAATTACCTACGATTGATACTGAAACTGTAACATATAAAATTCAAGAATATGAAGATAAGAGAATTTTAAAAGTAAAAGCTTGTAGAAATCACAACGAAGAAATAGAAGAGTAATTTGAAAATAGCTAACACAACACATAGAAAGGAAGCGAAAAATATATGAAGAAAAAATATCTACCAATCATTGGAATCATTTTATTTATTTTAGTGGTATTAGCATCTATTGGTATTTATAACAAGATTGTAGAAAAAAGTAACAATTATGAAATCGAAACAATCAAACAATATAATTATTTTGTTTTAAAACAAGAAAATCTATATGGAGTTATAGATAAAAAAGGGAATATCATAATACCACCAGAATATAGTGAAATAAAAATACCAAATCCAGAAAAAGCAGTTTTTGCATGTTATCAAGGAGAAGAAATTAAAATATTCAATGAACAAAAAGAACAGATATTAGGAGAATATAACAAGCCTGAACCCATTCGTTTGAAAAATATTTCTAGTGATTTAATGTATGAAAAAAGTGTATTAAAATACGAAAGAGATGGAAAATATGGTTTAATTACTTTTGAAGGAAAGGAAATAGCAAAACCAGTTTATGATGAAATAGATAGTTTACCCTATAAAGAGGGGGAGTTGTTAGTAAAACAGGATGAAAAATATGGAGTCATTACGATTAAAGGAAATAAAAAAGTAGACATTGCCTATGACGAAGTAAAAGTAGATGAATATTATACAGATGAAAATCGTTATCAATATGCTGGATATATTGTATTAGTAAAGACAGAAGAAGGCTATCGATATGGTTACTTGAATGATAAAGGGAAAAAAGTATGGGAGACAGAATACAATGAGATTTCTAGGGTAACGGAAATTCAAGATAATGATAATTTTTATCTAATTTTTGCTAAAAATGGACAATATGGTATTGCGAAAAATGACGGACAAATACTAGAAAATGAGTATCAATCTATTCAATATGACGAGACCAACAAAGTATTTGTGATTGAAAAAAGTAAAAAATATGGAATTGCTAATTTGGAAGGAAAAGTAGTGGTTCCTATCCAATATCATGAAATTGATATTACAGGAATTTATTTATATGCCAAAGATGAGAAAGGAACAACTGTATATAATAGTAATGGTACACAAGAAGATGTAGATGCTAATGTAGCTATATTAGATACAACAAATCAAAAATACAAAATAAAAATCAATAATCAAGGGGGAACCAAATATGGAGTCATTAATGAAGAAGGAAAGCAATTAATAGAAGAACAATATAATTATATAGAATATTTACACAATCATTATTTTATTGTAAGCAATGAGAATGGAAAATTAGGTATCATAGATGACAAGGGAGCAACAAAAGTAGAAATGAATCATGATTCTTTACAGAGAATTCAAGATACCAATTTGATACAAGCAACATTAACAGAAAGTAAAACAACAGAAGTTTATTCTGAAACAATGGAAAAAATTTGCGAAATGCAAAATGCCATTATAGAAGTAGAAGATGATTATATTAAAGTATATAATGATTTAGAAGTAAAATATTTTAGTAAAGAAGGAAAAGAATTAAAAAATACAGAAGTATATGCAGAAAATCAACTGTTTGTTGCTGTAAAAGATGAAAAGTATGGATTTATAGACAAGAGTGGAAAGGTAGTAGTAGATTATAAATATGATAAAGCTTATGAATTTAACTCCTATGGATTTGCAACCATAGAAAAAGATGGAAAATGGGGAGCTATTAATGAGCAAGGAGAGGAAATAGTGGCTCCAACTTATGAGATAAAAGAGACAAAAGAACCATCTTTTATTGGTAGTTATTATCGAGTAACTTATGGCTTTGGAGAATTTTACTATACCAATACAAAATAACAAAATTCAATAATAATAAAAAAGACAAATTTTAAAGAGAGTGAATTTCTACGAAAATTATCTTGAGCGAGATCTCTTTAAAATTTATCTTTTTTTATTTTAGTTACATTTATATGTTTAAAATCATATGATTAGTAAATACTGATAATAAGGAAAATAGTGTTAAAGAAGGTGTTAGTTTGAAATTAGGAATTGCCTTATCTGGTGGAGGAATTCGAGGAATCGCCCACGCAGGTGCATTAAAAGCGTTAGAAGACAATGGTATAAAAATTGATATAATAGGTGGAACCAGTTCAGGTAGTTTAATTGCTTCTTTATATGCAATGGGATATTCTCCTTATTATATTTACATATTGTTTAAAAGATATGCCAAAGAGATAGTAGAAATGAATTCAACGCCTATTATATCGGGAATAGGAAATTTTATGATGAATAAAAAAGTTAGTATTTCTGGATTAAAGACAGGAGAAAGTATAGAAAAAGCGTACGATCATATTGCTATTAGAAAAGGGATTAGACAAATAAAAGACATAACCAAAATGCCATTGGTTATCCCAACCGTAGATGTTAAATTATCAAAAGAATATATCTTTACTAATAAGATTCCAAAAGAAAGTGAAAATCAGTCTGAATATATTACTGACATATCAATTGGAAAAGCCGTAAGGGCTAGTAGTAGTTTTCCAGGTATATTTTGCCCTTGCGATTTTAAAGATCATAAATTTTTAGATGGAGGCGTATTGGATAATATTCCTGTGGCAGAAGTAAAAAAGCAAGGAGCCGATAAGGTAATAGCTATTAATTTTAAAGCAGATGATGTAGATGAAAATAGCAATATAATGGACATTGCTATGAGAACCATTGATATCATGGGGAATAAGATTTCTGAAGAGAGTTTGGAACAAAGTGATTTTGTTTTAACAATTGCAACTGATAAAACAGGATTGCTGGATGTAGAAAAATTGGATCAGTGTTATCAATTTGGATATCAAGCAGTGATAGAAAATTTGGAGAATATTAAGTCATTTTATTAAATAACAATTGCTTAGGTAAGAATAGCTAAAACATAGAATATATTTCTTATTCTTAATAAGGAAAGATAAAGGAAGTGTTTAGAAAGACACTTCCTTTTTTGAAACTTCTGTGATAAAATATCATTAGAAAAAATGGAAGAAGGAATTATAAATTATGGAAAATGTAATAATGATACATGGATATAATGGAATACCTAAAATGTATGAGTGGTTAGAAGAGAAACTTGTACGAAATGGATATTCAGTTATTATGCCAAAATTCCCAACACAAGAAGGTGTCACATATAAGTTATGGAGAGCGGTTTTAGATAATTACAAAAATAGTATTGAAGAAAAAACGATAGTAATAGCACATTCTATTGGCAATGAATTTATAATAAGATATTTAGTAGAAAATAATATAAATATAAAAATGTATGTGAGTTTAGCGGGATTTGCCAATATCTTTGTGAATGAAGGAAAAGAAGATTTAAATAGAGCGGTTAAAGAATTTTTAATAACAGAAAAAGAAGTGGAAAGGTTTAATCAATTAGTATATAAAAAATATTGTATATATAGTGATAATGATCATATAGTTCCATTTGATGCATTAGAAAGATATTCTAAGGTGATTGGAGGAGAATCTATATTAATAAAGGGGATAGGTCATATGGGAAAAAAGAGTGGTTTAGAAAGTATACCAGAAGTATTGAATATTATAGAAAAAAATAATATGTAAAAATAGGAAATTCATTGTAAAATTAATAAGTTTGTGATAACATGTATGCAGATCGAAAAAGAATAATTAAAGGAAAGAAAAACTATGAAACTAACAGGAAAAGTAAAAACAGGATTAGGAGAAGCAAGCTATTGGGTAGGAAAAATAAAAAATATTTTTGAGAAAAAATATAGCATGAAACTATATTTAGGCACATTAAATATCCAATTGGAGCATGAATATATTTTAGAGCAGGGACAGAAAATTAAGGCAAGCGAATATGGAGGAAATTTAGATGTACTAATCAAAGAATGTGAAATTATGGGGAATAAAGGATATATTGTAAGAACAGAAAGAAACAACCAAAAAGGTGGCGATCATCCCTTAAATATAATAGAAGTTGTATCTGATATTCCTATAAGAGATGAAAAACATCTAAAAGATGATGATGAAGTTATCGTGTTGATAAAAGAATAAAAAGGGTGAATAAAATGTTTACAGGAATCATTGAAGAAGTGGGGCAGATAGAGAGAGTTGAGAAAAGAGGGAATTCAGCCAGTATAACAATAAAATGTAATAAAGTATTAGAAGGCACAAAAGTAGGAGACAGTATAGCTGTAAATGGTATTTGTCTTACAGTAACGAATATCCATAAAAATAGTTATGAGACAGATGTTATGCCAGAAACGATGCGAAGAAGTTCCCTTGAAAAGATAAAAAAAGGGGATCGAATCAATCTTGAAAGAGCACTAAAACTAGAAGAAAGAATTCGGTGGACACATGGTTTCAGGACATATTGATGGAACAGGCAAAATAGAAACCATAGAAAAAGAAGATA
Organism: uncultured Clostridium sp.; assembly: GCA_947575605.1. Lineage (GTDB taxonomy): Bacteria > Bacillota > Clostridia > TANB77 > CAG-508 > CAG-269. Next base: position 44,058 of record CANPNZ010000001.1, read on the forward strand.
ACGCGATATGGTATACAATTAGTGCAAAACCGGATTTAATGAAATACATAGTAGAAAAAGGCTCTGTTGCGATAGATGGTATCAGTCTAACTGTTGCAGAAGTAGAAAACTTGAATTTTAAAGTTTCGATCATTCCACATACGCAAAAAGAGACGAATCTAGGATCTAAAATTAAAAATGATACGGTAAATATAGAATGTGATATGATAGGAAAGTATGTAGAAAAATTATTACAGCCAAAAAACAAAGATAGGAAATTAACAGAAGAATTTTTAAGGCAAAATGGTTTTTAATTATAAAAATAAAATTCAAGTTTTCACTTAAAAAGTCAAAACTTGAAAAATAATAAAAGAAGGGAAGGAAAGAAAATGAAAGTATTAGAAGGAAATTTTGTAGGAAGTAAAATGAAAATAGGAATTGTTGCTTCCAGATTTAATGAATTTATCGTTTCAAAATTAATAGGAGGAGCAGAAGACGCGTTAGTAAGACATGGTGTAGAAACCGATAACATTGAACTTGCTTGGGTACCAGGAGCGTTTGAAATACCAGTAATAGCACAAAAGATGGCAGAGAGTAATAAATATGATGCCATTATAGCATTAGGAGCAGTTATAAAGGGTTCAACAGATCATTATGATTATGTATGTGCAGAAGTAAGCAAAGGAATTGCAACAGTAGGAATGAAAACAGGTGTACCAGTATTATTTGGAGTGTTAACAACTGATAATATTGAACAAGCCATAGAAAGAGCAGGAACCAAAGCAGGAAATAAAGGTTATGATGTAGCTTGTTCCGCAATTGAAATGGTTAACCTAATAAAGAACGGATTAACAAATTAAAAAACAAGGAATAGGAAAATAAAATCCTATTCCTTTTTAAATTAACGAAATATAATAAGCTAATTTGAATATACTATATAGAAAAGAACAAATCCAAGCAGATTTGTAACTAGGGAGGGAATGTGAAAAAGTATGAAAATAAGATATTTTGATAATGCGGCCACAACAAGAGTAAAAGAAGAAGTATTAGAAGAAATGATGCCCTATTTTACGGAGAAATATGGGAATCCATCATCACTTTATAGTATAGGAAGAATTTCAAAAAAGGCATTAGAAGAAGCAAGAAAAAAAGTTGCGGCATTAATTAATGCTAATCCAAATGAGATTTATTTTACGGGATGTGGCTCAGAAAGTGATAATACCATTATAAAAGGTATAGCTTATAGTCAGAAAAAGAGGGGAAAACATATTATAACTTCACGAATTGAACATCCAGCCGTATTACACACCTGTCAGATGCTAGAAAAACAAGGATTTGAAGTAACTTATTTAGGAGTAAACAAAGAAGGGATTATTAATATAGAAGAATTGAGAAATTCTATTCGAAATGATACGATTTTAATTACGATTATGTTTGCTAACAATGAAATTGGTAGTATTCAACCAATTGAAATGATTTCTAAAATTGCGAGGATGTATAATATTATATTTCATACAGATGCCGTTCAAGCCTGTGGGAATATTCCAATTGATGTAAAAAGAATGGGGATTGATAGTTTATCTTTATCGGGACATAAGCTATATGCACCGAAAGGAATCGGTGCCTTATATGTCAGAAATGGGATAGAATTTGAGAAATTTATGGATGGAGGACATCAAGAAAAAAATAAAAGAGCAGGAACAGAAAATGTAGCTGGAATTGTAGGATTAGGAAAAGCTTGTGAATTAGCAACTCTACATTTAAAAGATCATATGCAACATTTAAAGGGATTAAGAGATTATTTTATTAAGCAAGTAGAAGACAAGATAGAAGGAGCGGTATTAAATGGCGGAATCGAAAATCGTTTGCCAGGAAATGCTAATTTTTCCTTTCCTTTTGTTGATGGAGAAGCGTTATTATTGAATTTGGATGCGAAGGGAATTTGTGCGTCAGCAGGTTCAGCATGTACTTCTGGATCATCAGCACCATCCCATGTTTTGTCTAGTATAGGATTACCAAATGATTTAGCCAATAGCTCACTAAGAATTACTTTTGGAGAGGATAATACCAAAGAAGATGTGGATTACTTGGTAGAGAGTTTGTGTGAGATCATAAATAAGCTAAGAACTACACAATAATGCCAATAAAAAAATAAATAAATGATAATAAAATTCGTTCAAGATAATTTTCATAGAAGTTCTAAACTAATTTTATGGGTCCTTTCCACGTCAAGCGTGAACTCTTACCATAAAATTAGTAAGAACTTCTAATTCAATTACTTTCAATTCATTTTATTATCATTTATTTATTTTTTATTGGCATTCATAGTATTTCTAATTATTTTCGAGTACAGCAATAGCACATTTAATTCCATCTACGGCAGCAGACATAATGCCACCCGCATAACCAGCACCTTCACCACAGGGATAAATACCAGCAATATTTGAAACCAAATTTTCATTTCTTAGCATTTTAACGGGGGACGAACTTCTTGTTTCAAGACCAGTTAGAATACTATCAGGATTAGCAAATCCATGAAGTTTTGTATCAAAAAATTGAAGACCTTGTTTTAGGGTATCAGAAACAAAAGTTGGCAGGATTTCATTCAAATTAGACAAGGTAAAGCCTGGTTGATAAGTAGGTTTTACTTCACCAATATAGGTAGATTTTTGGTTTTTTAAAAAATCTTCTACCCTTTGAATTGGCGCAAAATAATTAGAACCACCAAGAGAAAAGGCTTTTTCTTCTAAATCTTTTTGAAAGTAAATACCAGCTAGAGGAGAAGCACCCTTAAAATCTTCTGGTGTTACATTAACTAAAAGAGCAGAATTAGCATTGGTACCATCTCTTAAAAAATTACTCATGCCATTGGTTACAATGGTAGCAGATTCACTAGAAGAGGCCATAACAAGGCCACCAGGACACATACAAAAAGTATAACAAGAGCGACCAGAGTCAGAGTGATAAGCTAATTTGTATTCTGCTGGTGGTAATTTTAATTTAGTAATGGTACCATATTGAGATTCATTAATCCATTTTTGTAAATGTTCAATACGAACCCCAACAGAGAAATTTTTGGCTTCCATCAAAAGTCCTTTTTGATAAAGTGTTTCAAAGGTATCTCTGGAACTATGACCAATAGCTAAAATAACAGTATCTGCGGGAACGATTTTTTCTACGGTATGACACAAAGTACGTAAGCTAACAATATGATGATTTATGATTTCAAAATCAATTACTTTGGTATCAAATAGAAAAGTTCCTCCTTTGGCTATAATATAATCTCTCATATTTTTAATAATGTGAATTAAATGATCGGTACCAATGTGAGGCTTTGAAAGATATAAAATTTGTTCTGGTGCACCAAAATAAACAAATTCCTCTAATACTTTTCTACAAAAAGGGCTATTAATACCAGTTGTTAATTTCCCATCAGAGAAGGTACCAGCTCCTCCTTCACCAAATTGTACATTAGAAGAAGTATTGAGTTTTCCTGTTTTTAAAAAATGCTCAACACTTTTTTTTCTTTCCTCAACGGGTTGACCTTGTTCTATCATAATTGGTTTTAAACCATTTTGAATCAAGGTAAGAGCAGAAAAAAGACCAGCTGGTCCAGCTCCTACAATAACAGGACGAACTGTTTTAGGATTTTTTATGGAAATGGTTGGTATTTCAAATTGTTTTACTTTTTCTAGTCTTTTATATTTGAATTCATTTTTTACTTGTATATCAATGGAATAGGTATAATGCACATCTTCTTTATCTCTAGCATCAATCGATTTTTTCGCAATATGCCAATTTACAATATCTTCTTTTGTAATTCTATATTTCTTAATGGCTGTTTCCAATACTTCATATTCGGTTATGTCTTTTCTAATTTTTATATTGTTAATTCGTAACATAATTGTCTCCTATAAAATTAAAAATAAGTAATTAATATTATTATTCTAAGCTAATTTATATTATTTTCTTATACTTTGTGTGTTGCAACCTGCCAAATTAAAGAAAAATTAGTCGGTTGCTTCAATCGCACTCGCATAGCTCGTTTGGTCGCTTACGCAGTATGGCAAAAATAATATAAATTAGCTTAAAGTTAATTAATAGTGTTATTATAGCATATAAAAGAAAATTATGCTATAATCGAGAAAGAAAGGTTAAGCGGTAAAAGGTAGGAGAAAGGAAAGTGAAATAGATGGAAGAAAGTTGGATGAGTCGAACAGAATTATTAATTGGAAAAGTAGCAATTGAGAAATTAAAAAGAGCGAAAATAGCGGTATATGGAATAGGAGGAGTTGGGTCATTTGTTGTAGAGGGGTTAGCAAGAAGCGGGATCGGTCATATGGTATTAATAGATAATGACACAATAGCCATTAGTAATTTGAATCGACAAATACATACCACCCATAAAACCATTGGAAAAAGAAAAATTGATGTGATGAAAGAAAGAATTTTAGACATTAATCCAGAAGCAAGGGTAGACGTTTATATGGCACAGGAGTTAGAACAGGGAGAGGAAAACTTAATAGATTTTTCTTTTTCTTATATAGTAGATGCCGTAGATACTGTAAGTACCAAAATAAAATTGATTGAAAAAGCTATTTCATTACAAGTACCTATTTTATCTTGTATGGGAACAGGTAACAAATTAGATCCTTTGAAATTTGAAATTACGGACATAAAAAATACATCAGTTTGTCCACTAGCCAGAGTGATTAGAAAAGAATTAAAAAAAAGGAATATTTCTTCCTTAAAAGTGTTATATTCAAAAGAAGAACCAATACAAAAAGAAAACCAAAAGATACCTGGAAGTATATCATTTGTTCCTTCAGTAGCAGGTCTTATGATAGCAGGACAGGTAATAAAAGATATAGCCTTATAGGAAAGGAAGAAAAATTTTGAAAAAGAAATATAAAATTTTATTTGGTATTTTACTATTTATCTTTGTTTTTTTGGCAATAGGTGTCAAAATTGATATGTTACAAGAAATAGATAATAGTATTTATAACGAAATAAAAAACTGGCAAAGTAATGGATTAACAGAAGGTTTTAAAGTAATTACGAATCTAGGAGGAACCGTAGCACTATTTTATATAGCTTTAATTACAGTTGTTATTTTATTGTTATATCATAGAAAAAAAGACGGGATAGTAGTTGCCTTGAATTTAATGATTAGTTCATTGATTTGTATGATATTAAAAAATATGATACAAAGACCAAGACCACCAGTAGAAGAACGATTAATTGTGGAAGATGGTTATAGTTTTCCATCAGGGCATGCGACTAATAGTATGGCATTTTATCTATTAGCCATTTGTCTTATTTATCAAAATGTGAAAAATAAGAAACTACGTAATGTATTGTGTTTGATTTTAGGTATTTTTCCCATACTCATAGGCTTCAGTAGAGTATATGTAAGAGTTCATTATGCAAGTGATATGATAGCAGGATTTTGTTTAGGTATGATGTGTGTTATTCTATTTATGTCATTTGCTTATCAAAAAATAAAATGAAGATTTTATTAATTTTGGAAGAATGCTTTTATTTTCCACATAGTTATTATATAATGTGGATAATTAAGATAAATGGGGAAACAAATGGGAAAGAAAATAATCAATTATATCATAAAAATATTTTGGATATTTGTAATCGGTAGTATATTCGGTTTTTTTGCTGAAATGCTATATGCTTTAGTATATACAAGAACTCTTGAAATAAGGCAAGGGTTAATTTATGGACCTTTCATACAAATTTATGGTATGGGAGCCGTTGCTTATTATATCTTAATTTCTAATATACAAGAACCAAAAAAAGCATTTATTTGGGGAATGTTTATGGGAGGTACTTTAGAATATTTGTGTTCCTTTTTTCAAGAGATATTTTTTGGTACGATTTCTTGGGACTATTCTCATTTATTTATGAATTTGAATGGAAGAACTTCCTTATTATATTGTTTCTATTGGGGAATTATTGCTGTTGTGTATTTAAAAATAGTCTATCCATCTTTTCAGAAGATGGAACCATTATTAGATAAAGTAAGTGTAAAAATTGTTACTGTATTTTTTATGCTATTTATGATTTTTGATATTACCATATCTTGTATGGCAGGAAACCGACAACAACAAAGACGTCAAAAGATACCAGCAAATGGGCCAATAGATGAGTTTTTAGATCGAACTTATCCAGATGAGTTATTAAATCAAATTTATAATAATAAAAAGGATGTATAATTTTAAAGTTCTAACCCTCCATCTTAAAGAATACAATTAAACAAAAGTATTCAGATGGGGGTTTGCTTTATGAAGTGTATATCAATCGAAGAACGTGCTATTAACTTAGCACATTATATAATAGATTCAAAAGATACGGTAAGAGGAGCTGCCAAAAAATTCGGAATTTCAAAATCAACAGTACATAAAGATGTATCAGAAAGACTCAAGAAAATAAATCCAGGATTAGCAAAAGAAGTGAGAATTATATTAGATGAGAATAAAGCAGAAAGACATTTAAGAGGAGGGATGGCAACCAAACTAAAATATAGTCATGAAAAAGAAAAAAACAGGGATTGAGGGACGTTCCTTAAAATCCCTGTTTTTTTATAGCTAATGACAAAACCTGATAAAAAACAAAACAGGGATTTTAAGGAACGTCCCTCAATCCCTGCTTTTTTCAATTAAGCATTGTAATTTCTTTGTTGTTTTCTAGCTCTTCTACATTCAGCACATCTTACAGGTTGATTTTCAAAACCTTTTTCAGCATAAAATGCTTGTTCACCAGCAGTAAATACAAATTCAGAACCACAATCTTTACATGTAAGAGTAATATCTTCGTAATTGTTTTCCATTATAAAATCCTCCTTTATCAGATTTGAATTAACTTTTTACTAACCAATCTTTATAAAGAAGGGAAATAGTCTAAAAATAAATTCATAATAGTCTTTTTAAAGACTACATACAGTATAACACTTTTTGAAAAGAAAAACAAGATACATTGCTAATATTTTCCAAGTTTCAATATAAAAAGGTTGCTATATAACTATTTTTTGAAAAAACATAGCTGGGGTCTACCTATAAGTCTTTTCTTCAAAATAGTTATATAGTAACCATTTATTAAAATTTCATTACATTAAATTTTCTTGAAAAATGTAGGAACATGTAGTATAATAGCAACAGAGTAATTGAGAAGGGAGAATAAGTATGAAAGCATTAATCAGTGTATCAGACAAAACAGGAATCGTAGAATTTGCGAAGAGATTAGAAAAACAGGGAGTGGAAATTGTATCGACAGGAGGAACCTATCAAAAATTAAAAGAAGAGGGAGTCAAAGTAATGGAAATATCAGAACTAACTGGTTTTCCAGAATGTTTAGATGGAAGAGTAAAAACACTTCATCCAATTGTACATGCAGGTATTCTTGCTAGAAGAGATAAAGAAGAACATACAAAACAATTAGAAGAATTAAAAATAGATACCATAGATTTTGTTGTTGTGAATTTATATCCATTCAAACAAACTATTTTAAAAGAGGGAGTAAGTTTACAAGAATGTGTAGAAAATATAGATATTGGTGGTCCTACCATGCTTCGTAGTGCAGCCAAAAACTATCAAGATGTAACAGTTATTACGAACCCAGAAGATTATGAAGTTGTATTAAAAGAATTAGAAGAAAAGGGAGAAGTATCAAAAGATACTAAATTTAGATTAATGCAAGCAGTATTTGAACATACAGCCAATTATGATGCTATGATAGCTAATTACATGAAAGAACAAAGAAAAGACGAAAGCTTACCAGAAAAATTAACATTAACCTATGAAAAGGTACAAGAAATGCGTTATGGAGAAAATCCACATCAAAAAGCAGCACTATACAAAGAAATTGGAAAATGTGAAGGCTCTTTGACAACAGCTAAGCAGTTAAATGGAAAAGAATTATCTTTTAATAATATCAATGATACCAATGGTGCATTAGAACTATTAAAGGAATTTGAAGAACCAACGGTTGTGGCTTGTAAACATGGAAACCCATGTGGTGTAGGAAGTAGTAGTGATATTTATGAAGCTTGGCAAAAAGCTTTTAACGCCGATAAAACTTCTATATTTGGTGGAATTGTGGTAGTCAATGAAGAAGTAAATGTAAAAATGGCAGAAGAAATGAAAGAAATATTCTTGGAAGTAATTGTAGCACCTTCTTTTGAGCCAGAAGCATTAGAGATTTTGAAGAAAAAGAAAAATGTAAGAGTATTAGAACTTCCAGCCATTCGTACAAAACAAAAAGAGAGTGCCTATGATATTAAAAAAATTAATGGAGGAGCAATTGTTCAAACAATTGATGCGAAATTGTTAGACGAATATGAAGTAGTAACAGAAACTAAACCAACGCCAGAACAAATGGAAGATTTATTATTTACTTGGAAGATTGTAAAATATGTTAAATCTAATGGAATTGCTATTGGTAAGGGAAAACAGTCTATTGGCATTGGACCAGGTCAAGTGAATCGAATTTGGGCTACGAAACAAGCAATTGAACATGGAGAGGAATTGATAGAAAAAGGAATTACCCAAAATGCTGTTTTAGCTTCTGATGCTTTCTTCCCCTTTTCGGATTGTGTAGAAGAAGCTCATAAGGCAGGAATTAAAGCAATTATCCAACCAGGTGGTTCCATTAAAGATCAAGCTTCTATTGATAAGTGTAATGAGTATGGTATTGCTATGGTATTTACTAAAATGAGACATTTTAGACATTAATAGGAAGCCTAAAAACAGGAAAAAAATGACATTATGTAAATATTATTATATAATTAAAATAACCAGAAAAATCTGAAAACAAAAGAAAGTAGAGGTAAAATATGGCAAAGGCAAAGGAAAAGGTAATGACATTGGAAGAACTTCAGAGGGAAATCATGATTTTAAAAGAAGAAGTTTAGAAACTGAAGTTAGAGAAACAATCTGAACCACAGACATTAGAAATGAGAATTACAAAGTTGTTGCATGAAATCGGTATTCCTGCACATATTAAGGGGTATAACTATATTCGGGAAGCCATTATAATATGCGTTAATAATCCTGAAATACTAAACTATATTACCAAAGGACTTTATCTGGATATAGCCGAAAAATATAAAACCACTGAAACTAAAGTGGAAAAGGGAATACGACATGCAATAGAGCGAGTGTGTCTACAAGGAAATCAAGAATTAATTAACGAGCTTTTTGCATATACGATTTCAGCATCGAAAGGAAGGCCAACAAATTCGGAATTTATCGCACTTATTGCCGATAAATTTAGATTAGAGAATAACATTTGTTAGGAGGGTAACATTTGTTAGGGGAGGCATCGCCAGTTATAGGCGGTGCTTTTTCCGTAATAAAATTCACCAACTGACAAAATTTGACATAGAATATAATAGCCAAAAGTCAGAGGTGAAAAAAATGAGTAAAATAAAAAAAGGAGATATTGTTGCCAGAAAATCATATGGAAAAGACATTATATTCGTGGTAAAAAATATCATCCAGACCAAGAAAGAAAAAATAGCCATTTTGAAAGGAATGGTAGATAGAATTGAAGCAGACAGCTATATAGACGATTTAGAAATCGTAGACAAACAAATGGTAAATGAAAAATTGGAAACATTACATCATAAAATGAATCATAAAATCATACAAACAAAAGAAAATAGAGGAGAAAGTGAATACAAAATAGGAATACTAACTCCGAGTTATCGAAATAAAGAGAAAATAATAACAGGGAAAATATTACATTTAGATGGGGACAAAAAATACAGTCAAAAATCATATTACTATTATAAAAAATTAGGATTAAATGCTGTTGTTAGGAATATACCAGAATATCGACAACCAAGAGTAGTATATTCTTTATTAAAAGCCTACCACCCAGACATTCTTGTCATAACAGGACATGATGGAATGATAAAAAGAGGGACCGATTATCACAATATATACAATTACAGGAATTCTAAATATTTTATTCAAACGGTAAAAGAAGCAAGAAGATACGACCAAGAAAGAGATACTCATTTAGTGATTTTTGCACGGTGCTTGTCAAAGTTATTTTGAAGCAATCATTTCAGCTGGAGCAAATTTTGCCTCATCACCAGCAAGAATTCTAATTGATTTTTTAGATCCATTAGTGATAGCAGAAAAAGTAGCATTTACAGAAAAGTGTAAATACATTACCATAGATGACATTGCAAAAGAATTACGAGATGGAAAAAATGGAGTAAGTGGAATTGGAGCAAATGGCAAAATGATTTTGGAGTAATATTAGACTTAATTTATAATTAAAAATAACCCAACTTAATACAATTGTAACATAAATGTAATACAACCGTAAAACAAGAAGCAAAAACCGTACTATACATTGAAATAAAAGGGATACAAAGAATTGACACGCCTTCTTATTTTTTGACATTTTATGCGAAAAATGCTATAATCAAGCCATCTTAAGGGAGAAGGTGATGATATGATTTGTCGTACAGATATAACAAATCTGAAAACAGACATCATAGAAAAAGTAGGTCAAAAGATAATTGTAAAAGGATCTTTAGGAAGAAGTAAAGCCTTTGAAAAAGAAGCCACCATAGAAAAAGCATATCCTAATATTTTTGTTGTAAAATATGAGGAAAATGATAGAAATGTAACTTATAGTTATACAGATGTTTTAACAAGAACGGTTGAAGTTGAGGTTTTCGATGGAGATACCTATTCCCCATTAATACCACCAGCCATAGAAACAAAAAGGAAAAAGACATCATTATAATAAAAAAGTAAATTAGAAAAAGCCCTTGCTAACTTTAGCAAGGGTCTTTTCATAAAAAACAAAGGAAATTTAGTCAATAGAAGGGTTACTTACAAAAGGATCCTGTCAAATTTCCCTTTTTGTACCGGGATATGGTGCATTCTGAAAAAGGCGAAAATACCTTAGAAATCTGGTTATAAATAGTTTCAAGTTTTTTATTAAGATTAACTTGAAACAAATAACTTTCTAATAGGTCAAACTTTTCTCTTGCGTCTTGGCCATGTTGGCGCTTTATTTCAAAAGTAAGGATGGTTGTTGCTTCTTCAACCTTACAGTTTAAAGTATGCCAGCAAAAGTTACTGTTTACAATTCTATCCGATTTTCTCACTGTTTGCTTATCCAAGATTGCTCTCGGAACACTAAACTTGGGATCCCGAGAGGATGAACGAATAGTTGTATAGTAAGTTTGTTTAATATTGTCCTTTTCTACTTTAATTATAGTTGCGGAGTCCAAAAAATCCCCATCTTCTAGTTCAATATCAGCCTTTATTGTGCCAGAACAATGAAATTTGTCATTGTTAATTTGCGTCAAGAGAATTGGCAAGGGTATATTAACTAATTCTATAAACCTGCTAAAATCTTCTATTTGCCAATTAGAGCTTTTACACCAACGATCAATCCTATCAAGTACTTTATTGTATACAAATGTTGTTTCATCTGTTATTTCTATAAAGATACCCCGTGCTACTTCTTTTTCCATATAACATCCTCCATAATAATTATTAATACAGATTGTTAGTTACATTAATAATTTTATTATAAAAAATAGAACTAAATAAATTATAAAACAATTATATTATTTTTTGAAATACATATTTGTAATTCTGAAATAACTTACAGTTATATTAATATTGTGAATTAAATTTTTTTTATATTTTGAATGACAGCTGTAAAATATTAATATGTTATTTATTTCTGTTATAGTTCTTTATAATAAATAAAAGATAAAATCTTGTCATAAATATAAAAAAACTCTAATATACATGTATAAAGAAAAATGAAGGAGGTAAACCAATGGTTTTAGAAACAGTAAACGAAAATTTATGTGTAAATAAATTAATAGCTGCTAAAAAAGACATCATAATGGTAGAAGGGGACATGATCGTACCAGATTCCAAACCAGACATTTTAAACACAATTTGTACAAGTGGTGTTGTATGTATTTATAAAAAAGAAGTATTAGATGAAAAAGTAAGAATAGATGGAAACATCAATACATACATTATGTATTTAGCAGATGACACACAAGACAAAGTAAGAGGAATCAATACTAGTTTAGACTTTTCAGAATCGATAGCAGTTCCAAATTCGAAAGAAGGAATGGAATCGGTTATGCAAGCAACCTTAAAATCCATTGAATGTAAAGTAATTAATGGAAGAAAAGTAGGGATTAAGGCAACTTTAGAAGTTGACATTAAAATCTATGCCAAAGAAGAAGTAGAAATCGTAAATAACATTCAAAATGCAGAAGGAATTCAAATGTTAAAAGAAGATTTACGAGTTAATTCATTAGTAGGAATGGGAGAAAATAAAATTTATACAAAAGATAATATAAGTATTGATAATATTGACAATTTAGCAGAAATCTTAAAAACAGATATAGCCATTGTTGATAAAGATGTAAAGGTGAGTTACAATAAAATATTAGCAAAAGCAGAAGCAAGAGCCAAAATCATGTATTTAACAGAGGACAATAGAGTTAATTCCATTGATACTAAAATACCAATTGTAGGATTTATTGACATACCAAATGTTACAGAAGAAAATATATGTGATTTGGATTATGAAATTAAGAATATGATTATCAAGCCAAATGCACCAGAAGAACATTCTATCTATGTAGAATTTGAAATAGGGGTAGTAGCTATTGTTTATGAAGAAAAACAAATTAATTTGATACAAGATTTATATAGTCCTTGTGAAAATTTAGAATTCAATAAGAAGAAAATAACAACCATAACGAATAAACAAAACCGTAAAGAGATAAAACAAATAAGAGAGAAAGTAGAAATAGAAGGAATCGAAAATAAAAATATTATTGATGTAGATGTATGTCCTGTGATTGAAAAACAAGAAAATAGTAGCAGTCGAATTCTTTATACGGGTAATTTAGAAATTAATTTTGTGTTATCTAACCAAGATTTACAAATGGAAGTAAGAAATGCTAAAATTCCATTTGAGTATACAATAGATGGTGTAGAAGATGCCGAAAATGTAAATAGTAGACTAGAAATGGAAGTAGCGAATCAAGACTTTATTGTTCAAGATGGGGGAGTTATCAGTAGTAATGTTGATTTAGTGATGAATAACGATATGTATAGAAGTACGAATATGAACATCATGAATGAAATTCAAACCAATGGAGAAAGAGAAGCAGAAGATTATAGCCTAATTTTATATATCGTAAAAAAGGGAGATACCTTATGGAAAATTGCCAAAAAATATGGTAGTACCATAGATGATATTGTAAGAACCAATGGAATAGAAGATCCCAATAGAATTAATATAGGTCAAAAATTATTCATACCTCGCTATGTTAAAACAGGAATAGCATATGCATAAGATTTATTCCAGACCACGAATTCGACTTCCTAAAATTATGATACAATCTAAAAATAGAATGAGAAGTGAAAAAGGGAAAAAAATGACTACCATGTTAGTCATTTTAATCATAGCTTTTTCTACGGTAAAACTCATATTGGATACTGTATTACCCATTTTTGATACCTTATGTGAAAATAGAGCAAAATCAATAGCAACAATGGTTTCCAATGAACAAGCTACCAATGTTATGCGAGAACATAGCTATGATGAATTATTTGCGATTGAAAAAGATAATCAAGGAAATATCACCATGATAAAATCAAATGTTATTCCCATAAATGAGATTATTTCTGATGTAGCCAATAAAATACAAGAAGAAGTAGATAATAGGGGAAGAGAAAATATAGAAATTGCACTTCGGAAGTTTTACAGGTTTTAAAATGTTAGCAGGAAGAGGACCAGGTATAAAAATTACCATATCATCTGTTGGTGATGTAGAAACGGATTTAAGAAGTGAATTCACGTCACAGGGAATCAATCAAACTTTGCATAGAGTGTATTTACAGGTAAAATGTCAAGTGAATATTCTGACACCTTTTGATAACATGTCACGTGAAATTACCAATCAAGTTTTATTGATGGAAAATGTAATTGTTGGTAATATTCCTAATACGTATTATAATTTGGAAGGAATGAAGGATAGTAGTGATGCTTTAGAAGTAATAGAGTAAGAGGCTTAGAGAAATCTAAGTCTTTTAAAATGTTAGGAAATTTAAGCTTCGGTTTTTTACAATGAGGGCTTATACTATATAATTTTTGAAACACTGCGTAAGCGACCAAACGAGCTATGCGAGTGCGATTGGAGCAACCAACAAATAAAACTTTCATTTTGTAGGTTGCGACACACAAAGTGTGAAAAAATTATATAGTATAAGCCCTCATTGCAAAAAACTGAAACTTAAATTATAAAAGAGTTTGAATTATGAAGAAATTATGTTAAAATAAAAGAGAATACAAAAGGAAATAATACGAGGAGGGAATATGAGTTACAAAGGAATAGAAATGACAAGTCAAGAAGATTATATATTAAGTGATACGAGACCATATGACCCAGAAATTAATATAGAACAATTAAAAATCATACAAAATAAGTTAGAAAATTATACTTCTGGTAGAAGCCAAGATGGGATAACCCCACAAGAAGCAGAAATATTTTTAGATTGGATTACTTTTAATGCGAGAAGTTATGCAACAAGAAATATACCAGAATCTCCAATAACAGCAAGTATGACAGGACAGTGTGCTCCAACGCAAGAAATTAATTTTAAAGTATTAACCAAAATGGGATTAGATGTGAGAGTATTTAATACAGGAGACTGCATTGGAGAAATACCTCTCAATGAAGAAGATTTAAGAAGAGTGCAAAATGGTTGGCGATCTCCAGCAGTAAGACATTCTGTATCCTTCGTAGATATACCAATAATTGATAGGAATGGTAATACTAGATTGTGTGAAATGTTATTGGATCCTACCTTTAGACAGTTCTGCTTAAAAGAAAATTGTACTTACGACAAGTTTTATGATGAAAATAGATTTAAATATGGTTATGTAGCACCTCATCCAGGATATTTTATGATAGCAGATAATTTAAAGCAATTTGGAGTTTCTCAAGAAGTGGCACAAAAAAGTGAACAATTATGCAAACAATTAATAGCAAGAGGATATTTCTATCTAAATGAAGAAAATGCTAAATTATATGGAGATGCTTTTGTAAGAGCAAGTAGAAGAATAGAATTTCAGCATCTTCCGATGGAAATGACAGGTGATAGGTATATTAAGAATTTTGAAAGTATTCCAATGAAAATATTAGATGGAATACAAGAAAGAGATGTTCAATATATGATATTACCATCTGAAAGGAAAGAAGAGAAAAAAGGAATATTTTCAAGGATTTTACATTTTTTTAGAAATATTAAAAATAAATTTAATAGTAAAGACGCATTGGCTTTACCAGAAGGAAGAACAGCTTCAATAGGAAGAATTAAACGCAGTGAAACATTAGAAAAGACAAAATTAGTGGGAGAAGAATTAGAACAATTTACAGCGATAGCATTGGAAAAGGCACAAGAGTACCAGGAAAAAGACAGTTATGAAAGTATAAATTATAACCCAAATACCTTTATTAGTAATGAAACTTATGGGGAACGTTAGAGATCTTGAAAAGATATATTTCAAAATAAAAGAAAAACGGTAATCGAAATAGATTACCGTTTTGTATATATGCCACATATAAGACACTTTTTATCTCTTTGAAAATTGTGGAGCTTTTCTAGCTTTTTTAAGACCATATTTCTTTCTTTCTTTCATACGAGAATCTCTTGTTAAGAATCCGTTTGATTTTAAAGCTGGTCTATATTCTGAATTAGCTTCATTTAAAGCTCTAGCAATACCATGACGAATAGCTCCTGCTTGACCAGTAAATCCGCCACCTTTTACGGTTGCGATAACATCATATTTAGCGGCGGTATTAGTAACTGTTAAAGGTTGTCTTGTGATAACTTTTAAAGTTTCTAATCCAAAAAATTCGTCAATATCTTTTCCATTAATGGTTATTTTTCCAGTACCTTCTATTAATCGAACTCTAGCAATAGAGCTCTTTCTTCTACCAGTACCATAAAAAACTATATTTTCTTTTTTAGCCATTTTATTTTACCTCCCATACTTCTGGTTTTTGTGCTTGATTTTCATGTTCTGCTCCAGCATATACTCTTAATTTTTTTAATTGGCTTCTACCTAAAGAGTTATGAGGTAACATACCTTTGATAGCTAAAGTCATTGCTTTTTCTGGATTTTTTTCAAGCATTACTTTGGCAGGAACTTCTTTCATTCCTCCAATATAACCGGAATGATGTCTATAAATTTTTTGATTTAATTTATTTCCTGTTAAAATAACATCCTTACAATTTAATATAATAACATGATCACCTGTATCAATATTAGGTGTAAATGTTGGTTTATGTTTTCCTCTTAATAATTTAGCAGCTTCTGTTGCTACTCTACCAAGTGGTTTGTTTGTTGCATCGATTATATACCATTTGCTTTCAACTTCGCCACGTTTAGCACTATATGTAGTATTATTCATGGTAACAATACCCTCCTATTTCTTTTTTGATTTCTGTGTGTCTATAAAGCAAATGTAAAACTACCGGGGAGAAGTTTTATAATTACTTTATATTAAGCGAAAATATTATATTATAAAAAATTCTATTTGTCAACGAATTTGGTAAAATTTTTAAAACTTGACAAATTTTTCTATTAGGGATATAATAATAAGAGGCGTGACATATGAAAAAATTAAGTAAGGAGCAAGAAAAATGAAAAGTAAAATGAATATAAAAAGCATTGTAATTATGGCAGCCGTAAGTATTATCAGTTTGTTTTTTATAAACATGAGTTTAGCTGTAAGCACTGGAAAAGTAACTGTGGAAACAGCAAACCTTAGGGAAACCGCAGATGAAAATGCAAAAATACTAGAATTACTTTCTAATAATGACCAAGTAGAAGTAATTGAAAAAACAGGAGAATGGTACAAAGTAAAAGCAAAAGGAATGACAGGATATATAAGACAAGATTTAATGACGGTTAATGGAGAAGTGGCAAAAGATGATACAGCTACCAAAAATGAAACAGTAGAACCATCAACCACAAACAACGAAGTAGAACAAAAAACAGAAACAGAAGAAAAAGAAATAGGATTAGGAAAACAAAAAGTAGTAGAAAATACCAAATTAAAAATTGTACCAGTTATCAATGCAACTGATATAATTGAACTAAAAAAAGACCAAGAAGTAAATGTAATAGAAATTATGAATGGGTGGGTCTGTGTAGAATCTGGAACCACGAAAGGATGGATTCGAAAAGAAAAATTACAAAAAGAAGAATCAAAAGTAGAGCAACCAGCAGATCAACAAACACAAGAAACAGAAATCAAACAACCAGAAACAACCGTACAAGAACAAACGGTAATCAAAACTTTATATGTCAATTCAACCAGTATAAATGTAAGAAAAGAAGCTAACACTTCAGCAGAAATTGTAGCAAATTTACCAGTTAATACATCAGTGGAGGTATTAGCAGAAAATAATGGATGGAGTAAAGTAAGAGTAAATGGAAAAGAAGGCTATATATTATCTTCTTTACTATCTACTAAAAAACAAGAAACTTCAAGAAGTGCTGCGCCAAGAACAGCTAGTACACAAGAAACAGCAAAAGAAACGCAAACAGTACCAGCATCAGGTAATGGTTCTTCTGTGGTAGCTTATGCCAAACAATTTATTGGAACAAAATATACGTATGGAGGTTCAACACCTTCTACTGGATTTGATTGTTCTGGATTTACCTCTTATGTCTATAAAAATTTTGGAGTTAGCTTACCACGTACTTCAGGAGGGCAATCAGGAGCAGGGGTAGCAGTAAGTAGAGATAACTTAGTAGCAGGCGATCTAGTCATTTATAGTGGACACGTAGCAATATATGTAGGTGGCGGTCAAGTAATTCACGCACCACGACCAGGAAAATCTGTATGTATTGTACCATTAAATCAGGCAGCAAGTAACTATATAGGAGCAAGAAGAGTTTTATAATAGCAATTAAAAGGAGGCTTATGAAAGAAAGACCAATTTTAGTTGCGGTAATAGGATATATAATAGGTATATTAGGGGGACTATACTTTCCATTTAGTATAGTCCCTTGTTATATCCTAATACTAGCAATTTATTATAGTTTAAAAACAAGTTTTACAAATCAGAAAAGAAATAGATTTCAATTATTATCATTTAGAAGATATAGGAAATATTTAAAATTAATCATAAATAGAAAAGTAATTTTTATTCTAATTATTTTATCTAGTATTTCAAATACCATTGTTTTATATCAAAATAAGCAATATGAAAATGCCTACCAAGAAGGAGAAAATATTCAAGTTTTAGGTGTTGTAGTAAGTCAAAAAATGGAAAAAACATATTATAATTTATATCAAATAAAAGTATTCGATTCAAAACCTTTTAATCTGTATATACAAGTAAGTAAAAAGTCAGAAGAATTAGCCTATGGCGATAAAGTAAAAGTGCAAGGAGAGTATCAAAAGCCATCAAAACAAAGAAATTATGGTGGGTATGATGAAGAACAATATCTAAAAACTTTAAAAGTAGTGGGTAAAGTGAAAGTAAAAGAATTAGAAGTGATAGCACATAAACACTTAAGTAAACCATTACAAATTGCTAATGAAGTGAAAGTTAAAATAAAAGAAAGAATAGAAACAAATTTCGAAGAAGAAAATTCAGCTATTTTGAAGGGACTATTGTTAGGCGAAACTTCAGAAATACAAGAAGAAGTAAAAGAAAAGTTTCAAGTTTCGAGTATTTCGCATATTTTAGCTATTTCAGGATTACATATTAACTATATTGTAATTGGGATTCAGATTTTATTTAAAAGAGTAATAGGAAAGAAGAAAATAAGAATTTTTACCATTACATTTCTCATTTTTTATTGCTTGATAACTGGTTTTTCTCCTTCTATTGCGAGAGCAACGGTAATGGCAATTATCACAATAGGAGCAGAAATTGTGTATCGAAAAAGTGATATAGGAAATTCCATTGCCATTTCTTTATTTATTATATTACTCTATAATCCCTATTTAATTTTACAGGTGGGATTGCAATTTTCTTATTTAGGAACCATAGGAATTATTTTATTTAGTCCAACCATACTAAAAATTTTTAATATAATAAAATTAAAGAAAAAAAGAGTTATCATAGAGAAAATAAAAGAGATGCTAGCGGTTACTTTATCAGCTCAAATTATGGTATTCCCTATTTTAGTCTATCATTTTAATCTAATCGGTGTATATTTTTTGTTAACCAATTTATTAGTAAGTTTAGTCATTGGACCCATTATTATACTTGGATTTTTTAGTATCGGTATTAAATTATTTGCTATACCGGTAAGGATAGGATTATCCTATTTGCGTTTAATAGCTCAGTTTAGCCAATTACCCTTCTCAAAGATTTATATGGCTACGCCAAGTATTATTTTTATTATTTTCTATTTTGTTATTCTATGGATAGCGAATCAAATTTATTTCATTTATCATTTAAATCATTTAACGCCAACTCAGAAAAGAGTTAAAAATATAATTGCTTTATTTCGTTATCAATTTCGAAAGAAAAGGAAGATATATCTGAAATATATGATAATTTTGTTAGTGTTTATTATAGTTATTTCTTTACTACCAAAAAAGTTGAAAATTTATTTTGTAGATGTGGGACAAGGAGATTGTACCTTTATTGTGACACCTAAAAATAAAACGATTCTAATAGATGGCGGCGGAAGTTTAACAGATGAATTTGATGTTGGAGATAAGATAGTAATTCCTTATTTATTAGATAGAGGTTATACTACCATAGACTATATAATGATTAGCCATTTTGATCAAGATCATGTACGGTGGATTGTTAACGGTTATGCAAGAATTCAAGGTGAAAAATGTAGTAATGGGAAAACAGTTTGAGAGTTGTGAAAATTATGAAAAGTTTGTTGAAATGGTAAAAGAAAAGAAGATAAAAGTTATAGTAGTGGAAGAAGGAAAGAGAATCCAAATAGAAAAGAATTTATATTTTGATGTATTATGGCCAAGTTCAAAAAATGTAATTCATGAAAATAATATTAATAATAATTCTTTGGTTTGCAAAATGGTGTACCAAGATTTTTCTATGCTATTTACAGGTGATATTGAACAAATAGCAGAGAAGGCAATTTTGGAAGAACATAAGAATACAAATGCTTTAAAAGCTACTGTATTAAAAGTAGCTCATCATGGTTCAAAAACGTCATCGATAGAGCAATTTTTAGATGTAGTAAAACCTAAAATAGCACTGATTGGGGTTGGAGAAAAAAATACTTTTGGACATCCCAATATTGAAGTTTTAGAAAGGTTGAAACGGATTTGCCAGTAAGATATTTAGGACAGATGAAAATGGGGAAATTACAATACGAGTGAATAGAAAAGGAAAGGTTTGGCTGAATAAGATGTTAAATTAAATTATTCTGATAGGAATAAGGATTTTATCGAAAATGAGGATTACATTTTAACGTTCGCCAAAATCGGCGAACGTCGAAATGTAATTAAACATGGCAAAAGAGTTAGCGATGGTAGAAAACAATCAAATAGGAAGAAAAATTAGAAGATATTTTATGGAAGTGGAAAAAAGATATAGAACAATCGTAGAAACACCACAAAATATATTTGATTTTATGAGACTAGCAATTGACCCAATAGAAGCAAATGAAAAGGAAATTCAAAATATAAAATTATTATCTGAAAATAATTTAAAAGAAATTGAAAAAATAAAGTATAGCATTATTTATCAAAGAAATACTAAAACTGGAGTAAAAGGAGAGATAAAAGAGAAAGGTTATAAAATTGATGAAGTTTGCTATAAAATAATGATAGAAAAATAAAAAATTAAGTTATTATAAATTATAATTAGTAAAAATGACAATACGAAGAAACAAGAATGAGAAAACCGTATAAATTTAACAGACTCTGTAAATAATACTAAAAAATAGAAAAAGGAGCGTTAAATTTATGAATAAAGCAATTATGGCATTAATTACTATCATCGTAATGATAGGAGCTATACTTACTGGTGTCATGATATTTAGTCCAAATCATGATGAAAAGACACCTAGTCTAGTAACAGAAATGGCAGAAGAGGAAATTTTGGATGAATGTACAGACGAGTATGAAGAAATGGAATATGAAAATACTGTAAAAGCCAATACACAAGAAGAAAAAACATCACCTAATTGTTCTCTTATTACCAAGACATATTTCTTAAAATGTGGACATACTAAAGGTCAATATGATAATTTGCCACAAGATTTAGTTAATTTGACGAAAGAGGAAATACAAAAAAAATACTCAGAATATCAAATAGAAAGTTTTGCCAGTAATGAAGTAATTTTATATCAAGAAAAAGAAGGAGAATGTGGCGAACATTATATGGTTAAAGATAAGGAAGGACAACTTGCCATTTATCAGATTTTAGAAAATGGAGAGCAAAAAGAGATAGAAATTACAGGAGTTACGACAGAATATTTGCCAGAAACTGATAAAATTAATATGAAAAAGGGAATTAAAGTAAACGGGAAACAAGAGTTAAATCAATTGATTGAGGACTTTGAGTAAAAAAATAGAGAGTATAGAAAAAGCCCCCCTCATTCTTTGAATGAGGGGGCTACATTATTTTTCTTTTTGCTTCTTTTCTTTTTTATCCACAGTCACTTCTTTATTTAAATCTTGCTTATCAATCAATCCTTTTTGATATAGATCTCTTACATACATAATCAAAGAGAAGATAGTGGCAACTAAAGCTAATGTAAAAATACCTAAATCTAAAAATTCCCAAATACCAGAAATATTAAATTGTTTCAATAAAAGAGAAATGACAATAGCAATATACAGCAATACAGTAGCAAGCTTACCATACCATTTACTATAAACCACCACATCTTTTCCGTAAAGGAAAGAAGCGCCACAAATCATAATAAACTCTTTTAAAAACACAATTAGTAAAATCCAAACAGGAATAATATTGGTAAACACAAGAGAAGCTAAAGTGGCTATTTGTGTCAATTTATCAGCTAAGGGATCCATCAATTTTCCAAAATTAGAAATCAAATTAAATTTCCTGGCAATAAAGCCATCGGCTATGTCTGTAATACCAGATACCGTAAAAAAGATGAAAGCCAAAATGTAATTACCAGTAAAGATATAAAAAACAATAACTGGTATTAATAAAAGCCTGAGTACAGTTAAGATATTTGGTAGATGTTTTAACATAATTTTCTCCTATTTTATTTCAAATTCTAATTTATCATTTTTCAGATTAATTGCTACCGTAGAACCATCCAAAAGTTCACTTCGTAAAACCATTTCAGCTAATTCATCATCAATATATCTTTGAATTGCTCTTCGTAGAGGTCTGGCTCCAAATTTTATATCTGTTCCTTTTTCTAAAATAAAATCTTTGGCTTGTTTGCTAATTTTCATTTGAATGTCTTTGTCTTTTAAAGCACTTATGGTATCTTTTAACATTAAATCAACAATTTGTAATAATTGTTCTTTGGTTAAAGAATCAAAAGCTACAATTTCATCAATTCTATTTAAAAATTCTGGACGGAATACATCTTTTAGACTATCTATGATTTTGTTTTTATTAACGGTTTGACCGCCAAATCCAATAGAATTATTATTCAAGTTAGAACCAGCGTTAGAGGTCATAATGATAATGGTATTCGCAAAGCTAACAGAATTACCTTGACTATCTGTTAATTTTCCATCATCTAATATTTGAAGTAATATATTAAACACATCTGGATGGGCTTTTTCAATTTCATCTAATAAAATGATAGAGTAAGGTTTTCTTTTTACTTTATCTGTTAATTGTCCCGCATCATCATAGCCAACATAACCAGGAGGGGCACCAATTAATTTAGAGGTAGAATGGCTTTCCATGTATTCAGACATATCCACTCGAATAATAGAATCTTCACTTCCAAACATTTCATAAGCAAGAGATTTGGCAAGTTCTGTTTTTCCAACACCAGTGGGACCAACAAAAATGAAAGATGGTGGTCTTTTACTACTTTGCAAACCAGCACGGTTTCTTCGAATCGCTCTCGAAACACTGCTAACTGCCTCTTCTTGTCCAATAATTCTTTTATGAAGATTGGTTTCTAAGTTTAATAGTTTTTGCGTTTCAGCTTCTGTTATTTTTTTAACTGGTATTTTTGTCCAGCTTTCAATAACATTGGCAATATCTTGAATGGTAATTTGTTTTAATTTCATTTTACTATTTAAAGAGTCAATTTCTTCTATTAATTGACATTCTCTAGTTTTTAAGTCAGCAGCTCTTTGATAATCTTCAGTAGAATCAGCAGCAATAACTTCTTCTTTTTCTGCTTGTACTTGGGTTAGTTCTTGTTTTAGCATTTCAAGTTTATATAAGTCTTTATTCTCTAAATTAATTCTGGAACAAGCTTCGTCCAAAATATCAATCGCTTTGTCTGGTAAAAATCTATCATGAATGTATTTTTCAGACATAACAACGACTTGGCGTATGACATCAGAAGAAATTTTTACTTTGTGATATTCTTCATAGTATTTTTTAATTCCTTCCAAAATACCAATTGAGTCATCTATGTTTGGTTCTTCCACTAATACTTGTTGAAATCTTCTTTCTAAGGCAGAGTCTTTTTCAATATATTTTCTGTATTCTTTTAAAGTGGTAGTACCAATTAATTGTATTTCTCCATTGGATAAAGCTGGTTTTAAGATATTAGCCGCATTCATGGAGTGCTCACCATCACCAGCACCAATGATGTTATGGATTTCGTCAATGACTAGAATAATGTTTCCATATTCTTTACATTCATCGATAATTCCTTTCATTCTGGATTCAAATTGTCCTCTAAATTGTGTACCAGCAATGACAGCTGTCATATCTAATAAATAAACTTCTTTGTTTAAAAGTTTAGCTGGCACATTTTGATTGGCTATTTTAATGGCTAATCCTTGTGCAATAGCAGTTTTACCAACGCCTGGCTCTCCAATTAAACAAGGATTGTTTTTAGAACGTCTATTTAGAATTTGTACAATTCTTTGGATTTCTTTGTCTCTACCAATTACAATGTCGATTTCGTTGTTTTTGGCTTTACTTGTTAAATTCGTTCCATAGACATCAAGAAATTTTTTCTTTTTGTTTTGTTTTGTATTTTTCTTCTTTTCTACTTTTACTTTTTTTCTGCCACTGATTGGCTCTTCTTGTTCGTCTTTTTCTTTTGCGTTAGAACTTGAGTTGCTAAACATATTAGAAAAAATAGAACCAAGTGGAATGGCAGCACCTGCTATTTTGGGAGCATCTTCATCACCATTTGCGTCTGGATTTTCAAAGGTAATGGCTCCTTCTATATTTTCAATGTCTTCTAAATTAATGTTTTCAGCTAAATCTTTGAAGATACTTTCAAATTGTTTGGTCATATCGGATAAGTTTACTTTGTCTTTGGATAGGATGTCACTTTGTTTGGCTAATACTTCATTGGGATTGATTCCTTTTTTCTTAGCACAGTCGTAACAATATCCTTCCATAGATTCTTTTCCGTTTTCTATTTTTTTATAAAAAAGTATGGCTGGGTTTTGATTACATTCTGAACATAACATACGTTTTAAATTCCTCATTTCTATCTAATTTAATATACAATATCATACCGCAAAATTGCGAAATAGTCAATAAAAATTGCCAAAAAGGTTACGTATTCAGTAACAATTCAAAGGAAATCTATAAAAATTAAAAAGTTTATGTATTTTTTATGAAGTAACAATTCGGGGGACCAGCAAGAATACAGTCTGTTATACAATTACAGACTGTTCGCAGCTGGGAGTTACGAAGAAAAAATACATAAACTTTTTAATATTGATAGAATAGTTCCCAATTATTATGCTTTCACTTGGCAATTTTAAGAAGAAATGCTATAATGAATAAAAAATAGTAAAGGAATGAGTAGAAGAATGAAAGTAGTATTACCAGAAGAAAAAGTATTTAACAAAAAACAATTAGCCATCTATATAACCATTATCATGGTATGTATCGTTTCTGTCATCATTGCTTTTTATGTTCAATTTTATGCTAGAATTGACATACCAAGCTTGTTAGGATTTGAAAAAGAAACGCAATTAGGGAATCGAACAGAAGAACAAACAGAATTATTAAAAGTAGGATTTGACCAATTATTTACCAATAACATTCAAAATGGGGAAGGACAAGACAATAAGAAAAAAGAAGCAGATCAACCACTTGTGTATACCAAAACTCATAAAAAAGAAAGTAAATTGAATAGCTATGATATAGAAGTTAATATACCCTATATTAATATTGATAGTGAAATAGTAGAGGGATATAACAAAGAAATAGAAAGTTTTATGGACAAAACCAATGACATTTTAGCAAGCCAAGATAAAAATACCATTTATACGGTAGAATATACTGCCAATGTGAAAGATGATATTTTATTTTTGATGATTCGTTCTAATTTAAAAGAAGGAGCTAGTGCACAAAGAGTCATTGTTGAGACATATAATTATGATTTAAGAAATAATAAGTCCATTACACTAGATAAGATGTTAAGGATAGAAAACTTAGAGCAAACAGAGATACAACAAAAAATTAAAAAGGAAATTGAAATAGAACAAAAGAAAGTAGAGGATTTGAAGAATTTAGGTTATACCATTTATAACAGAGATGTTAAAAGTAATAGGTATGAGATCGAAAATACGAAGGAATTTTATTTTATGAATGATGTATTATATATTATTTATGCTTATGGAAATGATACTTTTACAAGTGAAATGGATTTAGTAGCAATATAAAAATGTGGAAAGAAAATTTAAAAACTTTTCAAAAAAGAAAGAGTTTTAAAAACTCTTTCTTTTTTGAAAATAAAAGGGGATGTTTTTTATTTTAAGTCAGTAATCTCTTACTGACTATGGCTATTTTAACAATGAAATTTGTCCATTGTGTGAACGAAAAGTGAAGAATTCAATAATTCTTATGGTTGTTCTCCTAACGTAATGGTTAAATCTTTTTCTTGACCATCACGATTTACTTTGATTTTCATTTCATCACCAATTTTATGAGAATTTTTAATTTCATTCAATTCGTCCATTTTTGTGATTTTTTTACCATCAGCTTCAATAATGACATCACCAATTTTAATACCAGCTTTTTCAGCAGCAGAAAAATCATCAATTGATTTTACATAGATACCAACTACTAAGTTATTAGCTTTTGCCGTTTGCTCTGTTAAGTCCATTCCAGAAATTCCAATATAAGGTCTTTTTACTTTACTATATTGAATTAGTTGAGAAGTGATATCAGTGGTTGAATTGATTGGAATAGCGAATCCCATCCCTTCAATGCCAGTTCCAGAAAGTTTTAAGGTATTAACGCCAATGACCTTTCCTTCATTGTTAACTAAAGCACCACCACTATTACCAGAGTTGATAGCAGCATCGGTTTGAATTAGCGTGAATTTTTTTCCATCTGAATCCGTAACATCTCGATTAACAGCACTGATAACACCACAAGTAATACTACTTTGCATACCTAATGGATTACCAACAGCCATAGCAAATTCGCCAACTTTGATATTGTCAGAATCAGCAAATTCTGCTTTAGAAAGTCCCGTTTTTTCGATTTTGATAACGGCTAAATCGGTTTGTTCATCAGTTCCAATAATTTTTGCTTCGTATTGTGTTTCGTCATTGAATAAAGTGACTGTTATTTTGGTAGCTTCTGATACTTCGTAATAAGATTCAGAGGAAGAAGTAGCTACAATATGATTATTGGTTAAAATGTAACCATCATCACTCATAATAATTCCAGAACCACTTGCTGTTGCAGTACTTGGTTGAGATTGTCTACCAAACATAGAAATAAGAGAATTTACGCTGTACTCTACATTAATTCCTACAATGGATGGTAATACTTTATTGGCTGCATAAACAGCAGTATCTGAATAGTTGGAAAGTGAAGTTTGACTAACATATCCTTCATTTTGAGAGTGTGAAGTCGTATTTGAGATATTAGTATTGCCATTTAATAGCTTAGAACGAATCGAAGGAATACCAAAGCAAGTACCAAGTACGACACTACAACCAACAACCCCACTTAGGAACGGTAATAAAACACTTCTTCCAAATCCAACTTTTACTTTTGATTTACTTTCACTTTTATACACATTTTTGTATGTATTTGGATTTTGTACGGTTTTAAAGTTTTGCATTTTTTCTTCTTTTTTTTCGTTTTCTTCCATTTTGTTAAAAACCTCCTTAAATTAAATAACTATTACTATAATAACCTATTATGCCAATATAATACAATAGCTTTGTGAAATTTGTGTGAAAAAAATTTGACTTTGTATTGAAAATATAGTGATAAAAATATATAATGTGTTTATTATAATAACAAAATTTATCTGTCGGTTGCTCCAATCGCACTCGCATAGCTCGTTTGGTCGCTTACGAAGTAGCTCAAAAATTATATAGGATAACCTTCACCTACAAAAACTCGAAATTTGAAGGAAAGAAAGATAAAAAAATGCTAAAACATAGGAGGAAAGAGAAAATGAAAGAAATGAAAGGAATTACATTAATTGCTTTGACAATTACCATTGTTCTATTGTTAATACTAGCAACCATTAGTTTTTATAGTGGAAAAGAAACCATAGAAAAAGCGAAATTACAAGAATTAAAAACCAATATGCTTTTAATTCAAGCAAAAGCCAAAGAATACGTAGAAGAAGTAAATTTTAGGATGGGCATTATACCAGATAAACAAAATACAAACAAGATAGAGGCAAGGAAGGAAATATATGAAGATGGACAAAATTTGAAAGTAGCAACAAATATACCATCAGAATTCAATTTAACTGATGAGGAATCCTGTTATCAATTAACAAATCAGACAATAGAAAAGTGGGGATTAGATAAATTAGAAGATGAGATAGACGATTATTTTCTTGTATTTGATGAAATCAGTGAAAGAGTTGAAGTTTATTATAGGGAAGGATATAATGGACAATATTCTTTGACAGACATTGAAAAAATAGGTCAAACACAAGAATAATAAAAGGAATAATGGAGGAAGCAATGAAAGAAAAGGAGTTAGAAAGATTAACGCAATTAAAAGAAATAGAAAAAGATTTATATCAAAAGGGATTTCAAAAAATAGCGGGAATCGATGAAGCGGGAAGAGGACCTTTAGCTGGTCCAGTGGTAGTAGCTGGTGTTATCATGCCACCAGATTCCATGATAGAAGGCGTGAATGACTCTAAAAAAGTTTCCGAAAAAAAGAGAGAAAAGTTATATGATTTAATTTTAGAAGAAGCCATTAGCTATTCAGTTGCCATTATCGAACAAGATGTAATTGATGACATAAATATTTTAAATGCCACCAAACAAGGAGTTACCACAGTAGTTGAAGATTTTGAGGTAAAACCAGATTTAATTTTAGTAGATGCCCTAACACACATTAATACAAAAGGAATTCCTTATGATTCCATTATTAAGGGAGATGCTAAATGCTATAACATAGCAGCAGCTTCTATTATAGCAAAAGTAACGAGAGACAGAATTATGAGACAATGGGATGAAATTTATCCGCAATATGGGTTTAGTGGTCATAAAGGATATGGAACAGCAAAACATATAGCAGCCATTAAAGAATATGGATTATGTCCGATTCATCGAAGAAGTTTTACCAAAAATTTTGTATAAAAGCACATAATAACCAATGTGCTTTTTTCAAAAATAAAAAATAGGAGAGTGAAAATGAGAATTACAGATATTATTGAAAAAAAGAGAGATAAGCAAGAACTAACCAAAGAAGAAATCGAATATTTTGTAACAGAATATACCAATGGAAATATAAAAGACTATCAAGCAGCAGCGTTGATTATGGCAATATTTTTAAATGGAATGAAAAACCAAGAAACTACCAATTTAACATTAGCGATGGCACATTCAGGAGAAATATTAGATTTATCCACATTAGGAGAAAGCATTGTGGATAAACATTCCACAGGGGGTGTTGGTGATAAGGTTTCACTGATTCTTTTACCATTAGTCAGTTCTTTAGGTGTACCAGTTGCCAAAATGTCAGGAAGAGGATTAGGCTTTACAGGAGGAACAGTCGATAAATTACAAGCTATTCCAGGCTATCAAACCGA
Source organism: uncultured Clostridium sp. (assembly GCA_947575605.1). Taxonomy (GTDB): domain Bacteria; phylum Bacillota; class Clostridia; order TANB77; family CAG-508; genus CAG-269. The sequence goes on from CANPNZ010000001.1 coordinate 73,239, forward strand.
AATAGAAATGAAACAATTTGTAGAAAATGTAAAGCAAATTGGTATTAGTATGATTTCACAAACATTAAATCTAGCACCAGCAGATAAAAAATTATATGCTCTTAGAGATAGTATATCTTGTGTAGAGAGTATCCCATTAATAGCATCTAGTATAATGAGCAAAAAAATAGCAAGTGGTGCCCAGAAGATTGTATTAGATGTAACCGTTGGAAAAGGAGCTTTTATGCAAAATAGGGAAGAAGCAAGAAAATTAGCTAACACGATGATTGCCATCGGGAAATTAGCCAAAAGAGAAACGGTTTGTGTATTAACCAATATGAATGAACCATTGGGATATGCTGTTGGTAATAGTTTAGAAGTTATCGAAGCCGTTAAATTTTTGCAAGGAGATATGCCAGAAGATTTGAAGCAAGTAGTATTAGAACTTGGTAGCTATATGGTTAAGTTAGCAGGAAAAGGAGAGAATTTAGAAGAAAATAAGAACAGATTATTAGAAAATATAAAAAATCGAAAAGCTTATCAGAAATTTCTACAATTAGTGAAAAATCAAGGTGGTGATATTTCCTATATCGAAAATCTTGAAAAACTACCAAAGGCAAAATATAAGGAAGCAATTTACAGTGAACAAGATGGCTACATACAGGAAATAAATAGTAAAGAAGTTGGCAAATTAGCAGGAATATTAGGAGCAGGTAGAGAAAGAAAAGAGGACATAATCGATCCATCCGTAGGAATTGTGTTGCATAAAAAGGTGGCTGAAAAAGTAAAACAAAATGAGGTTTTAGCTTATATTTATGCGAATGATGAGGAAAAATTAATAGCAGCTAAAACAAGGTTAAACGAAATTATTAAAATGACACAAAGTAAAGTAGATAAAGAAAAGACAATATTGGAAATTATAACTGTTTAGTTATGCTTTTGTTTGTAAATAATTACTAGAATTTTTTAGAATTAAGGTCAAAACAATTGAAAATTTGACAAGATATGATATAATAATAAGTAGTGTATAACAAAAAGAAAGGGTGAATGCAAATGAAAAACAAAGAAAATAAAGCAAACCATGACAAAGGAAAAATATTTGTAAAAATCATGGCAGGTGTTTTAGCACTTTTGATGGTAGCGGGAACAGGAATTACACTTGTATATGCGTTAATGGCGTAAAAAAAGGAGAAACAAATGGTAATCAATTTAGGAATGAATTGGGAAAATTTTTATAAAGACAATATTATGTCTTATATTAAATCCTTACAAGAAAATCCGTTTGAATTAATAACATTAATCATAGATTTAGCAATTGTCATATTTTTAGTATATTGCTTTTTTAAAGTAGTAAGAGGTTCCAGAGCGTGGCAACTAATCAAAGGAATCGCACTTTTGATTATAGCAACTGCTGTGAGTGGACTTTTAAATTTAAAAATCTTAAATTGGATTTTGACAGGTATCATGAATTTAGGAGTCATTGCGATTATTGTTATTTTTCAGCCAGAATTAAGAAGAGGGTTAGAACAATTAGGAACCAATAAATTAACTAGATTTTTTGGAATTGATAAAGATGTAGCTACCAAAACAAAAGAAGATATTTATAAAATAGTAATTGCAGCAACGGAGCTTTCGAAAGCCAAAACAGGAGCATTAATAGTATTGGAAAGAGACATCAAAATACAAGACATTATAGCAACAGGAATACCAATGGAAGCGGAAGTATCACCACAATTATTAGTTAATATATTTGAACCGAAAACCCCTTTACATGATGGAGCGGTTGTTATATCTGGAAATAAAATTGCGGCGGCAGCGTGTGTGTTGCCATTAGCAGATGACAAAGATATTGCCAAAGAATTAGGAACCAGACATAGAGCAGCCATAGGCATATCAAAAGAATCTGATAGTATTGTTGTAATTGTTTCAGAAGAAACGGGAAAAATGTCAGTAGCAAAAGATGGAACCTTAATTGCAGATGTAAGAGAAGAAGTTTTAAAGAAAATTTTAATTAGTAATATTGTAACGAAAAGATTTGCTACTGAGAAAAAAGAAAGAAAAAATAAGTTAAAAGAAATAAAACAAAACATAAAAGAAGAGAAAAAGCAAGAAGAAATGCCAAAACAATAAAATAAATAGAGTCGCTTAAAAATAGCGACTTTTTCCTATAATTCAATTAAAATAGTTATGATTATATAAAAAACATGGTAGGTGATGATATGAGAAATATAAAATTAGTCATTGAATATGACGGGAAGGAATTTAATGGGTGGCAGAAACAACCCAATAAACTAAATATACAAGGAACCATAGAAAAGGCTATTGAACAAATAACAGGAGAAGAAATAGAGCTTTCCGCATCAGGGAGAACGGATAGTGGTGTACATGCCCTTCGGACAAGTGGCTAATTTTAAAACCAATTCCAATATTCCTATCGAAAAATTTGCTATTGCAATTAACAGCAATTTAAAAAAATCTATTTTAATCAAATCAGCAGAAGAGGTAGAAGAGAGATTTCATAGTAGACTATCTTGTAAAAAAAAGACTTATCGTTATATTATTAACAATTCAAAAGTAGGAACAGCAATTTACCGAAATTTAGAGACTCATATTCCTATGAAATTAGATGTTGAAAAAATGAAAAAAGCGATTTCTTATTTTGAGGGAGAACATGACTTCAAAGCTTTTAAAGCAAGTGGGACAAGTTCAAAAAGCAGTGTAAGGACGATTTATAAAGCAGAAATTATAGAAAAGCCAGAAGATAAAATTTGGATTGAATTAACAGGGAATGGATTTTTATATAATATGGTACGAATTATAGCAGGTACTTTAGTTGAAGTTGGATTGGGAAATATACGGACCAGAAGATATTTCTACTATTTTACAAGAAAAAGATAGAACAAAAGCAGGAAAAACATTACCACCACAAGGATTATATTTGGTAAAAGTGGAATACTGTTAATATTTAGTTTCATAAAAATACTACTAGAAAAAGTTGTTATATAAATATTTTTTGAAAAAACATAGCTGGGGTCTACCTATTGGTCTTTTCTTCAAAAATTTATATAACAACTTTTTCTGTAATTGATATAGTGGCAATTAACAAATTATTCTAAGTAAGCATAAAATATAGAAAAAATGAAAAGGAGAGAAGCCATGAATACTTTACTTATATTTTTTGCTTTACCAATTGCCGTTATTATTATTTCAATTGCTTTGCAAAAAATCTTGAAATGTCCTGCTTTGGTTGCTGCCATTATATTTGCTATCTTTCTTATTGTGACTTTTATCGTAAATAATTTAAACTTTTTAATTGCTGCCATTGTGTATGCTATTATTAGTTTTATTACAGCCTTTTTAACTTGTATGATAAAAAGACTTTTGGATAGAATTGGATGCCAAAATACATGTGGATGTGGTTGTAGAAGAGAAAGTCAATGTAGTTGTAATAGCAACACAAATAATAATTTGTTAACCGTTAGTAATTTACAAAATGGAAATTCGGATTGTGGTTGTAATCAAAATGACAATGGATGTACTTATCAAATTACAAATGCAGATGGTTTAAGTGCAAGAATTAATATTATTCCAAATACAAACAATAATAGTTGTCAAAACTCAAATGGGAATAACAATAGCTGTGGTTGTAGAAGGAGATAATTTTTAAAGTTGCCAAGAGGGACGGACCTTTTTGGCAACTTTGTAAGTATTTGGTAGTAAAATTAAAAGCAAGGAAAAATAAATCAATTTTGAAATGTTATGATGGAAAGTATTTCGTCATTAGTAAATGTTATAAAATATTTTAGGAGAATCTCAAACTTGTTTTGAGAGGTGCCTAAAATATTTTATTACATTTTCTATTAGAAATAGCTTGACAGATTAACATTTCAAAATTGATTCATTTTTCTGTCTATTTAATAATTACTAAAAAAATTGGAATAAGTTGCCAAAAAGGTCCGTCCCTCTTGGCAAAAAATGTAATATGTGATATGATAGAAGAATAGGAAAGAAGGAGAAAATATAGGATGGATATATTATTAGATGCACTAATTGATAGTGTAAAATTAGTTCCCTTTTTATTTATTACCTACCTAATCATGGAAGCGATTGAACACAAAACGAAGGACAAGACCAAAGAAACAATCAAAAAATCGGGGAAATATGGACCTTTACTAGGAAGCCTATTGGGTGTATTTCCGCAATGTGGTTTTTCAGTTTCTGCAACCAATTTATATGCAACAAGAGTTATTACATTGGGAACTTTAATGGCAGTGTATCTTTCGACATCAGATGAAATGTTACCTATTTTTTTATCAGAATCGGTACCAATCACAACCATTTTAGCAATATTGGGAATAAAGTTAGTAGTTGGAATGATAGCAGGTTTTGTTATTGATTTCGTGATCCGATTAAAACATAAAGAAAAGGAAGAAGAGAAGATAATAGATTTATGTGAAAAAGAGCATTGTCATTGTGAACATGGGATTATAAAATCAGCTTTAACACATACTTTAAATATATTTGTATTTATTTTATTGATTACGATTGTTATTAATTTTGCAATTTATCTAATAGGTGAGGAACATATTTCAGGATTTTTACGTAATCAGCCAATTTTGGGGCCGGTCATAGCTGGAATGATAGGATTAATTCCAAATTGTGCTTCCTCCGTTATTTTAACGCAAATGTACTTGGAAAATGTAATATCTGTTGCTACTATGATTTCTGGTTTATTAGTTGGAGCAGGTGTTGGACTAGCTGTATTATTTAAAATGAATAAAGGAATCAAGGAAAATATTAAAATAGTAGTTATATTGTATAGCATAGGTGTAATTGTTGGGGTTATCATGGAATTAATAGGAATTCACTTTTAAGAAAGATTAGGTAAGAACCACGAAGAAAATAATAATGGTTTACACGATTCGGTAGGGTATAATAAATCATCAACATATAATGATAAATTATGGTTGTAAAAAATAATAAAAAATTAGAAAACAAATTTATAAGTGTATAAAAAATTGCATAATAAAACTAGTCAAAATTCTCAAGTAATAGGGAGCCAATTTGACTAGTTTTTCTTTAAACAATTATAGGTATGATAAAAGTTTTAGTTCTTTTTTTGTTTAATTTGTTTTAGTTATTATTAGGATGTCCTTTTTTAAAATTAACAATAATAGCATCTTCATTATCAAATAAATATTTGGAATCTGTTACATCTGTTTGAACAGGATTAAATTCATTTTTTTCATCCATAAAATTCAAATTTTTTAAGTCGAATTTTTTTCTAGTATTGCCATCTTCTTCTCCTGAAGTTTCAATAGCTCCTTTTAAATATTTGCTAAAATCATAATTTTTTATTTTTTGTGGTTCTTTATATTTTGAAGATAAAAATTCTAAAAGACCACATCCACATTGTTGGAAACCTTTGTCTCCTTTAATTTTAAAACCACATTTTCCTAAAGTTAAAGATTGTAGCTTTCCTTCTTTTAAAATAGTTGTATATTTCCATGCTACACCACTATATTTAGGATCATATTCTACTTTTTCAGTATCTATACTATTCGTATAATTCCATTCCCTACGAGTACTAAATTCTTTTGACCACCATTCTAGTTCATCCCATTCAGCATTTCCTGTGAATATCTTATTAGCACAATTAGATAAGATAAGTGATCGATAATTTTCTTTTTGTCCATGAATTTCTAATTGTGATAAACTTTGTACAGAGATAGTAGGTGCTACTTTGAATTTTCGGTATAAAGTAAACATTGGCTCAGTAGCTTTACAAATAAAGTCAGCAAATTCATCAATATATAAGAAGTGCGGAATACGTGTTGCCTCTACTCCTGGTCTTCTTAGAACAGCGTCTTGCATAGAGATTAAATAAAATAATCCAAAAGCTTTATGACCAGCAGCGCCTAAATCACCACGTCTGGTACAAATAAAAGTCACTTTTCCTTCTTCTAAGAATTGATCAAAGTTTACATTGTTATGTCTGTTACATAGAATTGGCTTAATACCAGGAATTCTTAATAAGTTGTCTAATTGACTAACTGCCGTATAAATATATTTTTCGATTTCTTGTTTTCCTGGTGCATTTTTGTAGAAATATTTTTTAAAGTACGTAAGTTGGATGGCGTATTTTTCTTTTAATTCTTCATCATGTGCCATGATTTCACACATTTTTTCAATTAATTCAAAGTTAGTAAATAATTTTAATAAGTCTTCCATATTAGGAAGCGCCCCACCATTCATTTTTGGGTATATTTCTTTTAATAATATGGTAACATTTTCAATGGCTTGTATTGACACATCTCCTCGATAAGCTTCTTCTGGATCGTCATGTGTTACTAAGAACATAGCTTTTAGTACAGAAGATATGGTTACTGCAATTTTGGATGGATCATCATAAGTAAAAGGATTTAAACCAATAGAAGTCTTATCAGATGGGTCAATTACATTGTAATCAATGCCAAAATTTTTACATACAGCTGTCATGTGATCAATCACTTCATAGTCTGGTGCCATTAACGTAAGTCCTAAGTCACGATAAACGGTTTCTCCACCAATTGTACCTAAAGTCATCTTTTTTAAGTAAGCATTAAATAAATTTTCTTTTCCAGATACAGGTGTTATCATATTTAAGTTGAAATTTTTATTTAAATAGTCATTGTCAAATGGTTTATTTAAGGTTGCAATTCCTGTTTTTAAAGCGGTGAAACCTAATTCTTTGGAAGCTTCTTTGTAGAAATGTTTTCTTTCAAAATCTCTAGCAATTAAAGGTTCATAAATCAAAGAAGTTTTTCCTGTTCCAGAACCACCACATACAAATAAAGATTGATAACGAGAAGTTTCTGGCATAATAATGGTTTTGTTATAGTCATCATCTGTACATACATAAACATCACAAGTATATGGTCCATGTCCTTCTTTTTTATCTGTTAAGTCGATACCACGAAAATCCCAAAGAGAACGTATTTTTAATGGATCGTCTTTTACTTTAAAATAAACAAATTTGAAGAAAGGATATACGGTAACCAGAGGTAAATATAGGGAAAGACTGATAAGAGCTGGTGTAACTAAATCAGAAAATTCCGTAATTAATTCGGTATAATTTGGTACTGATAATAATAATAGCCAAGCTCCCATGTTTAGCCATTGGGTTAACATAGAAATAGTAACAACATAAAAGGCAGTCATAAATACATAAAATAAAGTTACTTTATAACCTTTGCTTTTGGCAAATTTTGACTTAGGCATAAAAGCAAAGGCAAAGCATGGACAAGCTAATGCTAGGGTGTATTGAATAGGTCCCCAATAAGAGTAAGAAACGCCTGTAAATGCCATAAGTAACATTTCTACCACTCTATCTACTACAATATAAATGGTGGCTAATGTTAATAGATAGGTAGCAAAAGTGTTTCGATTCGTGTTTAATTTTTTTAAAAATTTATCTATATATTTCATCTAAGAAAGTCCCTTCTAAAATTTAATCATACATATATATTATCCTACAAAATGGCGAAAAAAACAAGACTTTTGGGGAAATTAGTTAAAATTTTTTATGAGGTAGTTACAATTCACAACTAGATTTACTTTTATATACAAAATTTAAGTTGGAATGCTAATTAAAAAGCAGTAAAAAATTTCCAAGTTAATGAATAAAAAATGAGGATAGGAATATACTAATGGAAAAAGATAATTAAAAGGGGATATTTTATGCAAAATGATAATTATATGAGAGAACAAGAAATAATAGAGAAAACCGAAATGGAAAAAGAAACAGAATTAATTAAAGCCATTATAAAAACAAGAGAGGAATTAAAAGCTGCTAATCGTAATTTTGAATATGCACAAGATGATTTAGTAGATTATTATACGTATCAAATAAAAGCCAATCAAGCAAAATTAAATTATTTAATAAAAATAGCAAAAGCAAAAGGCATTGAGGTAGATATGATTAGTGATATAAAGTTTTCGTTGTGGGAAGAAGAAGCCGGTTAATGTAATATTTGTCCAACATTTAACATACAAATGGTAATAGAATAATGATTACTATTTGTATTTTTTTGTTGGAGTGATAAGAAATGGATATAAACTTACTTACCTATTTGGCATGTATTTGTTTTATTTTTATATTTGGAAGAATTTTTATTTTGCCACTAAAGAAAATATTGAAACTACTATTTAATTCTGTTTTAGGTGGTCTTTCTATTTTTATGATTAATTTAATAGGAAGTACCTTCGGATTTCATATTGGCTTGAATTTTTTTACCAGCATACTAATTCGGTTTATTGGGATTGCCAGGTGCTGTTTGCTTAATTGTAGTAAAGTTACTACTTGGATAAATTTCTATTTTTATAATTGCAATTTATGTGAATTTATAGTATAATCAAGCAAACAATGAAGTTTAGCAGAAAAAAAAGAAAGGGGATAGGCATATGACAATAATGATCATTGATGACAGCATTGGAAAGTGCCGGAAAATAGAAGCTGAATGTGGAAAATGTGGAATAGAAACGAAGGTATTTCATGATTTGGAGTCAGCACAGAACTGCTTAAAAAATGACCATAGCCATATAGATGGTATTATAACTGATATGCGGTATCCCTTGCAAAAAGGGGGAGAGGTGAAACGAGCAGGAAATCAGTTATTAGATTGGTTATTGGAACAAAAAATCAAAATACCGGTACTGGGTAATTCACATTTGGAGTTTGATTCAGAATATCCATATTATACAGAAAAAATGAACGGATATTTTGAAGAACATATTTTTCAAGAGTTTATATCCTTGATAGGGGGCCACGAGTAAGTGTAGTGGCCTCTTTTGCATGGGAAGTTAATAAAAGATAAATAATGATAAATGGGATAAATTGGAAGCAAGAACACTTCGCATAAAATTGACTTTTTTATGTAAATGTGATATAATAAATGTAATATAGATGTAAATACAAAAAAGTAAATAAGAAAGGTAGCCTCAGTTATTGGGGCGTGGTGACGGTATGAAAATCAACGAGGAAATTAACATGGAAGGGAAAATAGCAATAGGACTTAATGAAAATAGGTATGTTATACGGGGAAAAGTATTAATAGCAGTAATGAATAGCACTCTTGTCATATACGAACTGCAAGAACAATTAACGAAAGAGGAAATTAAGATCTTAAATAAGGATTTAAGTTATGGTCTTAAAAGAATTGAAGTTAAGTTGCGTGAAAGTGCACCTTTGACAGTTACAAATGGCAATATATATTATGCGGATATGGCCGTTGTAAGGGGTGGAGAACGAATGGCGTACATTGTTATTTTCTAGGGACAATTGTTATTTTATGGGAAAAGGCTAGCATCCAGTGGGTGCCAGCCTTTTCCCGTTTTATGACTATTCAACTGTCACAGACTTAGCAAGATTTCTAGGTTTATCAACATCTAAGCCTTTTTCCTTAGCAATATAGTAAGAAAATAATTGAAGAGGAACAATAGACAAGATAGGAGAAAGGAAACAATTTGTTTGAGGAATTTTAATCGTCACATCAAACATATTCTCATCCACATCTTGGTTGGTAATGACTAATGTCTTAGCCCCACGTGTAATAACTTCTTGAATATTGCTAACGGTTTTTTCAACTAAATTATTATCCGTTATAATACTGATTACTGTAATATCATTTTCAATCAAAGCAATTGGTCCATGTTTTAATTCACCAGCAGCATAGCTTTCTGAATGAATATAAGAAATTTCTTTTAATTTCAAGGAACCTTCTCTAGCAACGGTTTCGTCAATACCTCTACCCAAAAAGAAAATATCTTTTTCTTGATATGTTTTCTTAGAAAAATCTTGAATGACTTGTGATAATTTTAAAGTTTCTTCTAATTTTTTAGGTAATTCCATAATATCTTTTTTCAATTGATTAATGGTATTACAATCCATTTCTAATATTTCAGCAAAATAGATAGCTAAAATAGTAATTAGCATAACTTGAGAAGTATAAGCTTTTGTAGAAGCAACTGCTATTTCTGGTCCAGCATGGGTATAAATAGAGTAGTCGGCTTCTCTTGTAATAGAACTTCCAATTACATTACTAATAGCAAGTGTTTTAGCACCTTTTTCTTTACAAAGTTTTAAGGCAGCTATGGTATCTGCTGTTTCTCCAGATTGAGAGATAAAAATACATAATGTTTTTTCATCTACTAAAGGATCTCTATATCTAAATTCAGAAGCAATGTCAACTTCTGTTGTTATTTTACAAAGTTTTTCGAATACATTTTTTCCAGCTAAGCCAGCATGCATAGCTGTACCACAAGCAACAATATAGATTTTATTGATACTAGATAAATATGGTTTGGTGAAATTTAATTCATCAAATTCACATTTTGTTGTTTCATTGAATTTTGCTCCAATGGTTTCTCGAATAGCAGTTGGTTGCTCATGAATTTCTTTTAACATGAAATCTTCGTAGCCATCTTTTTCAGCACTTGCAGCATTCCATTCAATGGTTGTAGTATCTTTTGGGATAACATTTAAATGATTATCATAAAAAGATACAGTATCTCTTGTTAAAACAGCTAATTCTAAATCATTTAATAGATAGAAATTTCTAGTAAAAGAAAGAATAGCCGGAATATCAGAAGAAATATAGTTTTCGTTTTCTCCTTTTCCAATAACAAGTGGACTATCTTTTCTGGTAACGATCATGATATCTGGGTTGTGTTTACAAATAATTTCAATGGCATAACTTCCTTTTAAATCATGGCAAGCATTTTTTACGGCACGTAAAAATTTTAATTCATCTGAGTTTTGATCTTTTGTATAATAGTAATGAACTAAGTTAGGGATAACTTCTGTATCCGTTTGAGAGAAGAAAGTATATCCATTATCTGTTAAGAAACTTCTTAATTCATTATAATTTTCTATGATTCCATTATGAACCACACTAAAAGTTTTGCTGTTATCCATATGAGGATGAGAGTTTTCTTGGGATGGTTTTCCATGTGTTGCCCATCTAGTATGAGCAATACCAATGGTACCAGTTAAATCGTTAATTCCTTTTAAGTCGTATAAATTTTTTACTCTTCCTTTATCTTTCATGATGGAAAGTCCATCTTTTTCAATGGTTGAAATACCAGCTGAGTCATATCCTCTGTATTCCAATCGAATTAGCCCATTAATTAAAATAGGGCTTGCTTTTTGGTTTCCTATGTAACCTACAATTCCACACATATTTTATATCCTCCTAAAATTAATATTGGAATTGAAAGTATGCAAGCTTAAATATATTAATCTTTGTTACAATATCACTATTGCTTTTTGCATTAATATTATGACCTTAAGCTAAAGCCACTAGAGCATCCGCCGAACATTTCGATAACCCTAGACCTCGTCAACACTTAAAATAAGTGTTCTGGCGCTATGTTGAATAAAATAAATTGCCTCCTTTCTTTATTTTTTGCATTTCTTTCAATTTACTTTATTATATTACACTAAATTTCAAAAAGTGGCAAGTCCTACTAAAAATAATAGTTAAATTCTTGTTTTAAGTTTCGGTTTTTTTCGTAAGATTAGCTCCCACCTCCAGGCGTAAAATATGGTTATTTTTCATAAATTCTTCGGCTTCCTTCATAATTCAAGGAATTCTAATATCATTTTACGGGTCCTTTCCAAGACAAGCTTGAACTCTTACCGTAAAATGATTAAGAATTCCTAATCTTATTCCGGTCACATTCATCATTTATTCAAAATAACCATATTTTATGCCTGGAGGTGGGAGCTAATCTTACGAAAAAAACCGAAACTTAATAATGTTGGAGGATTGAAATAATTTATTATTTAGTATATAATAGAGGCAGAAAAAAGGGGGGATAATTATGCAGGAAATCGGAATTATTGTTGCTATGGACGAAGAAAGAGAAGCTATTCTTAAAATTATGACAGATACAAAAGTAGAACAAATATACAATCTAAGATTTTTAAGAGGAAAGATACAAGGGAAAAATTGTATTTTAGTAAAAAGTGGAATTGGAAAAGTAAATGCAGCAAGGACTACCCAAGTAATGCTTCAAAATTTTAATATACAATATGTTATTAATTTAGGAGCAGGCGGTTCTATCAATGGTATGTTAAATATAGGCGACATATTAATTGGTAGACAAGTGGTTCAACATGATTTTGATATTACTGCATTTGGTCATAGTAAAGGATATATTACGGGAATTGGAAATAGCATTATGTGTGACAGAAATTTAGTAGATGAATTGGAACAGATTATAAAATCTATACCAGAAAGAAATTATCAAATTAAAATAGGAGTGATTGCAACAGGGGATATTTTTTGTAGTGAAGCTTGGATGAAAGATAAAATTCGTGCTAAATTTGATGCTGATGTAGTAGATATGGAATGTGCTGCTATTGGACAAGTTTGTTATTTGGATAATGTGCCTTTTATGGTCATTCGAGCTATTTCAGATACACCAAATGGAAAAAATGCTTCTACCTTTGATGAGAATTTGAAGCTAGCTTCTAAAAGATGTGCTAATATTTTAAAGGAATTTTTTGTATAATGTAATAATAAAAAACACAAATGTATTTCACATTGACAAGATATTATTTTGACACATCATACTTTGGTAGAGTATAGATGTATCTTTATATTGGTTATTTTCATTTTCGATAAAAGTGATTTAACCGAAAGTTCCAAGCTTTTTTATAGATTAAATTCTAATTTATAATATATATCAATATCTTTAATTAATTCATCAATACTCTCGTTCCCCAAATCATTTAGCCATTTTTTTAATTCATTAATTGTAATTATTTCTTCAATAGAATTAAAATATTTCTTTTTTAATATTTCCATATCACCTGATTTAGCAATAATATAATCCTTCATATCTGCTAAAATACTTTGCTTGTTTCGGGCCGTCTTTATAACAAAAGTAATAGGAAAATGCATGATTTTGTCCATATCTAACAAATATTTATCATATCTATCAACTTCTGTAACTTGAAAAAATCTTCCTATTGGTCTCATTACAAAATCAATACCACCATCATTAGCGTTTGTTCTTCCTGTTTTATATAATTTTAAGCATTCTTTTTGAATATTTTCCATTGTTTTACCAATGTATATAGATTCATTTTTATAATGGTTTTTAAGTATTGCATAGGAGATTATTTCAAAAATTCTAGCTTCAGATTTTTCTTCTATTAAGCTTTCAATCACTTTTTTCTTAGCATTTGAATCTTGCAATTCAAGCAAATTCTTTAAATGATTTGAAAGTTCTAAATCTTTTTCTTTTAGCAAATTTACATATTTTTCAATAATTTTTATAAGAGTTTTTGATATATCTATGTTTTCTACATAAAGATAATCTATATGTAATAAATATTTACTTCCATTGATTACCAGTAATTCTTTGCTATGATCTTTTGCAACTTTATTGGCAAATTCTCCATTTAGTCTATTATTAAATGCGTGATTTTGTAATTTATTTCCACCATACTGTTGTTTACAAAAATTCCATAATTCTGTGTATTCAAATCCTTCGAATTTTTTATAGCCATTTTTATTATTATAAAAATTATTCTTTGTATAGAAGATTAAAAGTGAATAGATTGCATATATATTCCCTAAACTTCTTCTTGTTTTTGAATCGCCATCTATTGCACCTGTTTTTTTATCTAAATATTGAATTAAGTCAGAAAAATTATATATTTTTTCATAACTATTGCCAAAATCATCATATAATATTTTCTTAATAAATTCTCTCATAATTACACCTCGCCTACACCAATACTTAATTGATTTTCATTAATAAAATTGCTTTTATTTCTAGCTGTTGTTTTCTTAACTCTTTCTTTTTCAAGCAATTCACCCTTATAAATATTTGAAATATTGGTTCTTCTAATTCCAATTTTATAATACTTATCATTAAGTTCTATTCCTATGGCTTTTCTATTATTTTTTATAGCAACAGATGAAGTAGTAAAAGTTCCACTAAAAGGGTCTAAAACAATGTCATTTTCATTACTAGAAGATAAAATAATTCTTTCTAATAATTTTTCTGGTTTTTGTGTTGGATGATTTTCATATTCTTCCATTTTAAATCTAACTCTATTAAAATTCCAAACATTTCCTGGTACCTTTTTTGTATTATAAGGTGTTGGAATCTTTTTTCTATAATCTATAAGCTTTCTTTTTGCACCAGTTTTGGCTTCTACAAGAATATCTTTATAATTAAATGTATATTTATATTTTTTATTCTTATTGCACATTAAAATAGGTTCATATAAGGAACCAAAATTTTTTTTTGATTGCACTCCACTAGAATCATAAGTCCATATAATTCGTGATAATACATTATATTTTTCAGAACAATAAACATCTAAATATGGCATAAATTGTGTAGCAGTCATAAAATAAAAAGTTCCTTCATTTTTTAAGACTCTAAAACATTCATCTATCCAAAGTTTACACCATTTTATATAATCTTCTATATTTTCCCATTTGTCTTTATTATTTCCAAAATCTTTTCCAATATTGTATGGTGGATCGGCAAATATTAAATCTATTGTATTATCGTTTATTTTTTTTAATTCTTCTATACAATTTCCTAAAATTGCAATTGAATTGTCATTATATGCAAATTCATTAAAATCAATCTTTTTTAATTCTTCAAATTTCATTTTTATCACCTCGAATTATATATATTTATACCATATATTTTTTTACTTTACAACAAATACAAAATACATTTTATTCTAAACTATTATAATCACTAAAATAGCACATATTAATCAATCTAATATGTGCTACTATACGTATTTTTTAATCCTTTGGTAGCGAAGATGTGATTCGAACACATGACCCTTCGGGTATGAACCGAATGCTCTAGCCAACTGAGCTACTTCGCCATATTGATATAACGTTATTTATTATAAAGGTAGTTTTTCCATTTGTCAAGATAAAAATACAAGAAAATCAAATTTCTTGTATTTTTTAGTTAATCTGAAATTTCTTTATCACTTGTTATTTCCTCGTTTTCTTTATTATAATGAAAATCTGCTTTTTGAATAGTAGGTCCTTTTGCTACTTGTACGTTTTCTTTTAAACCTTTAAGGTTATTTTTTACCTTAGATTCTTGATTTCTATTATTTAATTTTTCGGCTTTTGCAGTGATACCTTCAACAGTAGCTTTTAATTCTGGTAATAATTCTGCGTCTTCTAAATTTTTTAAATCTTCTAGATCTTCTAAGTTTTCTAAACTTGCTGGTTCTTCATCTGAGTTAACAAACATAGATAAAAATGCTTTTACTGCTTGAAATATATTTGCTTTTGTAGCAGTTTCAACTGTACTCATTGTTCCTCTTTCTCTCATATTCATTCACCTTCA
Organism: uncultured Clostridium sp.; assembly: GCA_947575605.1. Classification (GTDB taxonomy): domain Bacteria; phylum Bacillota; class Clostridia; order TANB77; family CAG-508; genus CAG-269. The sequence continues at coordinate 88,605 of CANPNZ010000001.1, forward strand.
ATATAAACTTGAAGTTTATACCTCCTTTTTTATACTACATTCTTATTATAACACAAAAGAGCCGTAAAAACAAGCTCTTTTGGCAATTTTTTCTATTTTACGTATACATTAAGAGGTTTTACTTTATAATTTAGTTCTCCTATTTCCTCTGTTGGCACATAGCCAGGTTTACTATTGATAACATCTGGTAAACGATTAACAATAGAAGCGCAAGTCAATTCCACAGTAGCAGGCCTATTAATGACTAATGTTGTTTCTGGTTCTCCTATAATGGTCCATTCGTTTTTATCAAAGTCTTCTTTGGCATATACTTTTCCAATACATTCACTTTCAATGGTGATGCCTTCTTCCGTTTGGGTTGTTACCACAGCACTCATTCCTGTTGCCATTCCTGCTTTTACGGTCATGTCTAAAGTAGATGATTCAATATCTTCTGTATGTGTTTGAGGAACTGTTTTTTGTGTTTGACTTTTTACGGTTAGCCCCAATTTTGCACATAACCAACCATTAACATTCCACATATAAGAAGGTAAATATTCTCCTTTATCAATCATAGCTTGTCTTTCTTCATCTGAAATGCGATCCACAGATGCCACTTGCTTGTCAAATTCTTCTAAAGACAATCCAGCCCCATGTGCTTTAGCCAAAGCAATTCCGTAGTCTTCTACATTATAGCTAGAACTTCCTTTTATTTTTTGAATGGTTTGGGTTGAACCAGCGATACTAGAAATTAATTGTCCCCAATAAATATCTTGGTAACCACTTCCTGTTATAGTACAACCAGTTTGTTTTGCCATATCATCAATTTTTTTTGTTATAGTTGGGTTGGAATTCATAGGATAAAAGGCTTCTTCACAAGTGGTAATGGCATTGATTCCTAATTTGGCACATAGCATTAAAGCATCTTCTACATTGCTAATTAGACTCATAGTAGTAACAATTGCTATATCTGGTTTTGTTTCCTTCATCATATTTTCGGCTTCTTCTATGGAAACTACTTTTACTCCTTTATTTTCGGTTCCCATGATTTCTCCAATATCTTTTCCAATGACATCTGGATTAACGTCAATAGCACCTACTATTTCCGCCCCTTTCTCATATACATAACGCATGGTATATACACTCATTTTTCCAGCTCCATATTGAACTACTTTTATTTTTCTGTCCATAAAATTACTCCTTTCTTTTATTTTAATTATACACTAATTTTGAAATTTTATACGATGTTCGTTTGATGTCCATTGGGGACGGTTCTTTTTGGACATCCTTTTTATCATGAACTTAATACCCGACAGTTTTTAATTTTATAGTGTAAGAAAATATAAAAATTATCAAAACACTCGGTCAAGCTAATTTTCACATAACTTCTAAATTAATTTTATGGCAGCTCTCACACATAAAGTGCGAACATTTTCCATAAAATTAATTAAGAAGTTCTAGTATAAATTACTTTCCATTCGCTTTTTTTCTAATTTTTATATTTTGTTACACATTTCAAAAAACTGTCGGGTATTAAGTGTCATGAAAAAAGACTGAACGAAGTCAGTCTAAGATAGTTTAATAAAGTTTTAAAGAATCTTCAATAATATCTGAAATTGGCAATACATCATCATTTTCAGATTTAATATAGAAAATGGGAGCATTTGTTGTAGGTTCTTTATAGATATGTACAGAAACAACGCCAATTTTTTCACCTATTATTTTATCATTCTTCATAAGGACACCTCTTTTCTTTTGTAGATTATAAAATAACATGCAAAATTATAATAAAAAGAAAATGAAAAAGGTGTCGAAAGTTGTAAGGTAAAAAATATTTTTATCTATTACTTATTTGTTTTTTATGATATAATCATAAAAAGTCAAATTATGGAGGAAGAAGGTTGAAAAATAATTACAATTTTTCCAACCGAATTTGTGCCTTAGGGAAGGAATGTGATAAATATGACGGAAAAGGAACAAAAACAAAAGGCAAAAGAATTTTCAGAATTTTGGAAAGAGAAAGGATATGAAAAAGGACAATCTCAAATATTTTGGGTTCAATTATTAAGTCAAGTATTTGGGATTGAGAAACCAGAAGAATGGATAGAATTTGAAGATCAAGTCCACATTGATAAACATACAGGATTTATTGACGGCTATATTTCTACAACAAAAGTTTTAATTGAACAAAAAAGCATAGATAAGGATTTACGAAAGGGTATTAGACAATCAGATGGAAGTTTGTTGACGCCATTTCAACAAGCAAAGAAATATATTGCAGAACTTCCTCTTTCAAGACATCCCAAATATGTTGTAACATGTAATTTTAAATCTTTTCTAATCTATGATATGGAAAATCCAAATGGAGAACCAGAAGAAATTTTATTAAAAGATTTAGAAAAAGAATATTATAGATTACAATTTTTAGTTGACGAAGGAAAAGAACATTTAAAAAGAGAGATGGAAATTTCCATCCAAGCTGGTGAATTAGTTGGTAAGCTATATGATGAAATTTTGAAATTGTATATTAATCCAGAAAAGGAAGAGACGCTAAAGAGCCTAAATATGCTTTGTGTAAGATTGGTATTTTGCTTGTATGCAGAAGATGCGGGCATATTTGGGAAAAGGTCTATGTTTCATGACTATTTGACCCGATTTAAAGCAAGGGATCTAAGGCGTGCATTAATCGATTTATTTAAGGTATTGGATACCAAAGTAGAAAATAGAGATCCTTATATGATAGAAGAATTGTCGCAATTTCCTTATGTTAATGGTGGCTTATTTGCAAATGAAGAGATAGAAATTCCTATTTTGAATGAAACCGTTAAAGAACTTTTATTGTCAAAGGCAAGTGAGAATTTTGATTGGAGTGACATAAGCCCAACTATTTTTGGAGCAGTTTTTGAATCTACATTAAATCCTGAAACAAGACGTTCTGGTGGCATGCATTATACTTCTATTAAGAATATTCATAAAGTGATTGACCCTTTGTTTTTTAAGGAGTTAAAAGAAGAATTAGAAGAAATAAAAAGAATGCCTGTTATCCGAACGAAAAAGAAGAAACTTATGGAGTTTCAAGATAAAATAGCTTCTTTGAAATTTCTTGACCCTGCTTGTGGTAGTGGTAATTTTTTAACACAGACGTATCTTTCTTTACGAAAGTTGGAAAATGAAGTTATTTTTGAATTGACGGGAGGGCAAATAGGCTTTGGAGATGAAGAAATTTCCCCTATTAAGGTTTCCATTAGTCAATTTTATGGAATTGAAATTAACGATTTTGCAGTAACGGTTGCTAAAACGGCTCTGTGGATTGCAGAAAGCCAAATGATGAAAGAAACAGAAAATATTTTGCATATTACATTGGATTTTTTACCTTTAAAGTCGTATACCAATATAACAGAAGGTAATGCCCTAAGGATTGATTGGAATGAGGTGGTTCCAAAAGAAGAACTGAATTATATCATGGGAAATCCACCTTTTATTGGGAAGAAATATCAAACAGAAAAGCAAAAAGATGATATTAAATTTATTGCTAAAGGATTAAAAAATTATAAAAGTTTAGATTATGTGGCAATGTGGTTTTTAAAAGCAAAACAATACATGAAAAATACTTTTATAGAAAGTGCATTTGTTTCTACTAATTCAATTTGTCAAGGAGAGCAGCCAGCAATACTGTGGAAACAATTATTCGAAGAAGGAATATATATCAATTTTGCGCATAGAACTTTTAGATGGGATAGTGAAGCTAACTTAAAGGCACATGTACATTGTATCATTACAGGTTTTAGTTATAAAAATAGAGAGAATAAATATATATATGATCGTGATAAATTTATAAAATGTAAAAACATAAATGGTTATTTAGTTGATGCAAGAAATGTCTTTATAGAAAGAAGAGTAGAACCACTATGTAATGTAAATAAGATGATGGCAGGCAATAAACCTGTCGATTATAACAATTTAAAAATTGAAAAAAGCGAATATGATGATTTTATAAAAGGAGATCCCAAGTCTGTAAATTATATAAAAAAGATGGTTGGAGCCGATGAATTTATAAATAACAAAGAGAGATACTGTTTATGGTTAGTAAATTGTCAACCAGATGAATTGAGAAAAATGCCAAATGTATTAAAAAGAATAGAAAAATGTCGAGAAGATAGATTGAAAAGTATTGATGAGGGAGCAAGAAAATTAGCTGAAAGACCAACAGAGTTTAGAGATATAAATAATCCAGATAATTATTTAATTATACCTTGTGTATCAAGTGAAAAAAGAAAATATATCCCAATAGGATTTTTAAATAAAGAAACTATACCGGTTATGGGTGTTTTAGTGATTCCAAATGAAAATATGTGTGATTTTGGTATATTAACATCGAATGTACATATGGCATGGACACGAACTGTTTGTGGAAGACTAAAAAGTGATTATAGATATTCTAAAGATATTGTTTATAATAATTTTCCATTTCCTACTTTAACAACAGAACAAAAGAAGAAAATAGAAAAAACAGCACAGAAAATCTTAGAAGCTAGAAATTTATATCCTAATAGTAGTTTAGCTGATTTGTATGATGAATTAACGATGCCACCTGAATTAAGAAAAGCTCATCAAGAGAACGACAAAGCAGTAATGGAAGCCTATGGCTTTGATTGGCATAAAATGACAGAATCAGATTGCGTAGCTGAATTGATGAAAATGTATGAAAATAAAATAAAAGAGTTTTAAAGTGGGTTTTTAGTATATCTTTTCTATTATAGAGATAAGTAGTACAAGATAGCTTGCTATCTTGCTACTTACATTATACATAGATTTTTTGAAAAAGTTGAAGAAACTCTAGCTTTCTATTTTAATATAAGTATAGTAGAATGTAAATTGTTCTTGATAAAATTCCGTTAATCTTTTTGTAGGTTTTAATTTAAATATAGTAGAATGTAAATATTGTGCTAAATGGTTGTTCTTTTAACTTATCTAGTTTTAATTTAAATATAGTAGAATGTAAATGAACAAACTTGGATATCTTGGCTTGATAGTTTATTTCAGTTTTAATTTAAATATAGTAGAATGTAAATTTTAAATATTTATTAATTAATGATTGAGATATTTTTTGTTTTAATTTAAATATAGTAGAATGTAAATAATTGTGTGTTTATTCTATCTATTATTAACATTTTAGGTTTTAATTTAAATATAGTAGAATACATTAATTCATAATTAAGCAAAATAAAAAGAAATGAGATTAAGCTGAAAGCAACTCATTCTTTTTAATTTTCTATTTTCAATTCATTTTTATTAAATACTACTATATTTAAATTAAAACTTTGTAGTTATCGTTTGTACATTTGTAATATATATTTGATTTACATTCTACTATATTTAAATTAAAACTATATCATCAATTAAACTTGTAAGCATACCTAAAGCATTTACATTCTACTATATTTAAATTAAAACCTTGATGATTCATATTTACAATTTTAGATCCTTCCTTTACATTCTACTATATTTAAATTAAAACTATGAACGATTATAAAAGATAAGACAAATGAAGAAAAATTTATATTCTAGTGTAATTATATTAAATTGTGGTATTTATATAATTATCATATATAGATAATAACTATTTGTCAAATAAAAAAATAAAAATTTTTAATAAAATAGAATAACTATGTGAATGGAAAAAAGTTCTTTTACAAAAAATTTTAAAATTTTCTTTCGACAATAAAAGTGGTACTTTTTAGTTTTTATATGATAAATTATATTAGTAACTGGTGTAGTTTTATTGGAAAGGAGGTAGATTAACAGTGATTGTAGTAGTAATAGTAATATATATAATCGCTTGTCTAGGTCTTTTCATCTATTCCATTCTTGAAATAAAGGAGGGCCGGATATTTAATGGAATAGGGAATATGGTTGAAGTTATCTTAAGCATATTCATAATGGGCATTTTAATAAGTTGTATAATATAAGATGTCTAAACTAAAAGGAAGTGAGGCACGAATTAGCTGAAAATATAATCATTTCAGCTGGTTCGTGCCATATTTTGCTATTCATTTAATAATTATCATATGTTCACATTATAAAATCTTATAAAAACACACAAAAGTGTATAAGAGGTAAAGGGAAAGGAGAGGTTTGTAAAAATATCCATACTTTTATAAAATATGAAAACTTTTTCGTAAAAGAAAAACGGCATTTCATAAAAAATATAATAAAGAATAAATTTATGATGGTACAATTCGGGTGTCGAAGCGAGGTGAGGAAATGTTAGATAAAATCTGTATGTTTCTAACCAATCGAATTAGAAAAGAAATGCCAGACATTGACGATGAAAAGGCAGAAGTAATTCAGTATGGATTACAAAATATTATAGGGGAAATTCCAAAAACTTTTTTAGTATTAATCATAGCTTATTCTTTAGGAATTTGGAAGGAAACCTTAATAACATTTTTACTATTAATGCCATATAAAAGTGCTTCTGGAGGACTTCACTTAAAAACTCATATAGGATGTATTCTAGCAACAACAACTTTTTATTGTGCCGTACCAGTATTAGCAAAAGTAGTCATATTAAGTGGAATGTTAAAATATATAATAATAGCTTGTGTATGGGTATTTGGAATGTGTATGATTAAATTATATGCACCAGCAGACACAGAAAATGTACCAATTTTAAGGAAAAAAGATAGAAGAAAACAACAAGTAATTTCGTATATTACTTTTTCCGTTGGATTACTAATAGCAGGAGTAATTAGTTATAATAGTATTTCTAATATCATAATATTTGGTTATTTTTTACAAACTTTAATGATAACGAAGTTAGCATATCGACTAACCAATAATAAATATGGATATGAAGTATATGGAAATACTTCAGCTCAAAATGTTTAATATAAAAACATATCTTAGTAATGTTTTTGTATTATAAAAAATAAAAAAAGGAGGATTTTATTATGTTAAAATTCTTAGCTAAAGTAGCAGAAAAATATGCAACATCAACTAATACTGCTTGTAAAATATTATGGGCATTTCATCAACCAAAAATGCCAGCAAGCTTAATTAAAAAAGACTAATTTATGAAAATTACATTGGTAAAAATAGGACGAAACATTATTTTTACCAATACTATAACTTTAAAAGTTATACTTATACAATCCAGCAAAAAACAGCTTTTCGGAAAGCTGCTTTTTTGTATCTATCTAATTAATAAAGTTCTAATTGCTGAGAGAAGAATCTTTCGGTCTTTGAGGTAAATAAATTAGCATTTTTGCTTTTCTTAAGCATTTTACGAATTTCCCATAATCCCAATCCAGTATGATTTTCTTTTTCAGAAATACCTTTTTCGAAAATCTTTTCTGTATCAACTCCTTTATTTTGATAGGTATTTTCGATAATAAATAATTGCCTATTATTTCTGGAATCTTCCCTAAAAGTAATATTGATGATCTTTTCTTCACATTGTTCGCTAGCTTCAATGGCATTATCTAATAGAATACCTAATATTCTTGCAAAATTATAAATCTTCATTTTTAATGTGTTTAAATCTAATAAGAAAGTCATATTAACTTTAATATCTTTGGATTCTGCTTCGTGATATTTGCTAGTCAGTAAATTGTAAATACCAGGATTATTAACAATTTCAGGATTTAATAAATACAAATTATTGACTCTTTGGCAATCATCCTCAAGTTGTATATAATAATTTTCTAAACCTTTTATATCATGCGTTCTGATATAACCTCCAATAGTGGTAACAATATTATCAAAATCATGTTTAAAACCGCGAACATTATCATGTAAAATATGTAAAGTTTTATTATATTCTTCCGCACTTTCTAATTTTTTAGTTGTTAATGTTAATTTAGTAGCTTTCGTTATACTATAAATGCTGATTCCAAAGTAGGCAGCTAAAGAAATACAACTTAACAAGGTAATAATGAAAGGCAATCTATCGATATAATAAAAAGTAATACAAACTTGAACAAACAAGGTGAAAATACCAAAAATAAAATTGGTAAAAATGATTCGTTTACTTTTTTTATCCATATCTTCAAATAAATTAAGTTTTATTTTTCTTCTTTTTAGTATAGAAATTAAAATAAGGTTAATGGTATAATTACTTAATAAAAATCCAATGTTGTAAATTGGAATACTATTCAGTTCTTCGGAACTAATGCTAAGAATTGTGATATATGCATTTGTTACTAAAGAAGAAATGATTCCGAAAAATAGCAGTAGATACGACAAGAGTAATTAAAGCCTTAAAAATATTACTTTTAAATATCATAATAATAAGAATCAAAATAGTTATATAATTTATAAATACGTTGAAAGGATTAGGTATAAAAAAACCATTCATAATACTTATTAAGGAATTAATAACAATATATATAATTTTACTTTTTCTACTAGCAGGAATATTTATTATAAGTAAAAAGAAAGATATAGAAATATAAGCTTCTATAAAAGTAAAAGGCGTAGTGATTAGTTGTGTGTTTAACACATTTGATGTTGTTAGCAGTGTCCAAATATTATTTAAAATTTCCATAGTCTTTCATAACCTCCATAAAATCTTTTTTGTATTTAGGTCCAATATCGCAAGTTTCACCATCTGAAAAAGTAATCGTACCAGACACAGGTTCAACATCTTTAATTTGATTCAAATTAGCAATATAAGACTTATGACATCTTACATAAGAAGATGGTAATTTTTCTTGAAACTTATTAAAAGAACTATAAGTATCATAATCACGAGAAGAAGTATGAAAAACCAACTTCATACCATCTCTTTTAATATAATGAACTTCAGCTTCATCAATAAGCGTATTTTTGTTATCAATTTTTATATAATTTTTACTTACTTCATTGGCATCTTCAAATAATCGATTAAGAGTATCTTCCAATCGATCATAAACAATAGGTTTAGCAAGATAATCGAAAGTTTTGTATTTGTAAGCAACCATAGCATATTCTAAGTGACCAGTTGTAAAAATGAGATAAGGATTTTTCTTCCTTTTTCTAATTTCCTCAGCCAATTCAAGACCACTTTTACTAGACTTTAAATTAATATCTAGCATTAGAACATCAACAACATGGTTATCAATGTAGTTTAAAATATCATCTGCATTATCAGAACGAAAGACAACAGAAGCATCACGATTATTTTTTGTGAATAGGGTTTCTAACATTTTCTCTAATCGATCTAATAAATTAAGGTTATCATCACAAATTACAAAGTTTAACATAGTAGTTTCTCCTTCTTATTAATATAGTCCAAAAAAATAGGGAAACAAGGTACGACAAAATATATCAAATTACCTTAATTTTCCAAGCGTACTAACAATATAATCTAAAAAGTTAAACTTGTCAATAGTAATTTACAAAATTATCCAGCAAAGTAAAACAATTAGTATCAATATAAACAAGAAATAAGTTGATAAATAGCATAAGAAACAGGTAAGTGTAAATTAAAACTATTAGTTAGAATTGTTTTTTCTGTTTTGAAAAAATGAAGAAAAGAAACTTTTATAGAAACAGAATTAGAAAAAGCAATGGTCGAAAGAATAAAAACAGTTTTATTGGAATTAGGAAATGGTTTTAGTTTTATTGGAAATCAGTTAGGAGTTAGTTCTTATGAATATCAAAGGTATTACCAAAAGATATTTTAGAAGTGTTACCAGCAAAAGAAGATTTGAACTTGCATATTGATATAATTGAAGAAGAAATTGAATAATATAAAAATTCCATACTTTGAAATTTTGTCGACACTGTCGGCAAAATTGAGTTGGTCGCATTTTTAGAATTTGTTAATCCGCTTTTTTATGGAAATTTTTTGTCTACATTAAAAAGGAAATTTATAAAAGAAAAATGTTGAATAAAAAAGAAAAATATTATATAATAGAAATGTAAAGATAAAAGAGAAAAAATTTGAAAAGTAAAAAATAGTATTTTTCAAATTCTTTATGTTTAGAAAGGAATGGAAAAGATGGAAAAAAGTTTTAGCGAAAGCTACAAACAAGCAGGAGTAGACGTGACAGCAGGATATCAATCAGTGGAACTAATGAAAGAAGCAGTAAAAAGCACTTATAAGGAAGGAGTTATATCAGACCTTGGAGGATTCGGGGGACTGTATGCTTTAAATACACAAAAAATAAAAGAACCAATTTTAGTTTCAGGTACAGATGGAGTAGGTACTAAATTAAAGTTGGCTTTTTTAATGGACAAACATGATACCATTGGACAAGATTGTGTAGCTATGTGTGTCAATGACATTGTATGTTGTGGAGCCAAGCCACTGTTTTTCTTAGATTATATGGCACTTGGAAAAAATATACCAGAAATAGTAGCAACCATTGTAAAAGGAGTAGCAGAAGGCTGTAAAATGGCAGAATGTAGCTTGGTGGGAGGAGAAACAGCAGAAATGCCTGGATTTTATAAACAAGGCGAGTATGACTTAGCAGGATTTTCAGTAGGAGTGGTAGACAAAGAAAAAATGATCAATAGTGAAACAATAGAAGTAGGAGATCAAGTTATAGGAATTGCATCTTCTGGTGTTCATTCCAATGGTTTTTCTTTGATTCGAAAAATCTTTCATATCAATGAAGAAAATATCAAAGAAAATAAAGAAGAACTAGGTATGAGCTTAGGAGAAGCTTTATTAACACCTACTAAAATTTATGTAAAAGCTATTTTAGCCTTATTAGAAAAAGTACAAGTAAAAGGAATCTCACATATTACAGGTGGCGGATTTTATGAAAATATGCCAAGAATGTTAAAAGAGGATGTTTCTTTAAAAATCCAAAAAGATTCTTATCCTATTCTACCAATTTTTAAATTAATTCAAAAAGAAGGAAATATTCCAGAAAGAGACATGTATAATACCTTTAATATGGGAATTGGGATGGCAGTAATTGTAAAAGAAGAAGAAGCACAAAAGGCAATCGAGATTTTGGAAGCACAAGGCGAAAAAGCGTATGTAATCGGTGAAGTAATCAAGGGAAAAAAAGAAATAGAAATAATATAAATTATTTATTGTTTTTATATAAAAAGTTTATTTGCTTCCCCCAAAAATTGTTACTTCATAAAAAAATAATAAACTTTATATAATAAAAAAGGAAGGTTGTTTTATGAAAGTAAGAAGAATTTATGTAAAAAAGAAAGAAGGATTTGATGTAGAGGCAAAAGAGTTATTAGCTGATATCCAAGAAAATTTAAGAATAAAAACATTAGAAAATGTAATCATATTAAATCGTTATGATGTGGAAGGAATTACAGACGAAACATTTGAACAAGCTAGAAATACAATCTTTTCTGAGCCACAAGTAGACGAAAGCTTTGTAGAAGAATATCCATTTGCAAAACAAGATTATGTTTTTGGCATTGAATTTTTACCAGGACAATTTGATCAAAGAGCAAATGCCCTAGAAGAATGTTTGCAAATATTACTAGATGGCGATAGACCAACAGCAAAATCAGCTAAAATCTATATTTTACAAGGAAAATTACAACCACAAGAATGTGAAAAAATAAAAAAATATATGATAAACCAAGTAGATTCAAGAGAATGTTCTTTAGAAAAGCCAGAAAATCTAAAACAACAAATGGAAGTTCCAGAAGATGTAGCAGTGGTAGAAGGCTTTACCAAAATGACCAAAGAAGATTCTGAAAAATTCTATCAAAAATATGGATTTGCTATGGACTTTGCAGATTTACAATTCTGTCAAAACTATTTTAAAGAAGTAGAAAAAAGAGATCCAACCATGACGGAAATGAAAATGATAGACACTTACTGGTCAGATCATTGTAGACATACCACCTTTTTAACAAAGCTAGAAGTATTAGAAATTAAATGGGATTTACTACAAAAAGTTTATCAAGACTATTTAAAAGCAAGAGATATGGTTTACGAAAATAGAAAAGCAAAAGATATCTGCCTAATGGATGTAGCAACGATTGCAGCAAAAGAATTAAAAAAAGCAGGCTATATGAAAGAATTAGACGAATCAGAAGAAATCAATGCTTGTAGTATCAAAGCCGATATTTTAGTAGATGGAAAACCAGAAGAATATTTGATTATGTTTAAAAATGAGACTCATAATCATCCAACAGAAATTGAGCCATTTGGTGGAGCCGCCACTTGTTTAGGAGGAGCCATTCGTGACCCATTATCAGGAAGAGTCTATGTATATCAAGCCATGCGTGTTACAGGTTGTGGTGACCCAAGAAAAACCGTAGAAGAAACCTTACCAAATAAATTACCTCAAAGAAAACTTACCAATGAAGCAGCGAGAGGTTATAGTTCTTATGGCAATCAAATAGGATTAGCGACAGGTCAAGTCGCAGAAATTTATCATGACGGTTATGTAGCAAAACGTATGGAAATAGGAGCATTAGTGGGAGCAGCCCCAAAAGAAAATGTGGTACGCAAAAGACCAGTACCAGGAGATATTGTTATTTTATTAGGAGGAAAAACTGGTAGAGATGGATGCGGAGGGGCAACTGGTTCATCAAAAGCCCATACCAGCGAGTCCTTGACAACTTGTGGAGCAGAAGTCCAAAAAGGAAATGCACCAGAAGAAAGAAAAGTACAAAGATTATTTAGGAATCCAGAAGTAACAAAAATTATCAAAAGATGTAATGACTTTGGAGCTGGTGGTGTTTCGGTTGCCATTGGAGAATTGGCAGATGGATTAGTAATTAATTTAGATAAAGTACCAAAAAAATATGAAGGACTAGATGGAACAGAATTGGCTATATCAGAATCACAAGAAAGAATGGCCGTAGTGGTAGCCAAAGAAAATGCTGACCAATTAGTAGCTTTTGCTGAAAAAGAGAACTTAGAAGCAACCATTGTAGCAGAAGTGGTGGAAGAACCAAGAGTAAAAATGTATTGGAGAGGAAATTTAATTGTTGATATTGCAAGAGAATTCTTAGATACCAATGGAGACGTTAAAAATGCAACGGTTCAAATTACCAAACCAGAAGAAGAAAAATCTTATTTCAAACCAGAGAAAGTAGAAAATATCAAAACAAAATGGGAACAAACCATACAAGACTTAAATTGTTGTTCACAAAAAGGATTAGTAGAACGTTTTGATAGTAGTATAGGAGCCAATACTGTTATGATGCCATTTGGTGGAAAATATCAATTAACACCAGCTACACGGAATGGTAGCAAGAATTCCAACGCTAAATGGCTACACGGATAGTGGAACGATTATGACCTATGGCTTTAATCCAAATTTAGCAAGCTGGAGTCCATTTCATGGAGCGGTATATGCGATTATTGAATCTGTTTCAAAATACGTAGCGATTCGGAGGAGATTATAAAAAAGCTTATTTAACCCTACAAGAGTACTTTGAAAAATTAAGAAATGACCCAATTAGATGGGGGAAACCATTAGCAGCGATATTAGGAGCTTATTTGGTACAAAAAGAATTAAAGATAGCAGCTATTGGAGGAAAAGACAGTATGTCTGGTTCTTATAATGAATTAGATGTTCCGCCAACTTTAGTATCTTTCTGTATTGGGGAAACCGATACAACCAAAGTAGTTTCTAATGAATTCAAACAAATTCATTCAAAAGTAATGTTTTTATCAACTAAAATGGGACAAGAACATATTTTGGATTTTGAAGATTTAAAAGAAAACTATGAAATAATTCATACTTTAATAAAAGAAGGAAAAGTATTATCGGTTAGTACCATTACACATGGCGGAATAGCAGATGTCATTACCAAAAGTAGTATAGGAAATAAAATTGGATTTGAGTTTGAAGAAAAAGTACCAAACTTGTTTTATCCTTATTATGGTTCTTTTGTAATGGAAGTAAAAGAGGGAGTAGAAGTAGAAAAAGCTCAAATCTTAGGAAAAACCATACCACAAGAAAAGATTATAGTCAATCAAGAAGTAACATTTGAATTAGAGTCTTTAATTGCTATGTGGGAAAAACCATTAGAAAAAGTTTTCCCAACAAGGGTAAAAACAGAAAATAAAAAAGCCAATAATATTATGAGTGATAAAACTTGTGGTATAACTCGCAAAATGCCAATTACCAAACCACGTGTGTTTGTACCAGTATTTCCAGGAACAAACTGTGAATATGATGTGGCAAGAGCTTTTGAAGATGCAGGAGCGATAGCTAATACGGTAGTTTTCAAAAACTTGAGACCAGAAAATATTGGGGAATCTATCGAGTTATTTGCGAAAGAAATTGAAAAGGCACAAATAATCATGTTGCCAGGAGGATTTAGTAGTGGCGATGAACCAGATGGTTCTGGTAAATTTATAGGAGCAGTGTTTAGAAATCCAAAGTTAAAAGATTTAATCCATAAACATCTTTATGAACAAGATGGATTAATGTTAGGAATTTGTAATGGTTTCCAAGCATTGGTGAAATTAGGATTATTACCTTATGGTGAGATTAAAGAATTGGATGCCACAGCACCAACTCTTACTTTCAATACGATTGCAAGACATATGTCAAGAATGGTACAAACTAAAGTAGTATCTAAAATGTCTCCATGGTTTAGTGAAGTAGAATTGGGAGAAGAATTTACGATTCCAATTTCTCATGGGGAAGGAAGATTTATGGTATCAGAAGAATTAGAAAAACAGTTGATTGCCAATGGTCAAATTGCAACGCAATATGTGGATTTACAAGGAAATGCAACCTACGATATTTCTTATAATCCAAATGGTTCGATTGACGCAATCGAAGGCATTACTAGCCCAGATGGTAGAATTTTAGGTAAGATGGGTCATTCTGAGAGAACCTATCGTGATATTTTGAAAAATGTACCAGGTAGAAAGGATCAGAAGATTTTTGAAGCAGGCGTGAATTATTACAGAGTTTAAAGGAGAATAGAAATGGAAAATAATAAATATGTAACACCGTTATCAGGAAGATATGCAAGCCAAGAAATGAATCAATTATGGTCAAGTGATAGTAAATATTCAACTTGGAGAAAATTATGGATAGCACTTGCAGAAACAGAAAAAGAATTAGGAATTGACATTACGGAAGAGCAAATCAAAGAAATGAAAGAAAATGTGAACAACATAGACTATGACATTGTAAGTAAAAGGGAAAAAGAATGTAGACATGATGTTATGGCACACGTATATGAATTTGGACTAAAATGTCCAAGTGCAAAGCCAATCATTCATTTAGGAGCAACTTCCTGTTACGTAACAGACAATACAGATGTTATTTTAATGGCACAAGCGCTACAAATCATTAAGGAAAAATTAATTGCTGTTATTCATAATTTAAAGAAATTTGCTTTAGAAAATAAAGATGTAACTTGTTTGGGATATACTCATTTTCAACCAGCACAATTAACAACAGTAGGAAAAAGAGCTACCTTGTGGTTGCAAGATTTATTGGAAGATTTAGAAGAATTAGAATTTGTACAAAGTCATATGAAGTTACTAGGCTGTAAGGGAACAACAGGAACGCAAGAAAGCTTTATGAAGCTATTTAAAGATGAGGAAAAAGTAAGACAAATTGATAGCAAAATAGCAGAAAAGATGGGATTTGATAAAGTATATTCCGTATCGGGACAAACTTATACGAGAAAACTAGATAGTAGAGTATTAAGTGTGTTATCACAAATAGCCCAAAGTTGTTCCAAATTTGCCAATGACATGAGATTATTGCAACATGAAAAGGAACTAGAAGAACCTTTTGAAAAAGGACAAATTGGATCATCAGCAATGGCCTATAAAAGAAATCCAATGAGAAGTGAAAGAATCAATTCTTTGGCAAGACATGTTATGACTTTGACAATCGATCCGACTATTACAGCAGCAACCCAATGGTTAGAAAGAACCTTAGATGATTCAGCCAATAAAAGAATTTGTGTACCAGAAAGCTTTTTAGCAGTCGATGCCATTTTAATTTTATATGCTAACATTTCTAAAAATATCGTAGTTTATGAAAATGTAATCAAAACCAATATGATGCAAGAACTACCATTCATGGCAACCGAAGAAATTTTAATGAATGCGGTATTAAAAGGTGGCGATAGACAAGAACTGCATGAAAAAATTAGAATCTATTCTATGGAAGCGGGAAAACAAGTCAAAGAATTAGGAAAACCAAATGACTTAGTGGATAGGATCGCAGCAGATGAAACTTTTGGATTGACCAAAGAAGAAATCATGCAAGCCTTAAATCCAGATCATCTATGTGGTAGAGCTCCAAAACAAGTAGAAGATTTTATAGAAGAAAGAGTCAATCCTGTTTTAGAGAAATATAGTGACTTAGTAACTGACAAAGAAGCAGAGGTAAATGTTTAAATGATTAAAAATATAATATTTGACTTGTCAGAGGTTATCATTTCAGGATATTATGGCATAGAGCAGTTAGTAAAGAAAAAATATAATATTAAGATTAAAGAATTTGAAGAACGCAAAAAAGAAACACTAGAAATATTTTTCGAGTTAATGAGAGGAAAAATAAAAGAAGAAGATTATTGGAAGAAATCAAGATATCAAAATATTCGATAAAGTAATACTTTCTTATAAAATTGGTAGTTTAAAGTCAGATGAAACAACTTTTATGGATGTAGTAAGACAAACTAATATTGTACCAGATGAGACCATATTTATTGATGATAATGAACTGAATATAAAAAAGGCTGAAGAGGTAGGAATTCACGGAATTGTATTTAAAAATGCAAAACAACTCAAAGAGGAATTAGAGATAAAATATCAAATACAAGTGTAAATTTAAGAAGGAGAAGAAAAATGAAAAAGTGTTTATTGTTAGGGAATGGAGGGCGTGAAGCGGTGTTAGCAGAACAACTAGCCAAAGGATTTGAATTGTATGCTATATTGCCATATGCGAATCCATCCATAGTAGAGCAAGTAGAAAAATCAAATGGAAAATATATCATAGGAGATTCATTTGACAAAGAATTAGTCAAAGAATTTGTGAAAGAAGAAAACATAGAAGCTTGTGTAGTTAGCCAAGATAATTTATTACAAGAAGGAATGATTGATTTAGCAAGAGAACTTGGGTTAAAAACTTTTGGGCCTACTTCACAAGGGGCAAAAGTAGAATGGAGTAAAACGTATGCCTTAGACATTGTCCAAAAATTAGCACCAGAAATGATTATCAAAAATGAAAGTATAGCAACATTAGAAAAGCTAGAAGAAGTTATGAAAAACTATGAAGATGACAGCTTTGTCGTAAAACCAGAAGGATTGACAGGAGGAAAGGGAGTTAAAGTAGGCGGAATTCATTTTAAAGGAAAACAAGAAGGATTTGCCTATGCGAAATCTTGCTTAGAAGCAGATGGAAAAGTAATTATACAAGATAAAGTAGAAGGTAGAGAATTTACAGTTATGGCATTAACAGATGGAAAAAATATTGTAGTAACGCCAACTACTTTTGATTATCCTTATCGTTTTGATGAAGATAAAGGACCAGGAACAGGAGGAATGGGATGTTTGAGTTTTGAAAATGGATTATTACCATTTTTAGAACAAAAAGATGTAGAGGTATGTAGTAAATTAATTCAAGATACGATTCAATATGTCAATAAAGATAGTTTAGAATTTACAGGTGTTATCTATGGTGGATTTTTCAAATGTAAACAAGGCATCAAATTCATTGAATTTAATGCTAGATTTGGAGATCCAGAAGCAATTAATGTATTGAATTCGCTAGAAACGCCTTTTAGTGAAGTAATGGAAAACATATGGGAACAAAAATTATCAACAGAAAATTGTAAATTTAAAAAGAATTATACCTTTACTGTTTATGTGGTAAGCCCAGATTATGCCATCAAAAAAGGTGAACCTTGTGAATTTACATTAAATACAAAAGCTATTTTAGAAAAGGGAGCTAAAATTTATTTTGCAAGTACTAAACCAGCTGAAGGCGACAAGTATATGTCAGTTGGAACTTCAAGATTATTTGCGGTTCATACGAGCGGAAGTACTTTAGAAGAAGCAAAGCAAAGAGTTTATGCTGCTATGGAAAATAATATTGATACAAAATTACATTATAGAAAAGATATTGGAGAAATTTACGAACATTAAAATGTCCATTTGGGACGGTTCTTTTTGGACATTTTCAATAAATCCGATTTTAAATAACTATTTTGTGCTAAATATTATGGTTGAAGATTTATAATTTTAAAAATTGACATTTAATTTTATCGCTATTATTAATGTCCAAAAAGAACCGTCCCAAATGGACACAAAACAGGGATTTTAAGGAACGTCCCTAAATCCCTGTGCAAAACGTTTTAGTACTTCGATTAGTTGGACTTTTTCAGCAGCTTGTACTTTTTGAGAGACAGTTTCAGCGGTATCGCTAGGTAAAACTTCAACTTTTGTTTGACTAATGATATTACCTTTATCATATTCTTCGTTCACATAATGAAGGGTAGCGCCTGTATATTTTTCTTTTGCTGCTACGACGGCTTCGTGAACGTGCATACCATGCATCCCTTTTCCACCAAATTTAGGGAGTAAAGAAGGATGGGTATTGATAATGGTATAAGTTCTAAGTAAGTTTGGACCAATCATCTTTAAATAACCAGCAAGGACAATTAAGTCAATCGAGTATTTAGAAAGTATTTCTGCTAATTCTAAATCTCGTGGTTCAAATTTTTTATTTTGAATAACGTAAGTTTCTATATGATTCGTTTCTGCTCTTGTTAAAGCATAAGCATTGGGATTATCGGAAACGACTAAATCAATTTGAGCTTCTAGTTCATGGGAATGAATACTATCAATGATAGCTTGTAAGGTAGAACCATTGCCAGAAGCAAATACAACTAAATGATACATAATAAATATTACCTCCTAATTTATATACTTGTAGTTTAGCATGATTATAAGACAAAGTCAATTATTAGGGGAGAGGGATTGTTAAGGTAGAAAGAAGGATAAAAGAAAATGTTTAATAAATTAAAAGAAGAATGTGGTGTGTTTGGAATTTATGCCAAAGGAGCAAAAGAAGATTTAATTGGACAAGTTTGTGTGGGATTATCTGCTTTGCAACATAGAGGAGAGGAAAGTTGTGGTGTTGCCATTAATGAGGATGGTATCATTCATTTTCATAAAGATGTGGGATTAGTTTCAGAAGTCTTCACAAAAGAAGTCCAATCAAGTATGCCACAAGGTAAGATGGCTATTGGGCATGTACGCTATTCTACAACAGGAGCCAGTAAAAAAGAAAATGCACAACCAATGGTAGTAAGACATAAAAAAGGAAATTTGGCAGTGGTTCATAATGGGAATTTAACCAACGCAGTAGAACTAAAAAGAGAATTAGAAGAACAAGGAGCTATCTTTACCACTACAAGTGATACTGAAATAATATGCCATATTATTGTAAAAGAAAGATTAAAAACAGATTCGATTGAAGAAGCTGTAAAAAATACTATGAAAATTATAAAAGGAGCTTATTCCCTTTTAATTTTATCACCACAAAAAATGATCGCTGTAAGAGATCCACAAGGATTTAGACCACTTTGTATGGGGCATTCGGGAGAAGATATTGTATTTGCTTCCGAAAGTTGTGCATTAGATATTATGGGAGCTACGTTAGATCGTGATATTGAGCCAGGCGAAGTAGTAACTATTACCAATAATGAAGTGGTAAGTGAGAAGTTTTTACCAGATGAGAAAAAGGGAGCTTGTGTATTTGAATATATTTATTTTGCTAGACCAGATTCTACCATAGATGGTATGAATGTACATCTTTTCCGTGAAGAAGCTGGCAGATGGTTAGCAAGACAAGCACCTGTGGATGCGGATATTGTAGCAGCAGTTCCTGATTCTGGAAATGACGCAGCTTTAGGCTATTCAAAAGAATCTAAAATCCCTTATGATATTGTGTTTGTTAAAAGTAAATATATTGGAAGAACTTTTATCCAAAATACACAAAATAAGAGAAAAAAATTAGTGAATTTGAAATTAAACCCATTACATCATACCGTAAAAGGTAAGAAAATAGTGTTGGTAGATGATTCTATTGTAAGAGGTACCACTATTACTAGAATTATTAAATCTTTAAAAGAGGCTGGCGCAAAAGAGGTTCATATTAGAATTGCATCTCCTGCTTTTGTGGATGTTTGCTATTTTGGAACCGATGTGGATAAAAGAGAAAATTTGATTGCTCATGGCAAAACAGTAGAAGAAATTAGAAAAGAGATTGGTGCCGATACGTTAGAATATTTGAGCTTGGATAGTTTAAAGGAAATAACCAAACCTTGTAAGGTAAAAGGATTCTGTGATGGATGTTTTACGGGTAAATATCCAATTGAAGTGCCAAAAGAGATTGATAAGGATAAATTTGAAAAGATACAGTTTTAAAAAAAGGGGACTCTCCTATGTATAGAGTCCCTAAAATTTTATTTAAAAATCTTTTCCCGTAAGAATTTTATAAGCTTCTTTATATTTATTAACAGTTGTATTAATCACATCATCTGGAATTGGGGTACCAGACTCTGGGTCATAACCAGTAGACTTAATCCAATCACGAATATATTGTTTATCAAAGCTTTTTTGACTTCTTCCTACTTCATAATCATTAGCAGGCCAAAATCTACTAGAATCTGGTGTTAATACTTCATCACCGATTACTAAAGTGCCATTTTCATCCACACCAAATTCAAATTTTGTGTCAGCAATAATAACACCTTTCGTGGCAGCATATTCTGCACATTTTGAGTAAACTTCAATTGTTTTAGCACGTAATTGTTCTGCTAAATCTTTGCCAATTAAGTTACAAACTTCATCAAAAGAAATGTTTTCATCATGTCCTTCTGCTGCTTTTGTTGTTGGCGTAAAGATTGGTTCTGGCAATTTTTCAGATTCTTGTAAGCCAGCAGGTAAACGAATCCCACAAACGGTTCCATTTTCTTGGTAACTTTTCCATCCAGAACCAGTAATATAGCCTCTTACAATACATTCAACAGGAATCATTTTTAATTTTTTAACTAACATACTTCTTCCTTCAAATTCCTCTGTTTGGAACTCTTCAGGAAAATCTTTAGTATCTGTTGATATAATATGATTAGGAATAATATCTTTGATATAGTTAAACCAAAATTCAGAAATTTGATTTAATATTTTTCCTTTGTTAGGAACAAGACTTGGTAGAATATAGTCAAAAGCAGAAATTCTGTCAGAAACCACCATTAAAAGTTTATCATCATCTACTTCATATATTTCACGAACTTTACCACTACTAATTTTTTTCATTTTAAAACCACCTTCATTATTTTTTTACTAAGTTTATTATATTTTTTGTTTACAACAGTTCGGGGGGACCAATGAGCTACAATCTGTTATGAAATTACAGATTGTGTGATATTGGGAGTTGTAAACAAAAAATATAATATAAGTTTAAATTACCTATTAGACAAATAAGCTTCATATCCTAATTGTTGTAACTTTTCATCTTTTTGAGATACGGCATCTTTCAAAGAATTTTTAAAATCTGCCAATTTATTTTTAAGTTCTTCATTTCCCACAGCTAAAATAGAAGTTGCTAGAATACCAGCATTTTTTGCTCCATTAATAGCAACGGTAGCAACGGGAATACCAGAAGGCATTTGAACAATAGAATATAAAGAATCAACACCACCTAGTGTTTTGGTATGGATGGGAACGCCAATAACAGGAACAGTAGGTAACATAGCAGCAAATACACCAGGAAGATGGGCTGCTCCGCCAGCACCAGCAATAATTACTTTTACTCCATTTTCTTTTAACATTTTGGCATATTCCGTTGCTTTTTCTGGGGTACGATGAACAGAAAGGATTTTTATTTCATAAGAAATCCCCATTTGTTCTAAAAATTTTGCACAATCTTTCATGATGGGCAAGTCAGAGTCGCTTCCCATGATGATGGAAACGTCTACATTTTTACTCATAAATTTCATCTCCTATCTCAATTTATAAAATCATGTATATTATAATATAGAAATTTAAAAGAAGCAATATTTCTACTATTTTTTAAGTTTTTTCCAAAATATATTGACTTTAAGTAAAAAAGTGATACAATCATTATGTAAATATTTCAGAATAGGATCAAATATTCTTAAAGTAAGATTGTGTCAACGAAAATATCTATTTTGTAGTATGGAATGAAAACAGGAAAAGAAAGGAGTGTAAAGATGGGACTTCGAAGTATTAAAAAAATTGTGGAAGCAGAAAAAGATGCAGAGAAAACGAAGCAAGAAGCCAAGCAAAAAGCCAAACTGATTTTAGAAAAAGCGGAAGAATCCAAAGAGATCAGTCAAAATTACTTTAAAGGGCAATTAGAGCAACAAGCAAAAGACTTGCAAAAAGAAAAGGCAGAAGAAAATGCAAAAATAAAAATAAAAATACAGGCAGAAACAAATGAAAAACTTCAAAGGCTACAAAAAACACTACAAGAAAATGTACCAGAAGCAGTAGATAAGATATTTAAAAAAGTTATCAATATGTAAGCAAAAAAAAATTGAGACCCAAAGAACTTCAAATGAAGACAGAAAGGGATGATAAAAGAAAATGTCAATTGCGAAGATGAACCGAGTGACAATTATTGGAACCAAAGATGATCAAGAAGAGATATTGAAGAAGTTAAGAAAACTTGGCTTTTTTCAAGTAGAAGATATGTCACATATTGTGGAGGAAGAAGAATTTAAAGATATTTTTCATAGAGAAGAAAAAAATGACGAAGTAGCTAAATTGAATCAAAAGTTATTAGCCATTGAAAAAGCCATAGCCAATACTCGAAAATGCTATAAAGTAAAGAAATCTATGTTTGAAGGAAAAGAATACTATGAAGAATTATCAGAACAAACGATAAATAGTTTATATCAAGAAGTTGAAAAAGTAAATAAACGAACGGACAACATAGAAGAAAGTACACAAAAAATTGAGGAATTAGAAAAAATTATTACAGACTTAGAACCATGGAAGAACTTTTCTATTTCAGTAGATTTAAAAAACATAAACTATATCAAGATTATGTTTGGAACCATTCGTTCTAAATACAAAAAAGAACAGATCGAATTGGCTTTAAATAAAGAAAGACTAGAGTATTCTATTAATGTAATTAGTAAAGATAAAAATAATATGTATATTGCTATTGTAACAAAAAGTGAAAATCAGGCACAAATAAAAAGAAGACTAAGTCGTTTTGAATTTATAGAAAAAGAAATTGTTTTAGAAGATGAATCTATTTCAGAAAAAATACAAAAAGCCAGACGTGAAGTAGAGCAATTGGAAAAACAAATTGAGAACGATAAAAACGAAATAAAACCAGAACAAATTAAAGAATTTGAAAATTTGTATGATGCTATTTTGAATCAAAGAGATTTAAAAGCCATTGAAAAAAATATAGTAACCACTAAAAATACATTTTATTTAGAAGGTTGGATGCCAGAAGGTTGCCAAATAGAAAATAATAAGAAATTTATTATTAAAGTAAGAGAAGAAGAAGAAAATGACAAACCACCAGTATTGGTAAAAAATAATCGATTGGTAGAGCCATTCCAATCTATTACGAATATGTATAGTGTACCCAATAAGCATGAATTAGATCCAAATCCTGTTATGGCATTTTTCTATATTGTATTTTTTGGTCTAATGCTAAGTGATGCAGGGTATGGATTACTACTAACACTAGGTTGTTTATTTGTGATTAAAAAGAAGAAATATGCCAGACGAGAAGGTAGTTTGGTAAAACTATTAGCTTTATGTGGTGTATCAGCGATTATATGGGGCTTCTTCTTTGGAAGCTGTTTTGGAAATTTAATTCCTTTAAAAGCTGTGATTGATCCCTTAAATGACGTTATGCCACTGATGGGGTTAGCTTTATTGTTAGGAATTATACATATCTACACAGGTATGTTTATGAAAGCCATTGAGTTAGTAAAACAAAAGAAGATTTTAGATGCCATATGTGATATAGGATTTTGGTATTTATTATTAACAGGTGTATTTTTATTAGTCATACCAATTGTGGCTGGTGATATCGGAATTTGGTCAGAAGTTGGAAAATATTTAGCCATTATAGGCGTAGCAGGTGTTGTTTTGACAGGAGGAAGAAAAGAAAAAAATATCATTAAAAAAGCAACCAAAGGGGTTAGCAGTTTGTATGATATAACTAGCTATTTATCTGATGTTTTATCTTATTCCAGATTAATGGCATTATGCTTATCAACAGGAGTTATTGCACAAGTTGTTAATTTATTAGGGGGTCTAGTAGGACCAATTCCAGCTGTATTAGTAGGAATTATAGGACATGGGTTCAATTTAGCCAATAGTGCTTTAGGTTCTTATGTACATACCAGTAGATTACAATATGTAGAATTTTTTGGTAAATTCTATGAGGGTGGAGGAAAAGAATTCACACCATTTATTTATAGAAATAAATATACAAGAATTAAGGAGGATTTTTAATTATGGAATTTTTAGAAGGATTAGCAAATGGTCAATTTTTAGCAATTTTAGGGGCTTCCATTGCCATCATATTTGCAGGTATGGGGTCAGCAAAAGGAACTTCAATCGCAGGGCAAGCAGCAGCAGGAGCTGTTTCAGAGGATTCAAGCAAATTTGGTAAATTATTGGTATTACAATTGTTACCAGGTACACAAGGTTTATATGGATTTATTGTGGCTTTCTTGATTTTATCAAAAGCTGGTTTATTAGGAGCAAGTGTTGCCTTAACAACAGGTCAAGGGTTTCAATTATTAGCTTCCGGTTTAGCAATTGGAATTACTGGTTTAGTTTCTGGTATTGCACAAGGAAAAGCAGCAGCTGCTGGCGTTGGTATTGTGGCTAAAAATGCGGATGATTTAGGAAAGGCAATTACCCTTGCCGCTATTGTTGAAACTTATGCCTTATTAGGATTATTAATTTCATTCTTAGCTTACAATGGTGTTGTAGTAGGATAATACTAGATTTAGTTTAATAGGTTTCAAGTTATCCTTATATTATTTTTTGCACCTTGTGCGTCGCAACCTCCAAATTCAAAGTATGGTCGGTTGCTCCAATCGCACTCGCTTTCGCTCGTTTGGTCGCTTACGCGGTGCTACAAAATAATATAAGATAACTTAGAAAAGATTAATCTAAATATAGTATAACAAAAAAGGAAAGGAGATTGACGCGTGGAAGAAGAGATTATCTTAAACAAAATTAGGGAAGATGCTGCCAAAGAAGCAGAAGCTATCATCCAAGAAGCGGAAGAAAAGGCTCAAAAAATAGAAAGCCAAAATAAAGACAAAGCAACCAAGCAAGCCCAAGAAAAATTTGAAACCATGAAAGCAAAAATAACAACAGATGCGATGGCAGAGCTAGAAAAAATAGATTTCGATGCAAGAAGTAAAATATTAATCGAGAAAAAGAGAATCATAGAAATTGTAAAAGAAAAAGTAAAACAGAAAATAAAAGACTTGAACGAAGCGGAGTATATCCAAATAATAGACGAAAAAATCAAGCATTATAAAGACGAAAAAGAGGTAGAAATAGTATTACCTAAAAAATGTTATGAACCAATCCGAAAAATAGCAATGGATTATGGTATGAAAGTGTTAGAAGAAACCGATGAATTGGAAGCAGGCGTTATCATAAAATGTGGAAAAATAGAATACAATTACGACTTTGAAGAAAATATGAAATTCATGGATGAAGAAATAGAAAAAGAAATTGATACCATTTTATTTAGATTTTAGTTTAACTAGAATAGGAGGTTCAGATGGAAAAGATATATCCGTATGCAGTAGCAAAAATAAAGGTAAAAGAAAACCATTTATTAAGCAATAGCAATTTAGAACAATTAGCACAAGAAAGTAGCATAGAAAGAATTGTATCAATTTTAAGAGAAAAAGATTATCCATTTGATAGGATAGAAAGATATGAAGACTATGAGATCGTTTTAGAAAAAGCGGAAGAAGCACTATACAAATTGATAAAAGAAATCATGGAAGAACATAACATTACCCAAATATTTTTAAGCAAGAATGACTATTACAATATAAAACTAATATTAAAAGCAAACCTACAAGAAAAAGAATATAAAAATAAGTTATTGGGTAGTGGAACTTTTTCCAAAGAAGAAATAAGCTCCATTATGGAAAATAAAGAATATGATAGGCTAAATAAAACTATGAGGCAAGCAGTAGAAGAAGCCATTAAGCTATATGAAAAAAGAAAAATGCCATTTATCATAGATGCCGTGCTAGATAAAGCTTGTTTTACTGAAAGAAAAAAATTGGCAGAAAAGTTAAACAATGAATTTATTTTAAAATATATCGAGAAATTAATTGATATTACCAATATAAAGACTTTTTTTAGAGTTAGAAAAATATATAAAGAATCCTTTTTAATGGAAGTTTCTTATATAGAAGGCGGAAACATTACTTTACCAACTTTTATGGATAATTTAACAGAAGAAGAACAAAGTCTAAAATATAAATTTGTTGGATTTTCTGAGGCCATAGAACAGGCAATTTATCATTATGATAACTTAGATAAATTTTGTGATAATTATATTATGAATTATATGAAAGAAGCTAAAATAAAAGCACTTACCATAGAGCCTATTGTATCATTTATCTATGCGAAACAAACAGAATTCAAAAATCTTAGAATTATTTTTACAGGAAAGTTAAATAACATAAGTAACGAAAAAATTAAAGAAAGGCTAAGGGAAAGTTATGTATAAAATAGCAGTAATGGGAGATAAAGAATCAATATTTGGATTTTCTGCGATAGGAATGGACATATATCCAGCATATGAAGAAAAGGATGTCAAAAAAATCATCCCCCAACTAATAGAAGAAAATTATGCCATTATATATATAACAGAAAACGTAAGTATAAAAGCAGAGAAATATTTAGAAAAATTACAAAAAAATAAAATTCCAGCCATTGTAACCATACCAAGTAATACAGGAAATATACATCAAGGAGAAAAAAGAATTAAAGATATGGTACAAAAAGCAGTGGGAATAGAAATTAATTTTAAAGAAAGTAATTCTTAAATAAGAAAGGGATGAAAGGATTGAAAGAAGGTATCATAACAAAAGTATCAGGTCCATTAGTCATAGCAAAAGGGATGGAAGATGCCAATATGTTCGATGTCGTAAAAGTATCGGAAAAGAATCTAATTGGTGAAATTATAGCCATGCATGGTGAAAATGCTTCTATCCAAGTTTATGAAGAAACATCTGGAATTGGTGCACAAGAAAAAGTAATGCAAACAGGAATGCCTCTTAGTGTTGAGTTAGGTCCTGGTATGTTAACATCCATTTATGATGGAATTCAAAGACCACTTAATAAAATCTATGAGAGAACAGGAAAGAACATAGAAAGAGGAATTGAAGTCAATAGTATAGACAGAAAAAGAAAATGGACATTTGTTCCTAAGAAAAATGTGGGAGATACGGTTAAAACAGGAGACATTATAGGAATTGTCCAAGAAACCAAAGTAATTGCTTGTAAAATAATGGTTCCAGTGGGAGTAGAAGGAATTATTAAAGATATTAAATCTGGAGATTATACAGTAACAGAAACCATTTGTGTAGTGGAAGATAAAAAAGGAAAATTACATGAAATCCAGATGATGCAAAAGTGGCCAGTAAGAAAGCCAAGACCCGTAAATAAAAAGCTAAATCCAGATGATATGTTAGTAACAGGTCAAAGAGTAATTGACACCTTTTTCCCAATTGCCAAAGGGGGAACTTGTGCTATACCAGGAGCATTTGGTAGTGGAAAAACCGTAATTCAACATCAATTAGCAAAATGGGCTGATGCCGACATTATTATTTATGTAGGTTGTGGAGAACGTGGTAATGAAATGACGGAAGTTTTAACAGAATTTCCAGATTTGATTGACCCAAGAACAAAAGATTCTTTGATGAATCGAACCGTTTTAATTGCTAATACCTCAGATATGCCAGTAGCAGCAAGGGAAGCTTCTATTTATACTGGTATTACAATTGCTGAATATTATAGAGATATGGGGTATAATGTAGCTCTTATGGCAGATTCTACCTCAAGATGGGCAGAAGCACTAAGAGAAATGAGTGGAAGACTAGAAGAAATGCCAGGAGAAGAGGGATATCCAGCTTATTTAGGATCTAGAATAGCTGAATTCTATGAAAGAGCTGGTAAAGTAGAATGTTTAGGAAATGACAGAAGAATAGGAACACTTACGGTAATTGGTGCGGTATCACCAGCTGGTGGAGATATTTCAGAGCCAGTTAGTCAAAGTTCTTTAAGAATTGTAAAAGTATTTTGGGGATTAGATGCTAGCTTAGCAGCGAAAAGACACTTCCCATCTATCAATTGGCTTACCAGTTATTCTTTATATAAAGAACAGGCAGAACAATGGGAAAGAGATAATATCAGTGAAGAATTTGTTTCTTTGAAAAATGAAGCGATGGCAATTTTACAAGAAGAAGCAAAATTACAAGAAATTGTGCAATTAGTAGGAATTGATGCTGTTTCTGATAAAGATAGAGTAACTTTGGAAGTGGCAAGAATTTTAAGAGAAGACTATTTGGCACAAGATGCGTTTGATGAAGTAGATTGTTATGCTTCTAGTCATAAGCAAGAAAGAATTTTGAAAATGATATTCAAGTTTTATGATAAAATGAGTAAAGCGATTGAAGCTGGTGTGAATGTAGAAGAGTATATTAGATTACCATATGTATCAAAGATAGGAAAAGCAAAATTCATAGAAGAGTCAAAAGTAGATAGCGAATTCGATGAAATTGAAAAAGAGATGATACAAGAAACAGACTCTATCATGGAAAAAGGAGGTCTAGCAGAATGATAAAAGAATATAAAACCATAAAAGAAACAGCAGGACCTTTAATGTTAGTAGAAAATGTAACAGACGTGAAATATGATGAAATTGGACAAATTAAACTTCAAAATGGAGAGACAAGATTATGCAAGGTACTAGAAGTTAATGAAAATGCAGCATTGGTTCAATTGTTTGAAAGTAGCACAGGAATTAATTTAAAAGAATCCAAAGTAAGATTTTTAGGAAAAGGGCTAGAATTTGGCGTGTCCAAAAATATTTTGGGTAGAGTATTTAATGGAATGGGAGAAGCCATTGACGGTATGCCAAATGTGATTGCTGATAAAAAAGTAGATATCAATGGAAAACCAATTAATCCAGCAGCTAGAATCTTCCCATCTGAGTTTATCCAGACAGGAGTATCTTCTATTGATGGATTAAATACCCTAGTAATCGGACAGAAATTACCAATCTTTTCAGGTTCAGGATTACCACATGCAGAACTTGCTGTGCAAATAGCAAGACAAGCAACTGTGTTAAAACAAGATTCTAAATTTGCCGTAGTTTTTGCAGCCATAGGAATTCCATTTGAAGATGCAGAATTTTTTATCGATAGTTTAAGAGAAACAGGAGCGATTAGTCGTTCTGTCATGTTTATTAACCTAGCCAATGATCCAGCCGTAGAACGTATTTCAACGCCTCGTATGGCATTAACAGCAGCAGAATATTTGGCATATGAACAAGACATGCAAGTGTTAGTTATTATGACAGATATGACAAATTATGCAGAAGCATTACGTGAAATTTCAGCAGCGAGAAAAGAAATTCCAGGAAGAAGGGCTTATCCAGGCTATTTATATACCGATTTATCTTCTATTTATGAACGTGCAGGAAAGATAAAAGGAAAAGAAGGGTCTGTTACCATGATTCCTATTTTAACGATGCCAGAAGATGACAAAACACATCCTGTACCAGATTTGACGGGTTATATTACAGAAGGACAAATTGTTCTAAGTAGAGACCTAAATAAAAGAGGAATGATGCCTCCTGTTGATGTATTACTTTCTTTGTCTCGTTTGAAAAATGAAGGAATTGGAAAGGGTAAAACAAGAGAAGATCATTCTGGGGTATTAAATCAGCTATTTGCTTCTTATGCTCGTGGTAAAGATGCCAAAGAATTGATGGCTATTTTGGGAGAAAGTGCGCTTTCTGAATTAGACAGAATTTATGCTAATTTTGCCGATGAATTTGAAAAGGAATTTGTTTCTCAAGGTTTTGATACCAATAGAACCATTGAAGAAACTTTAAATATTGGCTGGAAGTTACTTTCTACATTACCAAGACAAGAGTTAAAACGTATTAAAGATGTATATATTGATAAATACTACCTAGACAATTAGTATAGATAGATATTAAAAAAGAGAGGAAAATTAAATATGGCAGTATTAAATGTAAATTTGACTCGTATCGAAAGTATCAATATGAAAAAATCTCTCAAAACAGCACAAAAAGGGCATAAACTTTTGAAAGATAAATTAGATGAATTGATTAAGAAAATACTAAATCTTGTACAAGAAAATCAAGTTCTTCGCCATAAAGCAGATGAAATGTTAAAAATGGCTTATCAAAATTTTATGCTAGCGAAAGCCGTTATGGGAGAAGAGTATATGGAAGAAGCTTTGGTGATTCCTAAAAAGTCTGTTTCCATAGAAATTGGAGAAATTAATATCATGAGTGTTAAAATTCCAAAGTTTCATTTTGAGGAAAATAAGCAGACAGATAACAAAGTGCTTTATGGATTTGCTGATACGACTTCGGAATTGGATAAGGCAATTGAAAGTTTTTCAGAAGTTTCCAAAGTTTTATTAGAGCTGGCACAAAATGAAAAGGCAATTGAATTGATTTCTGCTGAAATTGAAAAGACCAGAAGAAGAGTGAATGCGATCGAAAATGTTACGATTCCTAATTATCAAGATACAATTAAGTATATTCAGTTGAAATTGTCAGAGGATGAAAGAGCTTCTACTTCGAGATTGATGAAGATTAAGGAAATGTTAGTGGATGAGTAGAATAGTTACAATTTTACAACATTTGTATAAAAAATAAAATAGAGAATTATAGGAGATACCATGAATGTTGACAAAACCACAAAAAGAATCAGAAGAAATGCAAGATTTAAAGCACTATTTTAGATTAAAAGAAGGAATTGTTATATACACAGCTTCTACAATGGAAGAACAAAGAGATATTGCTGAATATATTAATAAAATGGATGGTGAAGATTATCTCAATTACCTGAAGTTTCTTTGCCATCCAATATACAAAATGATATTGAGAGGCATTAATTATAAAAATTTGTTTAGATAAATTCATAGAAATCAAATAGATAAAATGTAAGTTGAAGATATTAAGCAATTAGTATCTTCTTTTTTTGAATAGGACAAACAGATGTCATATTTATGTGTTATAATAATTATAGGAGGAAATCATGCAAGTAAATAATCGATTATTTGAAATAATATACATTTTGATACAAAAGAAGAAAGTGACAGCAAAGGAGTTAGCCGAAAAATTTGAAGTATCGACAAGAACCATATATAGAGATATAGAAACATTAAGTAGTGCCAATATACCAATTTATGCAAGCAAGGGAAAAGAAGGAGGAATTGGAATTTTAGATGAATATATATTAAATAAAACCATTCTTTCTGAAGAAGAGCAGAATCAGATTTTATTTGCATTGCAAGGAATGAAGAAAGTAAGAGGGCAAGATGAAAAAAATATTTTAGAAAAGTTAAGTACATTATTTAATAAAAAAGTAAATGATTGGATTAAAATTGACTTTTCTCATTGGGGAGAAGGTAATGAGCAAGAAGAACAATTTGACACAATTAAATCTGCTATTTTAAATAAGCAAGTAATTCAATTTATCTATTATAATGCTAAGGGAGAAGAGAGTAAAAGGATGGTAGAACCATTACAAATATGGTTTAAAGATAAAGCTTGGTATTTAATAAGTTATTGTAGAAACAAACAAGATTATAGAATATTTAAAATGGCAAGAGTAAAAGAATGTAAAACATTAGAAGAACATTTTGAAAGAGAACTTCCCAAAGAAGAAAACGAAGAGAAATATCCTTTAAAAATGATACAACTTGAATTAGAGATAAGCCAAAATATGGCTTATAGAGTATATGATGAATTTGAAAGGAATCAAATAACGAAAAAGGAAGATGGAAATTTTATGGTAAAAATAGAATGTCCAGAGAATGAATGGGTATATGGCTATATTTTATCTTTTGGAGAATATGCAAAAGTTTTAAATCCTGGTTATGCAAAAAACATCATAAAAGATAAATTACAAAAAACTTTAAAAAATTATTTATAATATGACATACAGTTGTCAAGTTAAATATGATATGCTTCTTTTAGGAGGTAGATATTATGAAATATGAAGTAGTAGAATTAGAAGAAAAGGTTGTTGTAGGAATAAAAATTAAAACAACCAATCAAGAGGGAAAGGCTATGCAAGACATAGGATTCACTTGGCAAAAGTTATTTGCTAACGGAATTTATGAGAAAATCGAAAATAAGGTAAATCATAAAACAATAGGATTATATACACAATATGAGGGGGATTATACAAAACCTTATACATTTATAGCAGGAGCAGAAGTTAGTAAGGAAGTAGAAAAGAAGGAAGAAATAGAAAGTATTGTAATTCCAAAAGGAAAATATGCTAAATTTATCCTAATAGGAGATGTGCAAAATTCAGTAGGACAAGCTTGGCAAGAAATATGGAATATGGATTTAAAAAGAAAATATACTTGTGATTTTGAAGAATATCAAAACAATTCAGAGGATATGCAAAAACAAGAGATTCATATTTATATTGCATTAGATGACTAGAAAGGAAAAAGTAAAATGGCTTTTGATTATAAAAAAGAATATAGGGAATTTTATAGGCCAAAGAATAAACCTAGTATTGTGAAAATTCCTAAAATAAATTATATAGCAGTTAGAGGAAAAGGAAATCCAAATGATGAAAATGGTGAATATAAAGATTCAATAGGACTCTTATATGCAATTGCTTTTACTATAAAAATGAGTTATAAAGGCACATATAAAATAGATGGTTATTTTGAATATGTTGTTCCACCACTTGAAGGATTTTGGTGGCAAGATGGAAGAAAGGATGGCATTGATTATAACAATAAAGACCAAATGAATTTTATCTCTATTATTAGATTACCAGACTTTGTAACAAAAGAAGATTTTGAGTGGGCTATAAAGGAAGCAACAAACAAGAAAAAAACAGATTTTTCAAAAGTGGAATTTTTAAGTTATGATGAAGGAATTTGTGTTCAATGTATGCACATAGGTTCCTATGATGATGAGCCAGATACCATAAATTTGATGCACGAATATATGATAGAAAATGGATATGAAGTAGATATTTCTGATACTCGTTTTCATCACGAAATTTATCTAAGTGATCCAAGAAGATGTGATGTAAATAAATTAAAAACAGTGATAAGACATCCAATAAGAAAAAAGGAATAATTATGGAATTTATAGAAGCAAAAACAATACTTCAAAGAGCAACATATGGAGAAGAATGGTTTGGAATTGATTATAATATGAATCTATACAAAGGGTGTTGCCACAAATGTATTTATTGTGATAGTAGAAGTAACTGCTATCAAGTAGAAAATTTTGATAGAGTAAGAGCAAAAAAAGATGAAATAGAAATATTAAATCGAGAACTAAAATCAAAAAGGAGAAAAGGTGTAATAGGAATAGGAGCAATGTCAGATACTTATAATCCTTTTGAAAAACAGTATGAAATAACAAGACAAGCATTGAAACTGATTTCATCCTATAATTTTGGAGTATCAATAGAAACAAAAAGTAATTTAATTGTTAGAGATGTAGATATATTTAAGGAAATAGACAAAAAAGCAGATATAATACTTAAATTTACAATTACATCAGCAGATGATAGTTTATCAAGAAAAATAGAACCGGGAGTATGTGTCTCTTCAGAAAGACTAAAAGCAATGAAACAATTATCAAAAGAGGGATTATTTGTTGGGACATTATTAACACCAATTATTCCATTTATAACAGATTCAGAAGAGAATATTAGAAACGTAATAAGATTATCTTACGAAAACGGAGCAAAGTTTGTTTTTTCAATGGGAGGTGTTACCTTAAGAGAAAATCAAAGAGAATATTTTTATGAACAATTAGATAAGACTTTTCCTAAGATAAAAGAAAAGTATATTAAAACTTATGGAAATGACTATTTTTGTTATCCATTAAATAGGAACTTAAAAAACATAATTAAAGACGAGTGTCAAAAATATGGACTATTTTATAAAATGAGTGATATAGTAAAGGCATATAAAAAAGAAATAAAAAAAGAAGAGCAATTAACCTTTATATAGAAAAAATAGGTAGGGTATGTTTGTTTTTTGCTTAAAAAAACGAAACTTAAATTGGTTAAAATATAGTAAATTTAAATAATCTATGCTATACTAATAATCAGTTAATAGAAGATGGAGGAAAGACAATGATAGATTTTACGAATGCCATAGAAGAATTTAATAATTATAAAGGTTCAGAAAAAAAGAAAACATTAATATACAATAACAAAAAATATTTAGTAAAGTTTCCAGATCCAATCAGAGAAAAAAATAGAAATATATCCTATATTAATAATGCATTTTCTGAATATATAGGAAGCAATGTATTCAAAATAGTTGGTTTAGACGTACAAAATACGATTTTAGGAAAATATGAATATAAAGGAAAAGAAAAAATAGTGTGTGCTTGTGAAGATTTTACAGACAATGATAATATATTATATGAATTTGAAAACTTAGTATTAAGTACAAATCCAGATAAAAAAATAGAAACAGATTTAAATGATATTATGGAAGTAATAGAAGAAAGCAAAATGATAAATACAGAACAAACAAAACAAAAATTTTGGGATATGTTTGTTATTGATAGTTTGATTGGAAATACAGATAGACATAATGGGAATTGGGGATTCCTATTAAATAAAAAAACGGGAAAAGTAAAGTTTTCTCCTATCTATGATTGTGGTTCAGCTTTCAATCCAATGCTTGAAGATAAAGAAATTGAGGAAATAAGTGAAATAGAATTAAAAAATTTAGTAATGAATTGTTATTCTTGTTTAAAAGAAAACGGAAAAAAGATTAATTATATGACATATATAAGACAAATGAAAAAGGAAGAATGCAATCAGGCCATTAAAAGATTATTTTTAAATATTAATATAGATGAAATAAATAGTTTTATAGAAAATGTAGAAGGTATGTCTAAAGTAAGGAAAAATTTTTATAGGATAGTGATAGAAAAACGATATGAAATTTTAAAAGAAGTGTATAACAATATAAAATAAATTAGTAAAAGTAGAGATATGAGAAAAGAAAATCTTTTTTCATATCTTTTTAATTTTTTAATATATATGTAATAGTAAAACAATTTGGAGGAAGGTTATGAAAAAAATAAAATATGGAATAATAGGAATTTTAGTCATTGCTATATTTTCCTTAAGTATTATTTCAATGAACACAGAAGAGGAAAAAATAACAACCAATGCTAGTACCATAAGTAATCAAAAAATAGGATGGGGGATCAAAAGAAATGATAATCATGAGCAACCAGACGTAGGAAGTAAAAATAAAAAAGTATTGGAAGAAAATAAAGGAATCTGTTTAGGAAATAAAGAAAAGAAAGCAATCTATTTAACCTTTGACGAAGGGTATGAAGCAGGATATACGCCACAGTTACTAAATACCTTAAAAGAGAATCAAGTAAAAGCAACATTTTTTATCACAGCACACTATGTAAATAGCCAGCCAGACTTAGTAAAGCAAATGATAGACGAAGGGCATATTGTAGGAAATCATACTGTTAACCATAAAAGTATGCCAGAATTAAACGAAGAACAAATTCAAAAAGAAGTAATGGAATTACATCAAGTAATCAATGAAAAATTCAATTATGAAATGAAGTATATTAGACCACCGAAAGGAGAATATAGTGAGAAAACATTACAAGTAACTAATCAATTAGGCTATCAAACTGTTATGTGGTCATTTGCTTATGAAGATTGGAACGAAGACAAACAACCAGAGGAATCAGACGCTAAAAAGAAAATACTAGATAATTTACACAATGGAGAAATTATGTTATTACATGGGAATTCAAAAACCAATACCAATGTTTTAGACGCTGTTATCAAAGAAGCTAAAAATATGGGATATGAATTTAAATCGTTAGATGAATTTGAGTAGAAACGATTGAGTGTCCATTGGGGACGGTTCTTTTTGGGCAAGATGTCCATCAGGGACGGTTCTGTTTGGACATTGCTTTGGAAAATTAATTCTTAATAATTGTTTTGGCTGTCAATGTCCAAACAGAACCGTCCCTGATGGACATCTTGCCCAAAAAGAACCGTCCCCAATGGACACTCAATCTGCCAGAAAGGAAGCTTATGAAGAAAAGAAATTATAACAAACTAGATAAAATATTAGAAATGCCAAAAGAGGTTTGTTCTGACATTCCTAAAATAATCATAACAGGATTTGACGAAATGATTATTGAAAATTTTAAAGGCATATTGGAGTATGAAGAATTCTTTGTCAGAATTAATACCCATAGTGGCATTATTAACATTAATGGATTCAATCTGAATCTTGAAAATATGACAAATGATGATATTAAAGTGACGGGAAAGATTGAAAGTATGGATATTGAAAGAACAGTAGATTAAAAGTACAGGGAAAGGACTCTTGAGTAAAATGATAATAAAGATATTGATTAGTTATGTGATTGGCTATTTAGGACTTACCATAGAAGGCTATTATATTGAAAGATTTATTAATATGTGCCGAAGTAATAAAATTGATATATGGCATTTAAAAAGAAAAAAAGATGTGGAATTAAATTTTAGAGTAGGAATTCACGATTTTAAAGAAGTCTGTAAAATAGCCAGAAAGACAAAATGTAAGATTAAAATAAATACAAAAAGAGGACTTCCTTTTTTGTTACATCGTTATAAAAAAAGAAAGATATTTTTTGTCTTATTATTCATTATGATAATTTTAACTATGTTATCCTCAAATTTTGTATGGAATGTGGATATTAAAGAAGAAAATGGGCAGAAATTAGAAAATATAGAAAAAGATATAAAAGAAGCAGGATTAAAAATAGGAGAATGGAAAAGTAAAATTAATACAAAAGAAATTATTAATAAGATTAGATTACAAAGAGAAGATATTGCTTGGATAGGGATTGAATTAAAAGGAACGAATGCTATTGTAAAAGTGGTGAAAGCTGATGCTAAGCCTGATATTATAGATGATAACGAATATTGTAGTATTGTTTCTGATAAAGTAGGAATGATAACTAAAATTAATGCACAAACAGGAACCGCAAATGTGCAAGTAGGAGATACCATTAATATAGGAGATACGCTAATTAATGGATGGATGGAAGGAAAGTATACAGGAATTCGATACGTGCATGCCAAAGGAGAAGTGCAAGCAAAAGTATGGCATACGAAGTATAAAAATATTCCGTACAATGTTACGGAAAGAGAAGAAACAGGGAATCAAGAAGAAAAATATGCTATAAAATTTAATAATTTTAAAATAAATTTGCATAAAGGGGTTTCAAAATTTGAAATTTATGATACAATAGAAACGGAAAACAAAATGAGATTATTTTCAGACTTTTATTTACCAATTTCGATTCTAAAAACAACCCATAAAGAAGTGGAAGAAATACAAAAAACATATGAAATAGAAGAAGCAAAACAACTAGGGATACAACAATTAGAAGAAGAATTAGACGAAGAAATTGAGAATAAAGAATCAATTGTGGGCAAGAATGTTAATACGTATGAGAAAGATAGCAGTATTGATGTTTATGTTACATATGAAGTTTTAGAAAATATAGGGACGAATGAAAAAATCGTGTTTTAGGAAGGAAGAGAATTATAAATGGAAGAAAGAAGCCTTAGAATAACAGGAGCAGACAAAACATTTTTCAATAAAGTAACAAGTACATTAACAAGAATATTAATACCAACCAGAATAGGAATTAATGGAATGTTAATTTCCATCAAAAGAAACAGCATGTTAAAAGCTTTTGAAACCTATACATCAGACAGTGGCAACTATGACAATGAAGAAATGGAAAAAAAATACGATGCAGCTTATGAAGCTTATTTAGGAGCATTAGACAAATACGTAATGGATTCCATTTACAAAAAAGTAAAAAACAACACAGCTTCTGAATTTGAAAAAAATGCACTATCTCGTTATTATGAAGTAACCAGTTTAAAAGAAAGTGAATATATTGAATACAAATATAGAAAACAAAAATATCTAATTGAATTAGATTATCAAGGAATTAAAGTAGACAGCAAAGAAAAATTAAAAGAAAAATACAACCAATTTTATATTGCCAAAATGGACTTACTATATAAAGCCATCTTAAAAAATTATTCCATTAAAGTAGCAGATAATACGAATAGCTATGATTCTTCCAAAGAATGGATTTACACTAAAATCTTTTATACCTTAGAAGAATATATACAAAACATCTTATCTATAAAAATAGAAGCTAACCAAGAGGAAAGTATAAAAGATGTGGTAGCAGAATATGAAAAATATCAATCTTATGAAGTAGGAAAATTAGACACCAAAGATACCATAGAAAAAAATATGATTTTATTAGGGATTAGTAGAAAGTTATTCA
This sequence comes from uncultured Clostridium sp., assembly GCA_947575605.1. GTDB lineage: Bacteria > Bacillota > Clostridia > TANB77 > CAG-508 > CAG-269. The sequence goes on from CANPNZ010000001.1 coordinate 127,154, forward strand.
CGCATAGTTTGCCATTAATAGTAGCAGAGCAATGTTACGAGAAATTATTAAAAGATGCTAGAATATTAGTACAAGACACAAAAATGGCAGCCAAAAGAGAAAGAGCTTATTCTATGTTAATCAATTTAATCGAGGACTATAACATCAAATTATTATCAACCAAGGTATATTGGGATACACAAAAAGAAAAAGATGCCTACAAAGTATTTTGGAATCGTTACAAAGAGATTGCCAAATTAAAAGAAATCGATTTTATTGAATATGTGAAACAAAAAGAAATTCTATTTATCAAAGATGACATGAAAAAATTAAAAGAAGGAAAAATAGATTATTCTAAAATAGCTACTTATTATAAAAGAAAATTAGTAGACTATGGAGCTATGAGACAAGTCAAAAGTTCCTTTAAATCAGAAGGGAAATACATAAAAGTTAAGGAAGTAGCATAATATGTATGAGATATTATATCAAGGAATAGAAGAAAAAAAGGAATATGAACAAATTGTAAAGAAAGTATTAATGCAGTGTTTTAAAGAAGAAGGACTCAACCATTCGAAGTTATGTATTACTGTTACATTAACAACACCACAAAATATACAAAAAATTAACAAAGAGTATAGAGGAATTGATAAAGCAACTGATGTACTTTCTTTTCCCATATTTGAGAAGGACGAGTTAGCACAAAAATTAAGTCAAAATGAATTTACTCATGAAGATATGTTAGGAGACATCATTATTTCCATTGAAAAAGTAGAAGAACAAGCTGCGGAATATCAGCATAGTTTTGAAAGAGAATTAAGCTACATGATAGTACATGGTTTTTATCATCTAATGGGATATGACCATATAAAAGAGGCGGACAAGATAGAAATGAGACCTAAAGAAGAAAAAGTATTAAACGATTTAAAGATAAATCGAAAATAGGAGGGAAAAGTGCATATGAGAAACAATGGTAAAAGAAGTAAAAAAAAGAAAAATGGAACCAAAATATTAATCATAGCTCTAGTGGTTTTTATTATAGTAGCAGGAGGGGTATTAGCTTACAATATTGTAAAAGATAAGAACAATCAAGAGACCTCAGTAGGAGAAAATATACCAGAACCAGTGAAAGAAGAGAAAACAGTACAAATTTTTAAAGGAAATGATAGGCCAATTGCTATCATGATTGATAATCATAGTGATGCTTGGCCACAAGCGGGATTACAAAAAGCTTACATGGTTTATGAAATCGTGGTAGAAGGTGGAGAAACTAGATTAATGGCATTATTTAAAGGAACCGATGCTGAAAAAATTGGACCAGTAAGAAGTGCAAGACATTATTTCCTAGATTATGCGATGGAAAATGATGCGATTTATGCACATTTTGGAGAAAGTCCACAAGCAGATAGTGATATTAGAAAATATAGTATCAATGAAATAGACGGAATTGCAGAAGATGGAACTACTTTTAAAAGAGTAAAAGACAAAGCAGCACCACATAATGCAGTAACCAGTATGGCTAAATTACTAGACTCTGCTAAAAATAAAAAATTCAGAATGACATCTGATAAAGATAGTGTATTAAATTATGTAACAGATGAGGTAACCTTAGAAGAAGGGCAAGGAGCAATTAGTGTAACCATTCCACACTCTCAATTACAAACCGTAAAATATGTTTATGATGAAGAAGATAAAGTATATAAAAGATATGCGAGAGGCAAAGAACAAACCGATTGGGATACCAAAGAAACCATTACCACTAAAAATATTATCATAACTTTCTGTGATAATTATACCTTGACTGATTCTGAAAATAAAGGAAGACAAGGAATCAAAAATATCGGAACTTTTGATGGCTATTATATTACAAATGGAAAAGCAATCAAGATAAAATGCATTAAAAATGCAAGAGATGAGCAAACTACTTATCAAGATTTAGCAGGAAATGAAATTAAAGTAAATGATGGTAATACCTTTGTTAATATTTGTCCAGTCAATAGTAATGTGGTTTTAGAAGAGCCAGCACCAGCCGTTGCACCAGAAGGGAACTAGAATCTTGCGACTGTGCCACTGGGGACGGACCCTTTCACACAATCGTTAAATATAATTTTTGCGAGGTGCCCATGGGGCAGTCAATTTTTTGGATCTTCTCCAAAATTTGCCCTTCCCCAGTGGCACAGTCGCAAGCCTAAGAAAGAAGGAGATAAAAATGAATATATATGATACAGCAAATCAATTAGCACAAGAAATCAAGCAATCGGAAGAATATGTGAATTACAAGATGGCAAAACAAGCTTTAAATTTAAATACAGCTTTAAAAGAAAAAATGGCTCAATTTGAACAAAAGAGATATGAAACACAGTTAGCTGTTATGCAAACGGGAAAGCAAGACGAAGCAAAATATAAAGAAATGCAGGATTTGTATGCTGAATTAGTAGAAATTGATGATGCCAAGAAATTTTTTGAAGCAGAGACCAAGTTTAATATTGTGATTGCAGATGTCAATAAGATAATTGGCGAAGCAATTAGAGATGTAATACAATAAATATTGGGATTGTAAAAGTTGATAACTTAATAATATCAGGAATTAGAAACATAGTAACTTATGCGAACGATTGATATTTTAATTATCAACTTTTAAAATGCCAAAAAGGAGAAGAAAATGGAATTTATTATAATAGGAATTATAAGTATAATAGCTATCATAGTTTTAAGATATGTTTTTGATTATAACAAAAAGCAATTGAAACACATAGGAGAAGATAAAGAATTAGATGAATTAGCCAAAGCTTATCCAAGCAATATAGAAATGTGTAAAGAATACCTTAAAAAACTGGGGAATGAAACAGTTGAAATAGAAGAAAATGAGGGAGCAGCGGCAAGTCTATACATAGCTATAACCAATAAGATTTTAATTGCTAATATCCAAAAAAGCTATACTAGAATACAAACAATAGCTCATGAATGTTTGCATTCAATTCAAAGTAAAAAAATGTTATTGTTTAATTTTATTTTTTCTAATATCTATTTTATTTATTTTATTACTATTTGTGGTTTGATGATTTTTAAAGTATTACCTTACAGAATGATGTTTTTAGTTATTTTTTTAATTTTGAGTATGGTCTATTATACAATAAGAGTTTTTCTTGAAAATGATGCCATGATAAAAGCAAAATATTTAGCCAAAGAATATATGGAGGAAAAGAAGATTTCTTCTCCTAGTGAAATAGAAAAGCTAGTGGCTGGTTTTGAGAACATTAACAGAGTAGGTATTAAGTGTATCAATTATGCTTTCTTTATGGAAATTATGGTTAAGGTTTTTCTAATGGCTATATTGGGTTTGATATTTTAAAAGGAGAGAAATACAAAATTTAAAAAGTTGAAAAATACAGAATTTCTTAAAAAGTAATTCTGTATTTTATGTATTAAGTATCTTTATCAGATGAGTTATTATCTTGCAACAATAAATTCAAAATTTGAGGATAAATAGAAGTAGCATTTTGTTTCCAATGATCCACAATACGTTTAGCTCGATCACGAGAGCCAGCAAAAGTTTTTACTTCAAAAATAGTTTCATTATTTTCAACAATTTTACATTTAATCGTATATTCATTTTCGCTTTTAGGGAAGAATTCAGCAATAACAGAAGATTCTTCTTCTATGGTAGGAAATTCCTTAGCGAAAATATGATCTGCTTTTAATTTCATAATGCCTGGTAGTACATCTTTGGTAAGAAGATAGGCATTTTTTCCTTCAGAAGTGATTTTGATGACTGATTCATTATCTTTTGTATAAGTACCTACTAAATTGGAATCAATTAAATCATTTAAGACTTGTTTAAAATAAAAATAATTTACATCATTTATGGAAGTAATAATTTTAAACAAATCATCTTGTCTAAATTCTCCATTGATAAGATTTAATATATATAAGATTAATACCTTATTTTCAGCCAAAGTAGTAGTATTATCTGAGTTTGCATTCATAGGCAATAGCACTCCTTACTTTGTTTCATTTTTTGTGATTATATCATAATTTAGGAGGAATGTAAAATGAAATATTGAAAATTGTAAAAATGGTGGTATAATAAATTATGGTTAATACGATAACAAGCTAGATGAAATATTTAGGATTAGGAGAAATCAATGAAATGATAGAGATAGAAAAAGCGAAACAAGAATTAAAAACATATGTAAAAGAACAAAATATTCAAAATCCACGAGCCCCGAAGAAATTAGAGCATATTATGAGAGTAGCTAAAATTAGTAAAGAAATAGCAACAGAATTAAAATTAACACAAGAGCAAATACAATTAGCCGAATTGATAGGACTATTACATGACATAGGCAGATTTAAGCAATACCAAATAGTTAACCAAAATCTAAATTTGGATGTAGTAAAGAAATTTAATCATGGGGAAGCGGGAGTAGAAATCCTTAAAAAAGATAATAATATTAGAAGATATATTTTAAAAAATGAATACGATGATGTTATATATACGGCTGTATATGAGCATAATAGATATGAGTTAAGCGAAGGATTAACAAAAGAAAAAGAATTATTTTGTAAAATTATCAAAGACGCAGATAAAATAGATCTTATGTATGAGGCAATTGCTGTTTATTGGCAAAAGCCAGAAGATATCCGAGAAATAGAGTGTGGAACCTTATCGGAAAGAATGTTACAAGATTTTTATCAACATAAATTAGCTGACAATCGAAATAAGGTAAGTAGAACCGACGAAATTTTAAGATTTACATCTTTTGTTTTTGATATGAATTTTTTATATAGTATTCAAGTGGTAAAGCGAAATAATTATATTAACCAAATAATTGATCGATTTCATTATCAATTGCCAGAAACAAAAGAAGAAATGACGAAGATTAAGAAAATGGCAAATGAATATATTGGCGAGAAAATAAAGGATAAAAATGAGGAGGAGAGGTAACATGAAAAAAAGAAAAGTGGTTTTAGTGGGAACAGGATTTGTAGGAATGAGTATGGCATATGCCATGTTAAATAGAGGAGGAATAGAAGAACTTATTTTAATTGATATTGATAAGGACAAAACAGTTGGAGAAGAGATGGACTTATCACATGGATTACCTTATGCACCACAAAAGATGATTATTAAAGCAGGTGATTATGCAGATTGTAAAGATGCACAAGTGGTGGTAATAACAGCAGGAGTAGCACAAAAACCAGGACAAACACGATTAGAATTAGCAGAAGTGAATACCAAAATTATGAAACAAATTACGAAATCAATTATGCAAAGTGGTTTTGATGGGGTTATTGTAGTGGCAAGTAATCCAGTAGATTTAATGGCATATGTGGTTTGGAAAGTATCAGGATTGCCAAGAAATAGGGTAATTGGATCTGGAACGGTTTTAGATACAGCAAGACTTCGCTATTTAATGGCAGATTATTTGAAGGTTTCTAGTAAAAATATTCATGCGTACATTATGGGAGAACATGGAGATTCTTCTTTTGTTACATGGGATCATGCGTATGTTGGTTGTAAAAAAGTAAAAGATGTGATGAAAGATGGAGGCCATCCAATGGAAGATTTGAAAAAGATTCATGAAGGAGTAGTGAATGCAGCCTACGAAATTATCAATAAGAAAAAAGCTACTTACTATGGTATTGGAATGGCATTGGAACGAGTGGTAAAAGCTATCATAAATGATGAGAATTCTATTTTGACGGTTTCTACTTATTTAGAAAATCAATATGGACAAAATGATATTTATATTGGTGTTCCAGCAATTATTAATCGAAGTGGTGTCAGAGATGTAATGGAATTAAATTTGAATGAATATGAACAAGAAAAATTGAATCATAGTTGTAATTTGATTCGAGAAATGAGAAAGGATTCAATCGACAAAATTATGGAAGAAGAATAAAACAAAACCTAGCTATTTTTATAATAGTTAGGTTTTTACATTTTAGGAAAGTTTGACAAAAGGAAAAAAATATTACCGTTCAATTTTTTTGTTTAAAATAAAATTTAAAATGAATAAGCATACACTTTATACAAAATATTACAAATTTGTAAAAATGTGTTGACATACGGAGGCAAGCGTTGTATAATAAATAGGCATGAATAAAAAAGCGTTGAAGCCAAATGTGGCTACATTCTTACGGAAATGTGGGAATGGAGGGAACTTTGGTGGAGTATGTTATGGCAAAGACCAGGCGGTAAGAAATGTACTTATCCCAAAATTATCATGCGTATTTTGGGTTTTTATAAAGGTGATATTCGAAACACCAGAGTACGTTTTAACTTGCCAAAGTAACGATACAATTGAGTAAAGCAAAATTGTACACATTTAAGTTAGCTGTGCGAGGCAACGCAAGTACAGAACACTTACGCAATGGAGCAAAGCGAGATTGTAGACACTAAATTAGAAGGAGGGAAAATTACAATGGCAAACACAGTAGCAACAAGTGAGAAAATCAGAATAAGACTAAAAGCATATGACCATGTAGTTTTAGATCAGTCTGCTGAAAAAATAGTAGATACTGCTAAAAAAACAGGAGCAAAGGTTTCAGGTCCTATTCCATTACCAACACAAAAAGAAGTAGTAACAATTTTACGTTCTCCACACAAATACAAAGACTCAAGAGAGCAATTTGAAATGAGAACGCATAAAAGAGTAATTGACATTTTATATCCAACACAAAAAACAGTTGACAGTCTAATGAAATTAGAATTACCAGCTGGTGTAGATATAGAAATTAAGTTGTAAGTTAACGAAAACGAACGAAGTGAGATTTGAGTCTTACTTACAACTTACGCAATGGAACGAAGTGACATTGTGAACATTATAAAAGATTAAGGTAAATAATCCTTAAACTTACGCAATGGAGCAAGGCGACATTGTGGATCTAAAAAACTACATAGAAATGTAGCAACAAAACCAAGCTGAAGACAATAGCAATCGAAAGCATTATCATTCAGCCAATAGTTAGGAGGAAAGAAAAAATGAAAAAAGGAATTATCGGGAAGAAAATCGGTATGACACAAATCTTCGACGAAAAAGGAAACGTCATTCCAGTAACGGTCATTGAAACAGCAGGGAACATAGTAGCCCAAGTAAAAACAGTAGAAACCGATGGATATGATGCGATCCAATTAGGATATGGAGAAGTAAAAGATAAACATATAAACAAGCCAGAGGCAGGCCATTTTGCCAAAGCAAAACTTGCTAACAAAAAACATCTAAGAGAATTCAGACTAGAAGATGTAGCAAACTACAAAGTAGGAGATGAAGTAAAAGCTAACATCTTTGAAGCAGGAGAAAAAGTAGACGTACAAGGAACCTCAAAAGGAAAAGGATTTCAAGGTGTTATCAAAAGACATGGACAACACAGAGGACCAATGGGACATGGATCTATGTATCATAGAAGACCAGGTTCTATGGGAGCATGTTCAACACCAAGTAGAGTATTCAAAGGTAAAAAACTACCAGGACACATGGGAAGAGTTACCATTACCATACAAAACTTAGATGTAGTAAGAGTGGATATGGATAAAAATGTAATGTTAGTAAAAGGAAGCGTTCCAGGAGCAAAAGGAGCTATCCTAAAAGTAAAATCAGCTGTAAAGGCTACTAAATAGAAGGAAGGAGGAAATACAAAATGCCAAAAGTAGACGTATATGATTTAAAAGGTAAAAAAGTAAGTGATATAGATTTAGCAGATAGTATATTTGGAATCGAACCAAATGAAAATATTGTACATAGCGTATTAGTAAACTATTTAGCAAATCAAAGACAAGGTACACAAAGTACAAAAACAAGAGCAGAAGTTTCTGGTGGTGGTAAAAAACCATGGAGACAAAAAGGAACAGGTAGAGCAAGACAAGGTTCAACAAGAAGCCCACAATGGATAAAAGGTGGTATTGCGTTAGGGCCAAAGCCTCGTTCTTATAGATATACTGTTAACAAAAAAGAAAGAAGATTAGCAATCAAATCTATTTTAAGTGCTAAAGTATTAGAAAAGGAATTAACAGTAGTAGATAAATTAGAAGTAAATGAAATCAAAACAAAAACGATGGCAAAAGCATTAACCGATTTAAAAGTAGAAGGGAAAACACTAATCGTTCTACCAGAAAATAATAAAAATGTTTACATGTCAGCAAGAAACATAGAAGGTGTAAAAGCTATTACAGCTAATAACATCAATGTATTTGATTTATTAAAATATACAAATCTAATTTTATCAGTAGACACTGTTAAAAAATTAGAGGAGGTGTATGCTTAAATGAAACCAGAAGATATTATTATAGCACCAATCGTTACAGAAAAAAGTAATGACCAATTACAAGAAGGAAAATATACTTTTGAAGTAAATAGAAAAGCAACAAAAGTTGAGATAGCAAAAGCTGTTGAAAAACTTTTTGAAGTAAAAGTATTAAAAGTAAATACTATGAATGTAAGTGGTAAAAAGAAAAGAGTGGGATATCACATAGGTAAGACTTCAGACTGGAAAAAAGCAATTGTAACAATTGATACCAATCCAACAGAAACAAGTTACTTAAGCAAAGGCGGAAAAGCAACAAAAGATTCTAAAAAATATAAAGATAGTATTGATGAATTTATGGGGGCTTAATAAAAATGAAAACAATAAATCAAGGAAATGACGACGATGTAAAAATCTATCATTATCAAAAGCAACAAGATTGTCAGGCTTATCGTAACTCATTAGCTGTTGAGAAAAGACAAAGAATAGAAGCAATGGCAGAAACATTAAAAGAAAAAGTGCCACAGCTTAGAACGATACTAAGGACTTTAAAAGAAAAAGAAATTGCCTTGTCCTCAAAAGATAACTTGATAGTTGAAATGGCAGAAGAACTGATGGAAAAAAGTGAAAGAACATTAGGCGATGAATTTCAACGATTGCCTCAACTAGAGGATGAAAAAATTGAAAGTTTTCATAGAATGTTTTGTGGAATTTTAGAAGTATTGGAATCAGAAAAAGAAAAATCATTTGATGAAAAGGTAAATTAATATCTGGAAACAACCAGGAAAATAAATGTAAAGGAGAGAATAAAAAATGGGAATGAAACACTTTAAACCCTATACACCATCCAGAAGAAATATGACAGTTTCAGACTTTGGAGAAATCACAAAGAAAACTCCTGAAAAATCTTTATTAGCAAAGAAAAAGAAAAATGCAGGAAGAAACTCATATGGAAGAATAACAGTAAGACATCAAGGTGGTGGAAACAGACAAAAATATAGAATCATAGATTTTAAAAGAAGAAAAGATGATATGGCAGCAACTGTAATTGGGATTGAATACGATCCAAACAGAAGTGCTAATATTGCCTTAGTTCAATATGAAGATGGAGAAAAAGCATATATCTTAGCTCCACAAGGATTAAAAGATGGAGATAAAGTAATATCAGGAGAAGCCGTTGACATTAAACCAGGAAACTGTATGCCAATCAGCTCAATTCCAGTTGGTACTTTAATTCATAACATTGAATTAAATCCAAAACAAGGTGGAAAGTTAGTAAAAGCAGCAGGACAAAGTGCACAATTAATGGCAAAAGAAGGAAAATATGCCCATGTAAGACTTCCATCTGGAGAAATGAGATTAATTTTAGCAACTTGTAGAGCTACCATTGGAGTAATCGGAAATAGCGATCATGAAAATGTTAAGATTGGTAAAGCTGGTAGAAAAAGACACATGGGAATCAGACCAACCGTAAGAGGATCTGTTATGAACCCAGTAGATCACCCTCATGGTGGTGGTGAAGGTAGAGCACCAGTAGGACACGCTGGACCAATGACCCCTTGGGGTAAACCAGCTCTTGGATATAAAACAAGAAATAAAAAGAAACAATCTAATAAGTTTATCGTTAAGAGAAGAAAGTAAGTAGTCGTTAGTGAGTAAAACGAGATTTACAGAACAAAAAAAGAAGGGAGGACATTTTGATATGTCAAGATCAAGCAAGAAAAAACCATATGTAGCACCTGAACTACTAAAAAGAGTAGAAGCTATGAATGAATCTGGAGATAAGCAAGTATTAAAGACATGGTCTAGGGCTTCAACAATTTATCCACAAATGGTTGGTCATACAATTGCTGTACATGATGGAAGAAAACATGTTCCAATTTATATAGCAGAAGAAATGATTGGTCATAAATTAGGTGAATTTGCTCCTACAAGAACCTTCAAAGGTCATGCAGGAGATAAGAAGACGAATAAATAAAATCAGTTAAGGAGGTAGAAAAAGTGCAAGAGAAAGAAACGGTAATGGTAAATGAAGCAAAAGCAACTCTAAAATATGCAAGAATCTCTGCTAGAAAAGTGAAAATAGTAGCAGATTTAATTAGAGGAAAAAATGTAGAGGAAGCTTTAGCTATCGTAAAATTTACGCCAAAAGCATCATCAGAAATAATAGAGAAATTATTAAAATCAGCTATGGCAAATGCTGAAAACAATCATGACATGAAACATGAAAATTTATATGTTGCTGAAATCTATGCAAATCAAGGCCCAACATTAAAAAGAATACGCCCTGCTGCGAAAGGTTCAGCAGTAAGAATTAGAAAAAGAACAAGTCATATAACAATAGTTTTAAAAGAAAAGGAGGCATAAACAAGCATGGGACAAAAAGTACATCCAACAGGAGTGAGAGTTGGAATCATAAAAGACTGGAACTCTAAATGGTATGCAGATTCTAAAAATTTTGCAGATTATTTAGTAGAAGATCAAAAAATCCGTAAATTTTTAAAGAAAAAATTATATCTTGCTGGTATTTCTAAAATTGAGATTGAAAGAACAGCAAAGGCAATCAAAGTTAACTTACATACTGCTAAACCAGGAATTGTTATTGGTAAAGGGGGAGCAGGTGTAGAAACCGTAAAAAATGAATTAGCTAAAGTAATTGGGAAAGATGTTAATTTAAACATTGTAGAAGTTAAAAATACTGATATAGATGCTCAATTAGTAGCAGAAAATATTGCAGGACAATTAGAAAGAAGAATTTCATTCAGAAGAGCTATGAAACAATGTATGCAAAAATCTATGAAATCAGGTGCTTTAGGAATCAAAACTGCTGTATCTGGAAGATTAGGTGGAGCTGATATGGCTAGAACTGAATTCTATAAAGAAGGGAATATTCCATTACAAACTTTAAGAGCTGATATTGATTATGGATTTGCAGAAGCAGATACCACATATGGAAAAATCGGAGTAAAAGTTTGGATTTATAAAGGAGAAGTTCTTCCAGAGAAGAAAATGGAAGGAGGAGACAAATAATGCCATTAATGCCAAAAAGAACAAAACATAGAAAAGTACAAAAAGGTAGAATGAGAGGAAAAGCAACAAGAGGAAATAAAGTTACAGAAGGTGAATATGGAATTCAAGCTGTAACAGGAGCTTTAATTACAGGAAATCAAATTGAAGCAGCCAGAATTGCGATGACTCGTTATATAAAAAGAGGTGGAAAAGTTTGGATTAAA
>CANPNZ010000002.1 GCA_947575605.1 uncultured Clostridium sp.
TTTATGTTTACGAAAAAACGAAAAAAGGCGAACAAATTACACGAATTTGTTCGGTATATTACACGAATTTTTGGTTAATAGATGTCATTTTTATCGGTCACAGCTAACACCACATAAGTTACTGTAACAATTAAAAATCGAACAGTAACTAAGTGCCATGCATACTGAGGCTGTAACAAGCAAAGCTTTAACAGCCTCAGCAAAAGGAGGAAAAATGTTTGAATTAGTATCAGAATATAAGCCAACAGGCGACCAACCAAAAGCAATAGAATATTTAAGCAAAGGAATAATGGAAGGTAAGAAATTCCAGACACTTCTAGGAGTTACGGGTTCAGGAAAAACATTCACAATGGCAAATATAATTGAAAAAGTACAAAAACCCACACTCGTTTTAGCACATAATAAGACACTAGCTGGACAACTTTATAGCGAATTCAAAGAGTTCTTCCCTCGGCAATAGTGTGGAGTACTTTGTATCATACTATGATTATTACCAACCAGAAAGTTATATTCCATCAACAGATACCTTTATTGAAAAAGACTCTTCGATTAATGATGAAATAGACAAATTACGTCATTCAGCTACCTTATCTTTATTTGAAACAAAAGATGTTATCATTGTAGCTTCTGTTTCCTGTATTTATGGATTAGGAGATCCCGTAGACTATCAAGAAATGATGTTATCTTTGCGAGTAGGGATGAACAAATCCAGAGATCAAGTCTTAAAAAAATTGATAACCATGCAATATACGAGAAATGAAATTGACTTTAAAAGAGGAACTTTTAGAGCCAAAGGAGACATTGTAGAAATTTATCCCTCTGACCAATCCGAATCAGCTGTTCGAATAGAATTTTGGGGCGATGAAATTGAAAAAATCACAGAAATTAATCCATTAACGGGGAAACCAATTGGCATTAGAAAACACATTTTAATTTCTCCAGCCTCTCATTATGTAACAACAAAAGATAAAATGGAAAGAGCGATTGGAACCATTGAAAAAGAAATGGAAGAAAGAGTAAAATATTTCAAATCACAAAACAAATTAATTGAAGCACAAAGAATTGAAGAAAGAACCAACTTTGATATGGAAATGATGAGAGAAACGGGATTTTGTTCTGGCATTGAAAATTATTCTAGGCATATCAGTGGAAGAGAAGAAGGAAGTCCACCATATACTTTATTTGATTATTTTCCAGATGATTTTTTATTGTTAGTCGATGAATCCCATGCAACCATTCCACAAGTAAAGGCGATGTATAATGGGGATAGGGCAAGAAAAGAATCACTTATCAATTATGGCTTTCGTTTACCATCTGCTTTTGACAATAGACCGTTAAAATTTGAAGAATTTGAACAGCGATTAAACCAAGTCATATTTGTTAGTGCAACACCAGCTGACTATGAAAAAGAACACAGTCAAGAAAATGTAGTAGAGCAAATTATAAGACCAACTGGATTATTGGATCCTAACATACAAGTAAAACCAGTTACGAATCAAATTGATGATTTATTAGAACAAATACGAATTAGGATAGAAAGAAAAGAGAGAGTTTTAGTTACCACTTTAACGAAAAAGATGGCAGAAGATTTAACAGAATATTTGAAAAGTTTAGACATAAAGGTTAATTATATTCATTCAGATACCAAAGCATTAGAAAGAATGGAGATTATACGAAATCTTAGACTTCGGAGAATTTGATGTATTGGTAGGAATTAATCTTTTAAGGGAAGGATTAGATATACCAGAAGTTTCTTTAGTAGCCATATTAGATGCCGACAAAGAAGGATTTTTGCGTTCCGAAAGATCACTGATTCAGACGATAGGTCGTGCCGCTAGAAATACAAATGGAACGGTTATTATGTATGCAGATGAATTAACAGACAGTATGGAAAAGGCAATATCAGAAACTAACAGAAGAAGAGGGATCCAAGAAAAATACAATGAAGAAAATGGAATAACACCAAAAACGATTCAAAAATCAGTACGTGATAATATAGCCATGACAACGGTAGAAGATATTAGTGTAGAATATAAATTAGAGAAAAACGAGAATATTGAAGATGTGATAACAGAATTAACTGACCAAATGTTACAGTTTGCTGCCAATATGGAATTTGAAAAGGCAGCAGAATTACGTGATAAGATAAAAGAACTAGAAAAATTATTGTAAATTTTTTATATTTTTACTTGCTAATTAAATAAAAAGTGTGGTATAATTTTTACCTGTTGCATTTAATAGACTATAAGAAAAACAAAGGAAGGGAGAAGGTTGAAAAATAATTACAATTTTGGCTACGTCAAATTCCATTTAAAACGCGGTTACATACACCACGTATGCGCCCTTGCCTTTTAAATGAAATTTTCCTTGCCAAAATTTAATTCTTTTCCAACCGAATTTGTGCCTTAAGGAAGGAATGTGAGAAAAAATGGAAATTATATCACAAATATTTAATTCATTTTGGTTTGAAACAATTTTCAAACTAACGCTAGGTTTTATACTAGCTGGAATCATAGGACTAGAACGTTCTTCTTGGAGTAAACCAGCAGGATTTAGAACGTATGCTTTAGTAGGAATTAGTGCAGTATTAATGGTATTATGTGGAGAACATATGTCAAAAATTTATGATATTGATCCATCCAGAATATCAGCACAATTACTATCAGGAATAGGATTTATTGGGGCAGGTACGATTTTAAGAGATGGTTTTAATGTAAAAGGATTAACAACAGCAGCTGGATTATTATCTGTCACTTGTATTGGTTTAAGTATTGGAGCTGGTTTTTACTTAGGTGGTATTGTAACAACCTTCATTGTATACATCATATTGTCTTATTCCTATAAAATATCAGACAAATTGGATCATTTTAGTGTATTAGAATTAGATATAAAAATAAATAAAGATACGAAAGAAACCTTAGCTGAAATTGAAACATGTCTAAGCAATTATAAAATAGAAATAAAACAAATTAAGAGACAAGTAAAAGAAGATAAAGAAGAAAAAGGAGAAACCGTACATATTGTTGGACATTACAATAAAAAGTCATTTAAAAAGAATGAATTATTAAGAAATATTACAGACATTGAGAATATACAAGAAATTTTAGAAGACGAAAGTTAATAACCAATGGAAATAGCATGCATATCATATAAGAGGTGATAAGTATGTTATTTTTTAAAGAATTGTATGAAGATGCAAAAAATATAAAAGAAAAGGATCCAGCTTCCAGGAATATATTAGAAGTTATGATTTTATATCCAGGATTCCATATCCTTGTTTTTCATAGATTAGGACATTTTTTATATCGTCATAAATTATTGTTCCTAGCTCGACTTGTTTCACAAATAGGAAGATTTTTTACAGGAATTGAAATTCATCCAGGTGCTAAAATAGGAAAAAGATTGTTTATCGATCATGGTATGGGAATTGTAATAGGTGAAACAGCAACCATAGGTAATGATTGTACCATTTATCATAATGCAACTTTGGGAGGAACCGGAAAAGATAAATATAAAAGGCATCCAGATATTGGAAATCATGTGATGGTAGGAGCTGGCGCTAAAATATTGGGGCCAATAAAAGTGGGGGACTATGTTAAAATAGGTGCCAATAGTACAGTGCTAACAGATATTCCAGATCATGTTACCGTAGTTAGATGTAATGAAATTATAAAAAAATAATGTCCATTAGGGACGGTTCTATTTGGACATTGATTTCATTGTGCCATTGGGGACGGACCTTTTTGGCAATTTTAAAATTAATGGATAAAAATAGTAAAAAATAAAAAAGTTTTTTGTTCAGGATAATTATCATAGAACTTCTAAATTCATAATATGGCACCCTTCCATGCACGACGCATGAACACTTTCCCTATTATGAATTAAGAACTTCTAATTCAATTACTTTCAAGCAAAACTTTTTTATTTTTTACTATTTTTATTCTATAAAACTCGAATCTTTGCCAAAAAGGTCCGTCCCCAATGGCACATTTTTATAAGTGATAAAGATTATCTTCTGTTAAAATTTTGGCTCTTTTTAGTGTTCTTTCATCAGAAGAATTTAAAGCGTTTTCGATAAATTCTGGGTGATTCATTAAAAAGTTTCTCATTGTTTCGTATGGGTCATGATAAAAACCTTTTAGCATTTCTAATTGACCTTGATTGATAATGCCTAATTCAAAAGCTTTTTCAAATAATGTATTATCTACTAATGCTAGAGGAATGGTTTTAATTCCTTCTTTTTCTAAAACTTCTGTTCCGCCTTGTTTTCGATCTACAACATAGCAAGTCCATAATAGCTTACCATTTAAGTTTTTAATAGCTGGAATCCATGAACGAACATAATTAGAAGCAGCAGTTACTAAATCAGATGCATTCAATACGGTTTTACCTTCTATATTTGTTATTTTTTCTGTGGAAGAAAAGTCATAAGGACTTACAAAAGCTTCCATATCTTTAAATAATGTAAGATGTGGTTTCTTTAAAAGATAGGCAATCATATTAGAAAAATACCAATCTCTTCTTTCTCCTCCAGAGATATAATCAATTTCATCTACATTGACATTGTCTGTAATGGTTTTAATCATAGTGTCAATCGTATATTTAAAAATACTGTTTTTTTCATATTGTGCTAACACGTTATCAAATACTTTTTTTGGTAACTGAATTCGATCTGCTAATAAGGTATCAATATAAGATAAGAATTCGGTCGCTTCTTTTTCATTTCCATAAAGAAAATGAGTATTTACAAAGTAGGGAGAGATCGTTCCAGATGTTAAAAAGAATGGTTTGTTTTCTTCACAAAATTTTACGGCTTTGGTTTCAAATAAATATGACATGATATCAGACATAATGGTTCCTCCTTAAATTTTTATTCTAGGAGTATTGTAAATAAAAAATCACAATTTGTCAATTGTTCTTGTCATTTCAATTTCGACTTTTTACAAATGAAGGTTATAAGTATAATTTTTTTTGTCAAAAGATATTGATAAAAGTCAAAAAAGATGATAAGATAAGAAAAAAGAATTGGGGAGGTAAAAATGAAAACACTACTAAAAAATGGAACGCTAATTGACTATAAAAGCAATACATTTGAAAAAAGAGACATTTTAATAGAAGATGACAAAATAAAAAAGATTGAGAAAGAAATTACAGAAACAGCAGACAAAATAATAGACTGTACTAATTTTAATATCATACCTGGAATGATTGATATGCACTGCCATTTAAGAGAGCCTGGATTTGAGCATAAAGAAACAATCGAAACAGGTAGCAAGAGCGCCGTTTGTGGTGGTTTTACTACAATTTGTCCTATGCCAAATACAAAACCAACGCCAGATAGCGCTATTGTTTTGCAAAAAATTATAGAAGAAGCCAAAAGAGTTAACCTATGTAATGTACTTCCTTATGCCTCTGTATCAAAAGGAGAAAAAGGGGAAGAGCTAGTAGACTTTGAAGAATTAAAAAAAGCAGGAGCCATTGCTTTTTCAGATGATGGCATGCCAGTTGTTAACAGTAAAATGATGAGAGAAGCTATCATAGAAGCCGATCAACTAGGGACTTTTGTTGCTTCACACTGTGAAGAAAAATCAGTAGCAGCAGGAGCCATCAACAGTGGAAAAGTAGCAGAACAATTAGGCGTAGATGGGGTATTGCCAGAAGCCGAAGAAATTATGGCAGCTAGAGAGATAGTAATTGCAGAAACCAATGAGGTAAGAGCCCATATTTGTCATATTAGTACCAAAACAACAAAAAACATGGTAAGAGACGCCAAAAAAAGAGGCGTTAAAATTAGTTGTGAAACTTGCCCACACTACTTTACATTTACAGTTGACGAAGTTATAAAATCAGGTGTTAATGCCAAAATGAATCCTCCCTTAAGAGAAGAAAAAGATAGATTAGCCATCATAGAAGGATTAAAAGAAGGAACCATAGATGCTATTATTACAGATCATGCACCACATACAGAAGAGGAAAAAAACAAAGGACTGGCAACTGCACCAAATGGAATTATTGGATTTGAAACAGCACTATCAGCAGAAATTATGAACTTAATTGATACAGGAGACTTAACCTATTTAGATTTAGTTAGACTAACTTCTTATCGTCCTGCTCAATTATTAAAAATTGATAGAGGAACAATTGAAGAGGGAAAAATAGCTGATATTACCATATTCGATCCAAATGAAACTTATATCTATACAAAAGAAATGATTGTATCCAAAGCCAAAAATAGTCCTTTTATTGGAAAAGAATTAAAAGGAAGAGTGCAATATACAATTGTTGGAGGAAGAATTGTTTACCAGAGGTAGTACAAATAGATTGTTGTATTAGAAATTCTTAAATTTCTAATACAACAAAAAAATTTTGCTATTTTAGAAATGGATCAATTAATAAGGAAAAGAAAAATGAAAATATTAGTAATTGGTGATATTGTAGAAGAAAAAGCAGTAGAAAAATTAGAAAAAGAATTAAAGCAATTAAAACAGAATGAAAAAATAGATGTAACAATAGCGAATGGAGAGAATGCAGCAAATTACAACCAGTAAAAGATATTATATCCAAAAATGAAGTTATGATAAACGGATGTATATTTGATATAGATGAAAAAACAGGAAAGACCTTAGCGATAAAAAGAGTACATATAGATTAGATTCAAAATAAATACATATTGATAAGAAAGGAGCAAATTTGAAATGAACCCTTTATTCCTATGGTACCCCAAATGTACTACTTGTCAAAAAGCGAAGAAATATCTCGAAAACAACAAAATTTCCTTTAAAGAGAGACATATTGTAGAAGAAACACCAACCAAGAAAGAATTAGAAAATTGGATCAAGCAAAGTGGATTGGAAATAAAAAAATTTTTCAATACAAGTGGATTAAAATACA
Source organism: uncultured Clostridium sp. (assembly GCA_947575605.1). Classification (GTDB taxonomy): domain Bacteria; phylum Bacillota; class Clostridia; order TANB77; family CAG-508; genus CAG-269. The sequence goes on from CANPNZ010000002.1 coordinate 6,892, forward strand.
AAGAATTAAAATTGAAAGGAAAATTGCCAAACATGACAGAAGATGAAAAGATAGAATTATTAGCTTCTGATGGAATGTTAATCAAAAGACCATTATTTATTAGTGATAAAACGGTTTTAGTAGGATTTAAAGAAAAAGAATGGAGAGAAAAGATATGAAAGCAATCGATAAATTAATACAAAAGATAAAACAAACCAATAATCCAACCGTAATAGGATTGGATCCAAGATATGAAATGTTACCAAAATGTGTAACCAGTAAATATTCTCGGAGATTTAGAAGGAGTTTCAAAAGCCATCCTTGAATTCAACAAAGAATTAATCAATCATACATGTGATATCATTCCAGCCGTAAAAGTACAAATTGCTTTTTATGAAATGTATGGAATTCCAGGAATGAAAGCATTTAAAGAAACATGTCAGTATGCCAAAGAAAAAGGTATGGTAGTAATGGCAGACAGCAAAAGAGGAGATATTGGGTCAACCGCACAAGGCTATTCCAATGCCTTTTTAGGGAAAACCCCAATAGGGGAAAAAGAAGAAGCAATTTTTGATGTAGATTTTGTTACCGTAAACCCATACATGGGAACAGATTGTATCAAACCCTTTATAGAAGATTGTAAAAAATATGACAAAGGAATTTTTGTATTAGTAAAAACTTCTAATCCATCTTCTGGCGAACTTCAAGATTTAAAATTAGAAAATGGGAAAGAAGTGTACAACCAAGTAGCAGAATTAGTTGAAAAATGGGGAGAAGAATTAAGAGGAGAAAATGGTTATAGTAGTGCAGCAGCAGTAGTAGGAGCAACTTATCCAGAACAACTACAACAAATTAGAAAACTAGCACCACATACTTATTTCTTAATACCAGGTTATGGCGCACAAGGAGGAAAGGCAAAAGATATAGCATTAGGTTTTGATAATAACGGCTTAGGCGGAATTATTAATGCGTCAAGAAGTCTAATGTGTGCTTATAAATCTGAACAATGGAAAGATGAATATAAGGAAGAAGACTATGCAAAAGCAACCAGAGCAGAAGCATTAAGAATGAAAGAAGAGCTTAATCAAGCAATCAATGGCTAGTTTGGGACAGGCACCAATTAGCCATTCGCAAATTTAAAAGGAGGGAAAAGTATGGCAGAGCAAGTATATGCAGAATTAGTAAAAAAAGAGCAGTTAAAACCAGACATATTCAAATTTAGTGTAAAAGCACCAACGATAGTAAAAGAGGCAAAACCAGGAAATTTTATAGAAATCAGAGTAAGTGAAACAACAGAACCTTTTTTACGAAGACCGATTAGTATTTATAACTTGGATAGAGAAAATGGCATTTTGGAGTTTATTTTTCAAGTAAAGGGAAAAGGAACTGAAATTTTAGCCAAAAGAGAAGTTGGAAAAACGATTGATATCGTTGGTCCTATTGGGTATGGAACTTTCAAATATGGGAATTACCAAAATATAGCAATTATAGGTGGTGGAATTGGTGTATTTCCACTGTATGAATTGGCAAAATGTGCTAAAGCAGATGGAAAAAAGGTTACTACTTATTTAGGGTTTAGAAACAAAGATTTTGTGGTATTAGAAGAAGAATTTAAGAATACTTCAGATGAGCTTATTTTAACAACGGATGATGGTAGTTATGCGGAAAAAGGGTTTGCTATTCAGTATTTAGAAAAAGATATACAAGCAGGTAAGGTAGATTCTATTTATGCTTGTGGTCCATTACCAATGTTAAAAGCGGTACAAAAATTAGCGATGGAAAAGGATATTCCTTGTCAAATTTCTTTAGAAGAAAAGATGGCATGTGGTCTAGGTGTATGTTTGGGTTGTGCTGTTAAAACGGCTAAGAGTCCGAAAGATGCTCCTGAATACTTACACGTTTGTAAGGCTGGGCCTGTGTTTTTTGCAAAAGATGTAGAAATTTGAATTTAAATCAGCATCTTACGTCTTTAAACTGCATAAAAATTTTTTCGATATACAAACGTATTATCTCAAAAATTTTTATTAGTTTGCCTAGTAATATACTAATTTAAAATCAAATTATAAGAATTCATAGAATAATGTGGTACATTTTAAAAATTTACATGCCATGTTAAGAAAAAGGAGGAAAAAATGAATACAGCAGTTAATTTAGCAGGAATTAAGATGAAAAATCCAGTAACGGTAGCCTCAGGAACATTTGGATATGGAAGAGAATTCAGTAATTTTTTTGACTTAAGCAAATTAGGTGGAATTATTACAAAAGGAACATCTTTGAAACCTAGAAGTGGAAATAAACCTTCCAGAGTTTATGAAACACCAAGTGGTATGTTAAATAGTATAGGTTTACAGAATCCAGGTGTAGAATATTTTGCTCAAAATGATTTACCTTTTTTAAGAAAGTTTGATACAGCAGTTATTGTCAATGCCTGTGGAAGTAGTATTGAAGAATATGTAGAACTTTGCAAAGTGCTAAACACATTAGATATTGATGGGGTAGAATTAAACCTATCTTGTCCTAATGTAAAAGCAGGTTGTATGGCATTCGGTAATACCTATGAAGGGGTTAAACAAGTAACTTCTGAAGTAAGAAAAGTATTAGATAAACCTTTAATTGTAAAATTAACACCCAATGTAACAGATATTGCCTCTATTGCAAAAGCAGTAGAAGATGCAGGAGCTGACGGTGTATCTTTAATTAATACTTTACTAGGGATGAAAATAGATATTAATAAGAGAAAACCCGTACTTGCTAATAATACGGGAGGGCTTTCTGGTCCAGCTATTAGACCAGTAGCGGTTCGTATGGTTTATCAAGTGGCACAAGCAGTCAACATTCCTGTTCTTGGCATGGGTGGGATTGTAAATGGTGAAGATGCCATTGAATTCATGTTGGCAGGTGCACAAGCTGTTTCTATTGGTGCTGGTAACTTTATAAATCCTTATACAAGTGTAAATACAGTTGAGGAAATAGAAAATTATATGAAACAATATCATATTGAAAATATCAATGATATTGTAGGAAGTGTCGAAATGAATTAAGAAATAGCAATAGGTGTAACAAAATATAGAGAAGCAAGGCTGAATCGTAACAAAAGCTTCGTTCAAGTCAAATTTGGCATAATAAAAATAAGAGAAGTGAAAGGAAATCAAAAATGAAAAGAACGCAAACGAGAAAAATTATGGTAGGAAAGGTAGCAGTGGGAGGACAAAATAAAGTTGTGATCCAATCCATGTGTAATACCAAAACAAAAGATATAAAAGCAACTGTTAATCAGATTTTAGAACTTGAAAAGGCGGGTTGTCAAATCATTCGAGTTGCTTGTTTGGATAAAGAAGATGCCAAAGCAATTCAAACAATAAAACAACAAATTCATATTCCAATCGTTGCTGATATTCACTTTGACTATCAAATTGCTTTAGAAGCAATTGAAGCGGGTAGCGATAAAATTCGCATTAATCCAGGAAATATTGGTTCAGAAGAAAGAGTAAAAGCAGTTGTTGACAGTTGTAAAAAGCATAATATTCCGATTCGAATTGGAGTAAATAGTGGTTCTTTAGAAAAAGAATTGTTAGATAGAGACGGGAAACCAACAGCTAAAGCGATGGTAGAGAGTGCCAAAAGGCATATAGAAATCTTAGAGAAATTAGATTTCTATGATTATGTCATTTCCTTAAAAGCTTCTAATTTAGATTTATGTATTCAAGCTTATGAACAAGCAGCAAAAGAATTTTCATGTCCTCTTCATTTAGGAATTACAGAAGCGGGAACAGAATTTAGTGGAACTGTTAAATCAAGTATTGGTTTGGGTATTTTATTAAGACAAGGAATAGGAGATACTATGCGTGTTTCTCTTTCTGATGATCCCATAAAAGAAATTAAAGTAGCAAAAGAAATTTTAAAAGATTGTAATTTGTATCATAAATCACCAACTTTAATTGCTTGTCCTACTTGTGGAAGAACACAAATTGATTTAATTCCAATGGCAAAAGAAATAGAAGAATTTTTACAAACGCTAGAAGGTGATATTACAGTAGCGATTATGGGATGTGCTGTCAATCGGACCAGGAGAAGCAAGAGAAGCAGACATTGGAATAGCAGGAGGAATTGGCGAAGGTTTGTTATTTAAGAAAGGCGAAATTATACGAAAAATTAAACAAGAAAATATGGTGAAAGAATTAAAACAAGAAATTAATAATATGTTATGGGATCGCCTTTAGGAAGGAATTAGATTAAAGATGGAAATAATGGTTGGTAAAACAGCTGGTTTTTGTTATGGTGTTGAAAGGGCAGTGGAAGGTGCAACACGGAGAAATCAATCATGCCAAAGGCTCTGTTTATTGTTTAGGAGAGATTGTACATAATCGACAAGTAATTAAAAAATTAGAAGATTTGGGAATAAAATGTGTGGAGACCATACAAGAAGCAAAAGGAACCGTTTTAATTCGAGCACATGGCATCCCAAAAGAAGTTTATAATATAGCGAAAGAGATGAATATTACCATACAAGATTTTACTTGTCCTAATGTTTTAAAAGTACATAAAATAGCGGAAAAATTTAGTCAAGAAGGATATTTTATATTCTTATTAGGGGCAAAAAGTCATCCAGAAAACATAGGGACTTTAAGTCATTACGGAAAAGATTATGATATTTTTGATAAAGAAGAAGATATTTCACAAGCAATAGAGAATTTAAAGAAAACTAATAAAAAGAAATTACTGTTAATATCTCAGACTACTTTTAGTTTAGAAAGATTTTACAAGATAGAAGAAAGATTAAAAAAGGAACTACCAAAAGATATTACATTTGTCGTAAAAAATACGATTTGTCGAACAACAGAATTAAGACAAAAAGAAACAGAAGAGCTATCAAAAAAGGTAGATGCCATGATTATTATTGGAGGAAAAAATAGTTCCAATACGAAGAAGCTATATGAAACAGCTAAAAAGAATTGTGAAAATACAGTTTTAGTGGAGAGCGTAGAAGAAAATAGGCAAGAATTAGAATTAGAAAAAAACATTAAAAAAGTAGGTATTATGGCAGGAGCTTCTACTCCTAAAGAAAGTATTAATGAAGTAATAGAATTTTTAAAAAGAAGGTCTTTATAAACCTTCTTTTATGTTGTCAAATTAGTTATTTTATGTTTCATTGTTAGTTGTAGTGGCATCAAATGTGGCGGTTTCGCCAGCAGGTCCAATGTATTCAGATTTTCCAAATCCTAAAATCATATAGAAAATAGGTGCTAAGAAGTAAAGACCAACAGCCCAACCAGCATCTTTTCCAAAAGATTTAGCTAATTTGTAAGATAAAACAGCATTTAATGCAATTGGTGCGATCCATCCAATAAATGGTATAATGGTAGCAAAATAAACAAAAATTAGCCATGGTGAAAGACCAGAAATCTTAAATAAGATTACAAAATTGTAAATTGGAACAATAGCTTTCCAACCTTTTTCACCAGCTTTTGTAAAGATTTTCCACATAGCTATGATTTGAACAATGGCAATGGCTAATACAATTACCAAATATACCATTAAGACTCCAAAGATAGCAGTAGAAGCAGCTGCTGCTACATCATAACTACTAGATGGATAACTTCCATAATAACTTGAATACATAATACATCCTCCTTTTATTTTTATGTAATTATATTTTTACATTTTTTTTCGGAATTGTCAATAAAAAAACAAAAATTGACAAAAAGAATAAATTTTGTAAAAAATATTGTATAAAGAAAATGAGTTTGATATAATTTAGTTAATTTGTAATACATATTATGAAAGGGAGGAAAAAAGGTTGAAAAATAATTAGCATTTGGCGGAGTGGCTATTCGATTTTAAGTTAAATCAACGTACACTACGTATGCTTCATAAATTAAAATCTCATTTGCCTAGCCAAATATCAAATTCTTTTCCAACCAGATTTGTAACCCTTAGAAAGGAACGGGTGTGAAGATGAGAGAAGATGAGAAAAAACAATGTTGTTGTGGAAATAAAAGAGACAAATTTGTAGAACAACTTTTTTCAGAATATAAACCAATCAAAGATAATTTAATTCAAATGTTAAATGAAATACAAGAACATTATGGCTATGTTCCAATGGAAGTTCAAAAGGAATTATCAGAATTTTTATCGATACCTATGGCAGAAATTTATGGAGTAGTTACTTTTTATTCAAGATTTTCATTAAAACCAAAAGGAAAATATAACATATCTGTATGTATGGGAACAGCTTGTTATGTGAAAGGTTCCCAAAAAATAATGGATCGATTATTAGAAAGATTGCAAATTAAACCAGGAGAAACCACCAAAGATGGTATGTTTTCCATTGAAGAAACCAGATGTGTTGGTGCTTGTGGACTAGCGCCAGTATTTACGGTAAATGGAGAAGTTTATGGAAAAGCAACTGTTCAAAAATTAGATCAAGTATTAGATGAATTAATGAAATAATAAAAATTGCCAAAAAGGTCCGTCCCCATTGGCACATTAAGGGAGGAATGTTAAGTGAAAACGATACAAGAACTTCACCAAATAAGAGAAGAAAAAAGAAAAGAATTAGATTTAAGAATCAATACAAAAGCAGATACCAGAGAAAAACATATTTTAGTTTGTCAAGGGACAGGATGTACTTCTTCTAAATCTCCAGAAATATTAGAAGAGTTTAAAAGAATCTTAAAAGAAAAAGAAATAAAAAATGTAAGGGTAATAAAAACAGGATGCTTTGGTTTATGTGCTAAAGGACCCATTGTTATTATAAGACCAGAAGATACTTTTTATGCTATGGTAAAACCAGAAGATTGTGAAGAGATTATTCAAACTCATATTATAGAGGGCAATAAGCTAGAAAGGTTATTAGCGAAAGATATTGATGGCAGTAAAGTAGATCGTTTGGATGACTTGAATTTTTACAAAAAACAAAAAAGAATTGCTCTTAAAAATTGTGGTGTTATTAATCCAGAAGAAATTGATGAATATATTGCATTTGATGGATATCTAGCATTAGAAAAAGTAGTAACAAAAATGACACAAGATGAAGTTATTGAAGAAATCATACAATCTGGTATTCGTGGTAGAGGGGGAGCCGGTTTTCCAACAGGGAAAAAGTGGGAATTGACCAAAGCTTCAGAAGGAAAACAAAAATATGTTGTTTGTAATGCAGATGAAGGAGATCCTGGAGCTTTTATGGATCGAAGCATTTTAGAAGGAGATCCCCATTCTGTATTAGAAGCAATGGCAATTGCAGCTTTTTGTATTGGCGCCAATCAAGGGTATATTTATGTAAGAGCAGAATATCCCATTGCGGTAAAACGTTTACAAATAGCGATTGAACAAGCAAGAGCATATGGATTATTGGGAAATCATATATTTGATACCGATTTTGATTTTGATATTGAAATTAGATTAGGTGCAGGAGCTTTTGTGTGCGGAGAGGAAACAGCGCTATTGGAATCCATTGAAGGAAAACGTGGTCAACCAAGAGTAAAACCGCCTTATCCAGCCAATTCTGGATTATGGGGCAGACCAACCTTAATCAATAATGTAGAAACTTATGCCAATATTGCACAAATTATTTTAAAAGGTAGTAAGTGGTATGCTTCCATTGGAACAGAAGGATCAAAAGGAACGAAAGTATTCGCTTTAGGTGGAAATGTCAATAATATAGGACTGGTAGAAGTGCCTATGGGGACTACTTTAAGAGAAATTGTATATGATATTGGTGGTGGCATTCCAAATGGTAGAGATTTTAAAGCTGCCCAAACAGGTGGACCTTCTGGTGGTTGTATTCCGAAGGAACATTTAGACACACCAATTGATTATGAATCGCTAAAAGAAATTGGTTCTATGATGGGATCTGGTGGGCTTATTGTAATGGATGATACAAAATGTATGGTATCTCTTGCTAAATTTTATTTAGAATTTACGGTAAGTGAAAGCTGTGGTAAGTGTACACCTTGTCGTATTGGAACCAAAAGAATGTATGAAATCTTAGAAAAATTATGTAATGGAGAAGGAACCGAGTTAGATATTTATAAATTAGAAAAACTAGCTGCTAATATTCAAAAGTCTAGTATTTGTGGATTAGGACAAAGTGCACCAAATCCAGTTATTAGCACTTTAAAATATTTTAGAGAAGAATTCAAAGAACATGCTATTGATAAAAATTGTAGAGCCTTAGAATGCAAGGCAATGTCTAAAATTACAATTAGGGAAGAAAAATGTAAAGGTTGTGGCTTATGTCAAAAATCTTGTCCCGTAAACGCAATCGAAGGAGAACTCAGAGAAAAAAGAGTGATTAACCAAGAAAAATGTATTAAATGTGGTACTTGTTTGGCAAGTTGTCCATTTAAAGCAATTGGAAACTAATTTTAAAATGATAGCCATTATATTATGTTGTTAGATGGCATTATAAACAATTGGTGATTTCATATAAAAGGAGGAAAATCATGAAAGAAGAATTGGTAACCCTAACCATAGACGACCAAGAAATAAAAGTAAAAAAAGGAACAACCATCTTGCAAGCAGCAAAGCAAGCTAGAATTGATATACCAACCCTATGTTTCTTGAAAGACATCAATGAAGTAGGGGATTGTAGAATGTGCATTGTGGAAGTTGAAGGAAGAAGGGGATTTGCTACTTCTTGTATTCAAAAAGTAGAAGAAGGAATGGTAGTCCATACCAACACTCAAAATGTATTAGAGGCAAGGCATGTGATATTAGATTTAATCATATCCAATCATGCGAAAGACTGCTTAACCTGTACACGTTCTGGTAATTGTGAATTACAAGCTTTGGCAACAAAATTTAATATTTCCCAAGTAGAATTCGAAGGTGAAAGAACAGAACATAAAATAGATGATGTATCACCTTCTATTGTAAGAGATTTTAACAAATGTATTTTATGTAGAAGATGTGTAGCGGCTTGCAAAAATGTTCAAAAAATAGGAGCCATTGACTGTATCAATCGTGGATTTGATTCTTGCATTTCAACGGTGGGAGACCATAGTCTAAATGATGTTAATTGTACTTTTTGTGGGCAATGTATTGAAGCTTGTCCAACAGGTGCTTTACATGAAAAAGAAACCATAGATGATGTATGGATAAAACTAAAAGATCCAGATACTTATGTTATTGTACAAACAGCTCCAGCAGTAAGAGTTACCCTTCGGAGAAGAATTTGATATGCCAATTGGAACCAATGTAACAGGTAAAATGGTAACTGCTTTAAAAAGACTTGGATTTGATAAAGTATTTGATACGAACACAGGGGCAGACTTTACCATTATGGAAGAAGCCAATGAATTTATAGAGAGATTTGGAAAAAATGAACATCTTCCTATGATTACATCTTGTAGTCCAGGTTGGGTTAAATACATAGAGATGAATTATCCAGAATTATTACCACATTTATCGACTTGTAAATCACCACATCAAATGTTAGGAGCTCTTTTAAAAACCTATTATGCCAAAAAAGAAGGAATCGATCCTAAAAAGATTTATGTTGTATCGGTTATGCCTTGTATTGCTAAAAAATTTGAAAGACAAAGGGCTGAGATGAAAAATGAAGGACTTTGTGATGTAGATAATGTTATTACTACCCGTGAACTTTCTAGGATGATTAAACAAGCTAATATTGAATTTAATAAATTAGAAGAAAGTGAATTTGATGCTCCAATGGGAGAAGCAACAGGAGCAGCTGCTATTTTTGGAACAACAGGTGGTGTTATGGAAGCAGCCTTACGTACAGCACAAGACACTTTAACAGGAGAAGAGTTAGAAAAAATAGATTTTAATCAAGTTCGTGGTGGGGATGGTATCAAAAAGGCAACTGTAAATATTGCTAACAAAGAAATTAAAGTTGTTGCTGCAAGTGGATTAGCAAATGCAAAAGAAATACTAGAAGAAATAAAATCGGGAAAAGCAGATTATCAATTTGTAGAAATTATGGCATGTCCAGGAGGATGTGTTATGGGTGGTGGTCAGCCAATTAAGAGTTCTAAAATACGTTCCGAAGTAGATGTGAGAAAATTAAGAGCAGATGCCCTTTATACAATTGATGAAAAAAGTAACATTAGAAAATCACATGAAAACCCAGTTATTAAAAAAGTATATGAAGAGTTTTTGGAAAAACCAGGAAGTTATCGAGCTGAAAAGTTATTACATACAACGTATCAAAAAAGAGAAAAGTACAAAATTTAGGAGTAAAGATATGAAAGAACAAATTACTTTACAACAAATAAGTAAGTTCAGTGAAAATTACAATAAAGATAGTTCAAATAAAATTATAGAAAGTGAAATTACAAAAAAGGGATTAGAGCTTTCTTGCTTAAATCAAGAGGTTATCAAAGAAAATGAGCCAGTTTTTAATATAGAATTACCAGAAAGTAAGAGATATAACCAGAAGGATAGTCATAGATGTTGGATTTATGCAGGTATTAATATGATAAAACATAATGTTGCTCAAAATTTAAATATAGATATTATGAAATTTGAGTTATCCAATAATTATATTGCTTTTTTTGATAAATTGGAAAAATCCAATAATGTGTATGAGCATGTAATATCATTAAAAGATACAAGATTGGATTATATTCGTAAAGAAAGATTTGTAAATTCTGGCGTTTTGGAGGGAGGATATTGGCAATACTTTGTTGCCATTGTTAATAAATATGGAATTGTACCAGAAATAGTTATGCCGAATGCAAGAGAAAGTGAAAATTATGAAAAAATAGAAAGAATTTTTGTAGAAAAAGTAAAAAAAGATGTATTATATTTATTAAAATTAAAAAAACAAAAGAAAATGAATGAAGAATTAAGAACAGTGAAAGATACATTTTTACAGGAAAATTATAATATATTATCAAAAATATTGGGAGAACCTAAATTTAATTTTAATTATGAATATGAAGATAAGAACCACCAAATAAAATCATATAAAAATATGAATCCTATTGATTTTAGAAATCAATTTCTAACTTTGAATTTAAAAGATTTTGTATCCATAGGAAATTTGCCAATGTATAATAAAGAATTTTATAAAATATATGCTAAAAAATACTTAGGCAATGTACATCAAAATAGTGAAGTAACTTTTTTAAATTTACCAATAGAGGATTTAAAATCGTTAGTCATTAAGCAACTAAAAGATAAAATCCCTGTATGGATGGGAATATATCACAAAAAATTTAGGGATAAAGAATCAGGAGTGTTAGATATAAGATTATATGATTACAAAGATAAATTAGGTTTTAGACCATTAACCAAAAAAGAAGCTTTGGATACCAATGACATTTGGTTGGATCATGCCATGACTTGTTGCGGTGTTCATTTAGTAGATAATAAACCAATTCGTTGGAAAATAGAGGATACGAGAGGTGCTCAAGTGAAAGTAAATGGATATTATATTATGAATGATAATTATTTTAATGAATTTGTTTTAAATGTCATTATAAATAAAAAGTATTTGTCAAAAAAACAATTAGAACTATTGGATCAAAAACCAATTAAATTTGATATTCAAGATTCTTTTTAAATATTTATCAAAATATTGTTAAATTTGTAAAAATAAAAGGAGGAAAAAATATGGAAGCAATTGTATTAAATAACCCGCTAATTCAACACAAATTATCTATTATTAGAAATAAAAAAACAGGAACCAAAGAATTTAGAGAAATTATTGGAGAAATAGCAACTTTTTTATGTTATGAAGCTATGGCAGATGCTAGATTAGAAGAAGTAGAAATAGAAACACCAATAGGTAAAACAAAAGCCAAAAAATTAGATGAAAATCAATATGCTTTTGTACCGATTTTAAGAGCAGGAACAGGAATGCTAGATGGACTCTTAAAAGCAATGCCAAATGCTAAAATAGGACATGTGGGATTGTATCGAGATGAGGAAACATTAAAACCTGTACGTTATTATTACAAAATGCCAAAGGACATAGCCAATCGAGAAGTGATTGTATTAGATCCAATGCTTGCTACTGGTGGTTCAGCAACCGATACGATTACCATGTTAAAAGAAGATGGAGTAGAAAAAATCAAATTTCTATGTATTTTATCTGCTCCAGAAGGAATCCAAAAGCTACAAGAAATACATCCAGATGTACAAATCTATACAGCTGCTATTGATGAGAAATTAAATGAAGTTGGCTATATAGTTCCTGGTTTAGGAGATGCTGGAGACCGCATTTTTGGTACCAAATAAGTATGTGCCATTGGGGACGGACCTTTTTGGCAATTTTAGAATAAAAGCGGACATAAATATAAGAAAGAACCTATAATTAGCCTCTATACTAATCAATAGGTTCTTTTCTGTTATAAGTTATCTACAATTGTTATTGTTTTGTTTTTCGTTATTATTATTGTTTTGATTGTTTCTGTTATTATTTTGGTTATTATTTTTGTTTTCTTTATTTTTCTTTGACATGAAAAGCACCTCCAATCAAGTTTCATTTATATTTTGGTCGATTGGAATTTAAAATATACTTTATTAAGTTGTCTTTTTTTTACAATTGTTATATAATGTGAAACATAAGAGAATAGAATGAAAGGAAAATTTTTCAAATAAAAATCTTATCAAAAGGGAGAATTTTCCTGTAACACAAAAATACAATGAGAGAATATAATAAACAATGTAATACGAGAAAGGAAAAGAAAAAATGAGTTTTATCAATGAAAAATTAGAGGAATTTAATGAATACATAAAATTTAGAAAAGTGGCTATTATAGGATTAGGCGTAAGTAACTTACCCTTATTAGATTATCTATACGAAAAAAAAGCAAGAGTAACCGTTTTTGATGAAAGAGATAAAAAATTAATTACGAATGAAATAATGGACAAAATAAATTCTTATGGATTCGAAAACAATTTTGGTGAAAAATGTTTAGAAAGATTAAAAGGATTTGACATTATTTTTCGTTCGCCAAGTTGTTTACCAACAAGAACGGAATTGGAACAAGAAGAAAAAAGAGGAGCGATTGTTACAACTGAAATTGAAATGTTAATGAAAATGTGTCCTTGTAAAGTAATTGGCGTAACAGGAAGTGATGGAAAAACAACAACGACAAGTCTTATTCATGAGATTTTACAAAAATCTGGGTATCGTACTTTTTTAGGAGGAAATATAGGAACCCCCTTATTTACCAAACTTTCAGAAATGACTCCAGAAGATATTGTAGTATTAGAATTAAGTAGTTTTCAATTAATGGGTATGGAAATTAGTCCTGATATTGCCATTATTACTAATATAACACCAAATCATTTAAATATTCACAAAGATTATGAAGAATATATCGAAGCTAAGAAAAATATATTTCGCTATCAAAATGAGGATGGTATCTTAATATTAAATTATGATAATGAAATAACAAAAAATTGTGCGAAAGAAGCAAACGGAAAAGTAATTTTCTTTAGTCATACAGAAAAATTAGACAATGGCTTTATAGTAGAAGATAGAGTCATAAAAGAATGTGAAGATGGTATCAGAAAGCATCTTTTCAATGGCGAAGACGCCATTTTAAGAGGAAGTCATAATTTAGAAAACATTGCTACTGCTATGGCAGCAACGAGAACACTAGTAACCACAGAACAAGCTGTGCAAGCGATAAAAGCCTTTAAACCAGTAGAACATAGAATTGAATTTGTAAAAGAAATAAATCAAGTAAAATGGTATAATGATTCAGCAAGTTCTTCGCCTACAAGAACGTTATCCGGTTTAAATGCTTTTGAGGAAGAAATTATATTAATTGCAGGTGGATATGATAAAAAATTAGATTATACACCACTAGCCAAACCGATTGTAGGAAAAGTAAAAGCATTAATTTTAATGGGGCAAACTTCTGGTAAGATTTTTGATGCGGTAAAAGAGGAGTTAGAAAATCAAAAGAAAGATTTGGCCATTCATATGTGTGAAAATTTAGAAGAGACAGTGACTTTGGCTAATAAATTAGCGAAACCAGGAAATGTTGTTCTTTTTTCACCTGCTAGTGCAAGTTTTGACATGTTTAAGGATTTTGCTGATAGGGGAAATCAATTTAAAAAATTAGTAAATCAAATTTAATGGAGACGTTTCTTTTCCGACAATGTCCATTGGGGACGGTTCTTTTTGGACATTTTTGTCGTAACTGGGACACATCTTTGTTATTGATGACTAATCTTTTGGGATTTTTGAAGTAAGAAAATAAAATATAAAAAATAAAAAAGTTTTGCTTGAAAGTAATTGAATTAGAAGTTTTTAATCTATAATATGAAACGTGTTCATGCGTTGTGCATGGAAGGGAGCCATATTATGAATTTAGAACTTCTAGGATAATTAACTTGAACAAAAAACTTTTTTATTTTTTACTATTTTTTTATTATTACAACAAAGAATTTCCCAAAACTTTTTCCCGAAAGTAAAGATATGTCCCAGTTACGACAAAAATGTCCAAAAAGAACCGTCCCCAATGGACATTGTCCAAAAAGAAACGTCCCTAAGATGACACCAAAAATACTTTTATACATATAATATACAAAAATATTTGAGGAGGTTATTATATGTATAATGAAACATATGAAGACTACATAAGAAGTATTTTAGGCTATCCAAACTATGGAAATAATACTTGTAGAGAAAATAGTTATCAAACCATGCCAGTAAATTATGGGAATAATCAGCAAAATGAAGAGCTAGAGGCATGCTATCCAGAAATTTATAAAGTGATATATCCTATGGTAAATAAAGCTTGTATGGATAATACCAAACCAGTAACATCAGATTTAATTGATGAACTAACCAATGAAATTTATTTATCCATTGAAAGTGATAACGAAATAAATGTTACCATTAATTTAACTAATGAAGTGGGGGGAAGTAGTAATACCAATCGAACCACCTCAACTGCAAATTCTGCAAAAATAGAAAAAACCAAAGAAAATAGAGGAGAGGATAGACAATTTAGAAATAGAGGTTTACAAGATTTAATTCGTATTTTATTAATACGAGAATTGCTAGGAAGACCAGGTAGACCAGGAAATCGTCCACCAATGCCACCACATAGACCACCTATGAGACCCCCATTTCCAGGAGGACCAGGACCAGGTCCACGACCACCAATCATGCCAAGAGATGTTGGGTATAATATGAGCAATTTCAATTTATATGAAGAATAATATTTCTAAAATTAGAGTTTTAATAGATTACAAGCTTAATATTATCTATAAAATGCGAAAAAGACCATACTGAACGAAATCAAGCACGGCCTTCTTCGGCTTAAGTCATGAAACACATGACACAAAACTTCGAAAGGATTTATAACTCCCCAATCGAAGTCTTACAAAAAAACTATGTAAAACTCAAACAAAATATATATCACTTTTTTTATGAAAAGTCAATATTTTTCAAAAAATTTCCATTTTTCAAGATTATTTCTCGAATAGATTTTTCGAATTTTGTCAAAAATAATAATGAGAAAGTTTGAAAGGTGGTAAAAGTATGAAAGTTAAAGAATGTATGTGCCAAGATGTATGTTGTGTGAAACCAGATGCTAAACTAGATCAAGTGGCAAAATTAATGAGTGAAAAACATGTAGGATGTATTCCTGTTTGTGATGAAAATAATTGTATTTGCGGAATTGTAACAGATAGAGACATTTTACTTCGTGCCGTAGCTTGTGAAAAAGATGCAAAGACTTGCCAAGTAAGTGATATTATGACATGTAATGTTTGTACTTGTAAAGAAGATGACGAAATGACAAATGCCCAAAGTAAAATGTCACAAAATCAAATTAGAAGATTACCAGTATGTGACCAAAATAACAAGGTAGTAGGAATCTTAACATTAGGAAATTTAGCACAAAATGAAAGAGATTTAGGCGTGCAAGAAGTATGTACAACTATAGAAGGTATTTGTAATTGCGATGAACACAAAAATGCAGAATAAAAATAGTATAGATAATTTTGAAAGGACGGATAATATTCCGTTCTTTTACATAGAATAAAATAGGGTGAAAAAATGATAATTGATGTATCTTATTGGACAAGGGTTTTGAAAAACATATTATATGTCATATTACTATTATTAGGGTTATATATTGCCTTAAAATTATCCTTATTTTACATGCCATTTCTAGTAGCTTTTATCATATCTTTAATGATAGAACCAGCCATTAAATTTATGATGGCAAAAACAAAATTAACAAGAAGAAGTAGCTCTATTATTATATTTGTAATCGTATCTGCTATTATTTTAGGAAGTTTAAGTTGGGTATTAATTACGTTATTTTCTGAATCTTCAAGTTTATTACAAGGGTTAAACGATTATTTTGATAAAGCTTACATACAATTTCAAAAATTGATGGAAAGTTTTAATTTTGACAAAATACATTTATCAGATGAAATATTAAATGTCATACAAAATTCAACAGGTGATTTGTTAGAAACCGCATCGAATTGGTTAAGAAGTTCGCTAACAGGACTAATCAATCTAGTAACTAGTTTACCATCTATTGCTATATGTATTGGTATTACAGTAGTTGCTCTTTACTTTATATGTGTAGACAAAATTTATATATTAGATCAGGTAGAACATCATCTTCCCAAAGTGTGGGTCAGAAAAATAGGAAGACATTTAAAAGATTTAATTCAAACATTGGGTGGTTATTTAAAAGCAGAAGCTATGTTAGTTTTAGTCTCTTTTATCATTTCTCTTATTGGGCTATATATTCTACAATTTACAGGGTTTTCTATCCAATATCCTTTATTGATGGCATTATTTATAGGATTTGTAGATGCTCTTCCTATACTTGGTTCAGGGACGGTTATGGTACCATGGGCTATCATTGCTGCTATCAATGGAGATCTTAACTTAGGAATTGGCATTATTGTATTATTAATTATCATGTCAGTTGCTAGACAAATATTAGAACCTAAATTAGTTAGTAAAAATATTGGTGTTCATCCAATTTTTACACTAATTGCCATGTATACAGGTTTTAAAGTAATAGGAATTATGGGATTACTGATTGGTCCAATTGTGCTTATTATTTTTAAAAATATCTTTGCTAGCTTAATTGATCAAGGAGTTTTTAAAACTATTTTTGATAGAAAGTAGCATAAATCGAGTGTCCATCTGGGACGGTTCTTTTTGGACATCGCCTTAGGGGCACTGTGCCAATCGTTCTGGGTTGTGCCACTGGGGACGGACCTTTTTGGCAATTTTGAAATTAATAGAATAAAAATAGTAAAAAATAAAAAAGTTTTGCTTGAAAGTAATTGAATTAGAACTTCTTAATTCATAATAGGGAAAGAGTTCATGCGTCGTGCATGGAAGGGTGCCATATTATGAATTTAGAAGTTCTATGATAATTAGCTTGAACAAAAAACTTTTTTATTTTTTTCTATTTATTATTCATTAACAAAGAGTTTGCCAAAAAGGTCCGTCCCCAGTGGCACAACCCAGAACGATTGGCACAGTGCCCCTAAGGCGATGTCCAAAAAGAACCGTCCCAGATGGACACTCGATTTATTCCCATTCAATGGTTGCAGGTGGTTTAGAGGTGATGTCATAGACAATTCTATTTACATGATTTACTTCATTTACAATACGTGATGATACTTTCTCTAGTATTTCATATGGTATTTTGCTCCAAATACCTGTCATAAAATCTGTTGTTTCAACGGCTCTAAGTGCTATGGTATAGTCGTAGGTTCTTTCATCTCCCATAACACCAACAGATTTTAAGTTGGTAAGAACGGCAAAATATTGATTAATATTTTTATGAAGGCCAGCGTTTGCAATTTCTTCTCTAAAAATACTGTCAGCATCTTTTAAGATATTTAGTTTATCATCGGTAATATCTCCAATTACACGAATGGCTAGTCCTGGACCAGGAAAAGGTTGTCTATATACTAAGTTCTCTGGAATTCCTAGTTCTAAACCTGTTTTTCGAACTTCATCTTTGAATAAATCTCTTAAGGGTTCTACAATTTCTTTAAAGTCTACGTAATCAGGAAGTCCTCCAACATTATGATGGCTCTTGATAACAGAGCTTTTTCCTAATCCACTTTCGATGACATCAGGATAAATAGTTCCTTGTACTAAAAAATCAACTGTTCCAATTTTTTTGGCTTCTTCTTCAAAAACACGAATAAATTCTTCGCCAATTATTTTTCTTTTGGTTTCTGGATCTGAAATACCAGCTAATTTCCCTAAGAATCTTTCTTTTGCATTGACTCTGATTAGGTTAATATCAAATTGATTTCTAAATATTTCTTCTACTTCGTCTCCTTCGTTTTTACGTAGAAGTCCATGATCTACAAAGATACAAGTTAGATTTTTTCCGATGGCTTTGGAAAGTAAAACAGCGGCTACGGATGAGTCAACTCCTCCAGATAAGGCACATAGTGCTTTTTTGTCTCCTATTTTTTCTTTTAATTTTTGGATACTTTCTTGTGTAAAAGAGCTAATAATCCAATCGCCTGTACAATTACAAATATTAAATAAAAAGTTTTTGATAACTTGAATTCCATTGATAGAATGGTTTACTTCTGGATGGAATTGAATTCCATATAGTTTCTTTTCTGGATTTTCCATAGCAGCATTTGGACAAGAGGGAGTAGAGGCAAGGTTCCTAAATCCTTCTGGAACCGTTTCTACATAGTCAGTATGGCTCATTAAAAAACTATTGCTTTTTTCAAATCCTTCTAAAAGTGGGGAAGGGTTGTTAATAGAAACGTCTATGGTTCCGTATTCTCTTTTATTAGGTCTTGCTACTTTTCCACCTAAGGTATAAGTCATAAGTTGCATGCCATAACAAATGCCAAGTATGGGGATTCCTAGTTCAAAGATTTCTTTGTCACATCTTGGGGCTTCTTCTCCATATACACTGGCAGGTCCTCCTGTGAAGATGATTCCTTTTGGATTTTTTTCTTTGATTTTTTCGATTGTTATGTCATAGGGTACGACTTCTGAGTATACATTACATTCTCTTACTCTTCTTGCTATTAATTGATTATATTGTCCTCCAAAGTCTAGGATTAATATTAATTCATTTTTCACTTGTTTTACCTCCAAAATTAATTTGTATTATTTTATCATAGTTGGGAGAAAAAGTAAACAGGCGGTGACTTCAAGTTTCGACTTTTTTCAAATGGAGGTATCCTATATAATTTTTTACACTTTGTGCGAAAGCAACCTGTAAAATAAAGATTTTACAGGTTGCTCCAATTGCACTTGAATAGCTCGTATGACTACAATAAACCACTGGTTGGAATATAACTTTCATCAGGAGGATAAACAAATTCATCATTTGGTTTATCTACTCTTTTAATTTCAGTTACTTGAATAACAGGCATATCCCCATGATAATTACCTTTTGTAATGGTACCTGTCAACTCAACCCAAGCATCATTTTCAAAATCTTTAGCATTTTCACACTCACATAAAAAACCCACAATAACGGACTGATAATCAGAAGAAATCATCATATTTCGAGCTAACACAAATTCATTTTCTTTTAAATCAAGAACACGATATACATATCCTGTAAAATTAATTTGAATGCCTACATAATTATCAATATTTTCATGAACTGCTTTTAATATAGTAGTATAGTTTGTAGTTGATAATTTAGTAACTTTGCTTTGAGGCAAACAAGAAGAATTGGGAGTGGCATTGTTGGCTCCTTGAAAAACTTTGAAACTTACTATTCCAACTATAAGAATGACAAATAAAACAATCCCAATAAAGAAATTTTTAAAAGTTTTACTACCATTGATTTTAACATTATAGATAAACATATAAATCCTCTTTTCTAAAAATAAATCTATTAATTGAATTTATGTAATAATAGGAAAAATATTCATAAATACTTGTAAAAAACATATTTTCATGATATTGTAGATAAGTAAAATTATGAAGTTAAGAAGGGACGGAAATTAAGAATGAGTATATTAAACAAAATATTCAAATCTTACAGTGAAAAAGAAGTAAAAAGAGTTATGCCATTAGTAGAAAAAATCAATGGATTAGAAGAAGAAATGTCAAAATTAAGTGACAATGAATTAAGAGGAAAAACGGAAGGATTTAAAAAACAATTACAAGAAGGAAAAACACTAGACGACATATTACCAGAAGCTTTTGCGGTTGTTAGAGAAGCATCTAAAAGAGTATTAGGAATGAGACACTTTGACGTACAATTAATTGGTGGAATTATTTTACATCAAGGAAGAATTTCAGAAATGAAAACAGGAGAAGGAAAAACCTTAGTAGCAACTTTACCTGTATATTTAAACGCCTTAGAAGGAAAAGGGGTACATGTTATTACCGTTAATGATTACCTAGCTAAAAGAGATAGTGAATGGATGGGAAAATTATACAAATTTTTAGGACTAAGTGTTGGTTTAGTTATTGCAGGAATGGAACCACAAGAAAAACAAGAAGCCTATAATGCTGACGTAACCTATGGTACCAATAATGAATTTGGATTTGACTATTTAAGAGATAATATGGTTATCTATAAAAACCAATTAGTACAAAGAGGATTACATTATGCCATCGTCGATGAAATTGACAGTATTTTAATTGATGAAGCACGTACACCACTTATTATATCTGGTAGAGCCAATGAATCTTCTGACTTATATAAAAGAGCCAATGATTTTGTTAAAAGATTAACCCCAAAAGTCATTGTAGAAGAAGACGTCAAAGATTATAACCAAGCTGAAGACAATGAAAAATATGATTACATTGTTGATTTAAAAGCAAAATCAGCATCTTTAACCCAAAAAGGTATTAAAAAAGCAGAAGAAACTTTCCGTTTAGAGAACTTTAACGACTTAGAAAACTCTACTTTAGTACATCATGTTAATCAGGCATTAAGAGCACATGGCGTTATGAAAAAAGATATTGATTACATTGTAAAAGATGGGGAAGTATTAATTGTTGATGAATTTACAGGTCGTATTATGTATGGAAGAAGATACAACAATGGATTACATCAAGCTATTGAAGCCAAAGAAAATGTAAAAATTGCCGATGAATCCAAAACACTTGCTACCATTACTTTCCAAAACTTTTTTAGAATGTATGACAAATTGTCTGGTATGACTGGTACTGCTATGACAGAAGAAGGCGAATTTGAAGAAATCTATAACTTAGATGTGGTAGACATTCCAACTAATAAACCAATGATTCGTAATGATGAAAATGATGTTATTTATAAAAACGAGAATGCAAAATATAAAGCTATTGTAGAAAGCATCAAAAAGAGTCATGAAGTAGGACAACCCGTATTAGTTGGTACCGTATCCATTGAAAAATCAGAAAAATTAAGTCAGCTTTTGAAAAAAGAAGGAATTAAGCACGAAGTATTAAATGCCAAATACCATGAGAAAGAAGCAGAAATTGTTGCACAAGCAGGTAAATTTGGAGCGGTTACCATTGCTACTAACATGGCTGGACGTGGTACCGATATTATGCTTGGAGGAAATAGTGAATTCTTAGCCAAAGAAGAAATGAGAAGAAATAAAGTCCCTCATGAAATGATTGAAGAAGCTGATACTTACTATGAAACCGATGACCAAGAAATTTTAAAAGCAAGAGAAGATTTTAGAAGTTTAGTCAAAAAATATGATGAACAAATCAAAGAAGAAAAAGAAAAGGTAATTAAAGCTGGTGGTTTAAAAATTATTGGTACAGAAAGACATGAATCCAGAAGAATTGACAATCAGTTACGTGGACGTTCTGGACGTCAAGGTGACAATGGAGAGTCTAAATTCTACATTGGATTAGATGATGACTTGATGAAAATATTTGGTGGAGATGCGATTACTAAAGTTTATAATACTTTAGGAGCTGATGAAAACATGCCAATTGAATCAAGAATCATATCAAATGCCGTAGAAAATGCACAAAAGAAAGTAGAAGGTAGAAACTTTAGCATTCGTAAAAATGTATTAAAATATGATGATGTTATGAATGCTCAAAGAGAAATTATCTATAAACAAAGAAGAGAAGTGTTAGATGGGGAAAATATCCATGACAATATTATTTCTATGATTGAATTTGTAGCAGATAATATAGTTGATATGTTTATTAATGTAGAAACTTCGGAATTAAATGTAGAGTCTTTAAATACAGAAATAATCAATATTTTTGGTATTGATCTGTTAGACGATATTAAAAAGAATGCAACCAATTCTAAGGCTATTTCAGAAGAATTAAAGAAAAAAGCAATGGAAATCTACGCAGAAAAAGAACAAGAAATTGGGCAAGAGGAAATGAGAGAACTTGAAAGGGTTGTTATGCTTAAGGTAGTTGACGAAAAATGGATGAATCATATTGACAGTATGGATGAACTAAAAAATGGTATCGGATTACGTGCCTATGGTCAAAAAGATCCTGTTGTTCAATATCGTTTAGAAGGTTTTGATATGTTTGACGAAATGATTAATGATATTAAAGTTGATGTAACGAAAATATTAATGCATATTAGACAACAAGGGGAAGCTAAAAGACAAGAGACGGTCAAGATTACAGGTGCTGCTTTAGAGGCTATTCATAGTGTAGATGGCGGAGCTAAAATAGGATCTGATATTGATAGAACCGTTCGTAATGAAGAACCAAAGGTTGGTAGAAATGATCCTTGTCCATGTGGTTCAGGAAAAAAATATAAGAATTGTTGTGGAAAGAATAGTTAAAAGAAGATAAAATATTTATCTTCTTTTTTGACTTTTATGTTGATTTGTAGTAAAATGTAATTATAATAAAAGTAAAAAGGAGAGCATCAATGAAAATCAAAAAGTTAACACCAGACCAATCACAAAAGGTACTCCAGTTAGTTGTGAAAGACGCAACGATTGCAGAAATGGTAGACCTTTATCACTCTGTCAAGGAATTTATGATGACTTTAGTTGTCAAAAAACTGAGGAAGAGAAGGAAATTTCTTCTATAATCAAGTTTGACATTCCAGAAGAATACGAAAGAGTTTATGAAGCTCTGAAAAACAAATTTGGTATCACCGATTAATCTCCTCCCCCTGAAACCGAGTTCTTGGGTTTCGGGGGGAACCCTTTTTTGTTATACTTGCAAAATAAAGCAAAATAAGATATGATAAACAACAAGGAGAGTGATAGAAATGTTAGAACTAGAAGAAAACAGTAAAATACTTCAAACATTAAAAGAAAAATTACAGAAATTGGGTGAATCTCTTTGACATAGTTAAACTAAAAAAAGAGCTAGAAGAATTAGAAAAGCAAACACTAGAAGAAAATTTTTGGAATGACAGTAAGAACTCGAGTAAAATATTAGCACAAATTAAAACAATAAAAAATAAAACTAATGAACATAAAAGATTAGAAAATGAAATGATAAATTTAGAAGAACTAACAGAATTGGTAGAACTGGAACCAGAGGAAGAAATCATAAAAGATATCTTAAAAAACACTACTAAGCTACAAAAAGAAATTGAAAAATTAGAAATTACTACTTTTCTATCTGGAAAATATGATAACAACAATGCCATTGTAACGCTACATCCAGGAGCAGGCGGAACCGAATCGCAAGATTGGGCTGAAATGCTATATCGAATGTATACCAGATGGGCTACTAAAAACAATTATGAAGTAAAAGAGCTAGATTATTTAGAAGGAGAGGAAGCAGGCATAAAAAGTGTTACCTTTGAAATTATAGGAGAAAATGCTTATGGTTATATGAAATCAGAAATGGGAGTACATAGGTTGGTTCGAATTTCTCCCTTTGATAGTGGAGGGAGGAGACATACTTCTTTTGCTTCCCTTGAAGTGTTACCAGAAATTACAGATGACATTGAATTAGATATTAATCCAGATGATTTAAGAATTGATACTTATCGAGCATCACGGAGCAGGGGGGCAGCACATTAACAAAACTTCCTCTGCCGTCAGAATAACACATATACCGACAAATTTAGTAGTAGCTTGCCAATCAGAGCGTTCACAGATTCAAAATAGGGAAACGGCAATGAAAATGTTAAAATCTAAACTATTGGATTTAAAGGAAAAAGAACAAAAAGAAAAAATTGAAGATTTAAAAGGTGTTCAAATGGATATTGCTTGGGGAAGCCAAATTCGTTCTTATGTTTTTTGTCCTTATACAATGGTAAAAGATCATAGAACTAATTATGAAGTTGGAAATGTGCAAGCGGTTATGGATGGCGAAATTGATGCTTTTATGGAAAGCTTTTTAAAAATGAAATTATAATAAGTTAACTCTAACACTTTATTAAATTATAAAAAATAAAACTATAAAAATTAAAAAAGGTGAATGGAAAATAATTGAACTAGAACTTTTTAATTTATTTTATGGAAATAGTTCACGCTTGACGTGAAAGGGAGCCATAAAATAAATTTAAAAGTTCTGTGAAAATTAGTTTGACCGAACATTTTTTAATTTTTATAGTTTTATTTTCTATATTTGTTAAAATGATAAGTATTAACTTATAATCACAAAAGAGATTCTTGCATACAATATAGAGAGTAGATTTAAAATAAAATCAGCTCTCTATATTATTTTTACAAAAGGCGAGTGATTAAGGTGGACACAATCGTATTAAAATTTGGAGGTAGTTCAGTTGCTGACAATGAAAAATTGAAATTAGTTGCCGAAAGAATTATCGGTTTATATAAAAAAGGTCATAACATTGTAGTAGTTGTTTCTGCTCAAGGAAAAACAACAGACAAATTAATTTCGGAAGCAAAAGAGCTTTCAAAAGATACAGAAGACAGAGAAATGGATGCATTACTTAGTACAGGGGAACAAATGTCAACTGCCAAATTAAGCATATTATTAAATCAAATGGGATATAAAGCGATTTCTTTAACTGGATGGCAAGCAGGAATTTATACCAATAATACCAATCAAAATGCCATTATCAAATGTATTGATACAGCAAGAATTAGAAAAGAATTAGAAAATAGAAAAATTGTCATTATAGCAGGATTTCAAGGAATGAATGAAAACATGGATATTACCACATTGGGAAGAGGAGGCTCTGACACAACAGCAGTAGCCATAGCAGCAGCATTAGGAGCTAAAAATTGCTATATTTTCTCTGATGTAGATGGCGTTTATACAACTGACCCTAATCGATTAGAAGGAGCCAAAAAGTTGTCAGCACTTTCTTATGAAGAAATGCTTACTTTATCTAGTGAAGGGGCTAAAGTCCTTCATAATCGATGTGTAGAAATAGGCGAAAAGTTTAAGGTACCTATTATTACAAAATCTACCTTCAATAATAAGCCGGGAACGGTCATATCTGATATTATTGAAGAAAATACCATAAAAAGTATTGTTAAAAAAGATATTTCTAGGATTTCCATTGTAGGCAATGGTATTATTAGAAACTTTCAAAATATTAAGCTAGTATTAGATATTATTGAAAAAAATAAATTAGAAATGTTAGATTTTGAAGTATCAGAATGTAAAATTTCAATTAGTTTTAAAAACCAAGTATCTGACAAAATATTAGATGAAATTCATTTGAAATTAATTAATGAAGTTAATATTTAGGAAATTCAAGTTATAAAAAATGTAAAAAATTACAATATAAAGGAAAACTTTTATCAAGTTTTCCTTTTTTCGTTCTAAATAAGGCAAGCCGTGAATATATATAATTTAGCAAGAAAAATTTGCAATTTAAAGAATTTCAAATAGGAGGCAAAAAAATGACAATAGAGGAAAGAAAAAGCATAAGCACAGGAGTCATTCAAAATCTTATTTTAGAAAATAGAGGAAAGTTAAGTATATCTGGTGTTTTAGATGTACTAAGCTTTGATGATCAAGTAGTTATCTTAGAAACAGAATTAGGACTATTAACCGTAAAAGGTGAAAATATTAGAATTAATAAATTAAGTATTGATACATCAGAAGTTATTGTGGAAGGAGATATTTCTTCTTTAATTTATAGCGATAAAGAAAGTGAAAAAACAAAAGGAACTTTTATGAGTAAAATTTTTAAATAGAGTAGGGAGGAGTCAAGTAATGATTTCAAATCAAGCATATTTATTTTTTGTTTTTATCGTAAACGGCATAATAATTGGTCTATTATTTGACTTTTTCAGAATTGCTAGAAAAGTGTTTCACACAAACGATGTAGTAACGTATATAGAAGACATTTTATTTTGGATTTTAGCAGGAGTTATCATGTTATATTCTATCTTTGTATTCAACAATGGTGAATTACGATTATTTATGTTTTTAGGAATTATACTAGGAGCTTTTATTTATATGCTATTTGTAAGTTCATACATTATAAAAATTAATGTAAAAATAATTACAATGTTAAAAAAGGTTTTTGGAATCTTATTCACTCCGTTTAAAATGATTTACCAAATGTTACACAAAATACTTTTAAAACCAATTACATTTCTATTTATCAATATTAGAAAAAATTTTACAAATTTCGGGACAAAAATAGGTAAAACTTTAAAAATGCCAAAAAAGACGAAGAATATTGTAAAAAATTGAAAATAAAAGAAGGAAAACTCGAAAATATGTAGAATATATAAATGTATAATCCATAAGGATTTATCACAGAAAAATGGAGAGATTACAGATGAAGAAAAACAAAAAAATATATAAAAGATTACTGATATTAGGAATTGCTATTTATGTAATTTTTACTTTAGTCAATCAACAAAAAACATTAAATCAGTATATAGCAGATGGTAACGAATTAGCTTCTAAAATTGAAGAGCAAAAAGAATATAAAGAAGAATTAGCAAAGAAAAAAGAGGATGTAACATCATTAGACTATATCGAACAAACAGCTAGAGAAAAGCTAGATATGTATTATCCCAATGAAAGAGTATATGTAGATAGAGGAATGTAATGATAAATTATATTCCTTTTTTTGGAAAAAATATTCCTTTTTTTAAAAATCTGTGTTATAATTACTATACTATTATTTATTATTTCGTTTTCAAAAATTCCCATAAAAATATAAATTAAATAGAAAGAATAAGGAGGACTTTATGTTAGACATAGAATCAATGACTTTACTAGAATTAAAAGAACTAGCAAAAGAAAATAATATTAAAAATATTTCGAAATTAAAAAAAGATGAATTAATAACCGTTTTAAAACAAATTACCAACCAACCAGAAACAAACATGGAAGAGTTAGAAAGAATAGAAGAGACAGATAAACCAGAAAGACAATATGATGCTAATGGAGAACCTATTGTAGATTATAAGTTAACAAGCGATGGTGACGAAATAGTAGAGGGAATATTAGATATTTTACCAGATGGATATGGATTTTTAAGGGGAGAAAATTTCTTATCTAGTGATAAAGATGTCTATATATCAATGGTTCAAATTAGAAGATTTCGATTAGATACAGGAGATATTATAAAAGGTATATCCAGATTTAGAGAAGGAGAGAAATTCCCATCTTTAATTTTTGTTGGTGAAGTAAATGGAGAACATCCAGAAAAAGCCATGAAAAGAAGAAGATTTGATGAATTAACGCCAATCTATCCAAATGAAAGATTGAAATTAGAAACGATATCAAATGATTATGCTACTAGAATGATTGATTTAATGAGTCCTATTGGAAAAGGGCAGAGGGGAATGATTGTAGCACAACCTAAAGTTGGAAAAACCACATTAATGAAAAAGGTTGCTAACAGTATTGCTAAGAACAATCCCGAAGTGGAATTGATTGTATTATTAATTGATGAAAGACCTGAAGAAGTAACGGATATGAAGCGTTCTATTAAAGGTCAAGTAATTCATTCTACATTTGATGAATTGCCAGAACATCATGTAAAAGTAGCTGAAATGGTGTTAGAACGTGCTAAAAGATTAGTGGAACAGGGGAAAGATGTTGTTATTTTATTGGATAGTATTACAAGACTTACAAGAGCTTATAACTTAGTTATCCCTTCTTCAGGAAGAACTTTGTCAGGTGGTATTGATCCAGCTTCTCTACACAAACCTAAAAAATTCTTTGGTGCTGCTAGAAATATTGAGTTTGGAGGAAGTTTAACAATTTTAGCTACGTCATTAATTGATACAGGAAGTAGAATGGATGATGTTATTTTTGAAGAATTCAAAGGAACTGGTAATATGGAAGTTCATTTGGATCGAAAATTGTCTGAAAGAAGAATTTTTCCTGCTATTGATATTAATAAATCTGGTACCAGAAGAGAAGATTTATTACTAACACCAAAGGAAAAAGATACCGTTTTTGCTTTGAGAAAAGCTATGAATAGTATGCCAGTAGCTGATGTAACGGAACAAGTTATTAGCCATATGACACAATCTAAAAATAATGATGAATTTATTGAACAAATGGATAGCTATCTGAGAAGATTTAAATAAAATATTGAGATTATAACAGATTTGTAATTTTATAAAATTTATGATATACTATTGTCAAGATATAAAAGGCAATAGTGTTTTTTTTGAAAGGAGAATAATATGAGAGAAAAATTTTTTTCATGTTACGATGAAGTTTTCGATGAATATGGAAATATTAAGAGTTGTGGGCGGGAGAACTGCATCCGGCTCATAGAAGCAGCAGAAAGTTTACCTGGCACTAGGTCAGGCCAATTTGGTTCGAACCAAACAGGCTTTATGGATAAACAGGAAATTTTTAAATTATATATAACTCTGATTCTGGATTGAACCAAGTCAAGTAATATACCAAAACTCCCCTCTTGTTGAAGTAAAAAATCACAGGAGAGGAGTTTTGGTACTATTCTAAATAATATTTTAAAGTTTCTCATGGGAAACCAAATACGTGATATTATCTCAATAGGAGATGATATCATGAATTATTATAAAAAAAGTAAGAAGATATTTAAGGAAAAAATAAAAGAAAATAGAAATATTAGTAAAGTGGAATGGGATGAATTCGCTCAAGAAAACTCTTTATTTAGTGCTAATACCTTAATGTTTCATGTTGACGCTAAATCTTTTGAAAATTTAAAAGAAAAACTTTCATAAAAATTAAAGAAAATGCAAATACTAAAGATGAGGGATTTTTATGAGAGTAGAAATATTGATAAGGCAAAAGAGACAAGAAAAAGATTACACAATAGATAAATTAGCAGAACTTGCGAATATGTCTAAAGGACATTTAAGTAGAATAGAAAGAGGAGAAACAGAACCAACAATAAGCACTTTAGTAAGAGTGGCAATGGCATTAAAAGTTAAAGTAGAAGAATTATATAAAATACATTATTAATTATATTTAATAGTGTATTTTTTATTTTATATAATTTGAAAGAAAGATATAAAATAAAAAATACAACATTGCACAAAATCAAAGTTTTGTGAAAAGAGAAATAGGATCAAAATAGAATTATACGAATATAGTCATATTTCCTATATTAGCTACTCTCAAGCTTATTTTTAACAACAAACTTATTCATTACTAATAAAAACTCCTTAAAATTGATTCTGAAGCTTCGTTTATTTTAGTTTATACCAGGTTTTATTATTATCATAAATTATACATTATTTATATAAATTTTTATACAAATAATGTATAATTTTATCAAATTTCGCAAAATCCTTGTATTTCAATAATTATACCATTTTTATAGACAGCAAACTATATGTCTATTTTTTTAAAACGGCTTAAAATCGATTCTCGTGCTTCGTTTTTTTACACTTTTTCAGCTACTTTAATAAAACTACTTATTATCAGCATTTTATAGCATTTTAGTAAATTTGTATTAGATATAATACTATATGAAGAATATCTATACAAAATTAGACATGTAATTTATTGATTAAATATAAAAATGTCTTAAAAACGATTTTAGAGCTTCATAAATATAAAATATTTTATTAGCATATATATTACAAATTCTAATAATAAATTTAGAAATATTAATACAAAATTATTAATTGTATATATATAAAGTAAATTATAACAAGTGTTCGTTTTTTGAAAAGTCATATTATAAATTAACTTTGCACAAAATGAAAATTCTAAATAACATCTTTCCCCTACTCTACTTAATTTTATTAAATTTATTCTTTTATATTTTCTTACTGTTGTAGTGGTTGATTAGACATTGCTTAAAGTAAATGAATAAATTTCTTTATTTTTCTGTTATATGTATCAAGTAACAACAATACAATAAATATAGTATATTTTATGTATTGTTTACTAAGATACTATAGATTTAACTCAGTATAATATTGTATAAAAATTCCCCTTAAAATAGTCTATTTTTTCCTCCTCCATAACTAGTTTTATAAAATGTAAATTACAAAAGTAGTAGACATATTTATGTATATATGGTATAATGACTTCATTCATCTATGTACTAAGAGATGAAATAAAGGCACTAATAAATTAGACATCATTAGGAGGCGAAAAAATGGAAGATTTACTAAACAAAAGTACTCAAACTTTATTATGTGAGTTTTGGGATTTTTCAGAAAAAACGGAAGAATTACTAAAACAACTTGATGTATCAGTGAAATTGCCTATTGATATTCAGAATTTTGCTAAGAAATTAGGACTTAGCATAGAAGATGCAAATCTTATTCCTTTTTCTGAACGGCACTATGGATATATCAATCAAAACACCATAACAATAAAGGCAAATTTAATCTACAAAGAAAAAAGGTGGGTAATTGCCAAATCTATAGCAAGCTTCTTGATTCACGAAAATAAAGTTAAAGAAGGACTGCTTATAGCTAATCCGTTTTTAGTTAGTTATAAGCCTGCTGAGTTTTACTTGGATTCATTAGCAATGTTGATTTTATTTCCTATATCTCTATTTAAGAAAGAAGTTTCTGAAAATATTGATGAGACAAATGACTTATTGCAATATTTAAGTGATAAATCACAAATATCACAATTTCAAATGTCAATAGGATATCAACTCCTAAAGCAAATGCTTTGGTTTCAAAGAAACCAGTCTTTTAAAGAATGTAATTATGATATTACACAAGTTTCAGTTGACCAATATGAGAATATCTTCGTTTAATCTCTCATCATATTCAAAAATTTTTGGATATTCTAAACAAGAGCCACTTTTAGCTATAAGCTAAGAATGGCTCTTATTCTATTCTATTTTAAGAATCTATATGTTTGGTGT
This sequence comes from uncultured Clostridium sp., assembly GCA_947575605.1. Taxonomy (GTDB): domain Bacteria; phylum Bacillota; class Clostridia; order TANB77; family CAG-508; genus CAG-269. Next base: position 37,956 of record CANPNZ010000002.1, read on the forward strand.
CTATTATGTAAATTTTGTGCAAATAGAGATAGGAGCAAAAATAGAACCATGTAATATGGTCCTATCTTCATAAATCTTGCTATTCCTTGCCATTATGCCTATTTCAGCTTATTATTCTAACAACAAACTATATGCTTAATATTTAAAAACGGCTTAAAATCGATTCTCGTGTGTCGTTTTTTTAGACTTTTTTCAGCACTTTTAATAGATGCCTAAAAATTAGCATTTTACTAAAATTATATTATAAAGATTATATTTCATAAAATACACATCAAATTTAAAACATATAATTATACAAAAATTTTATTTAAAAAATGTATTTTAAAATTTCTATTTTCTCTAAAATAGCTTATTCCCCATTCCCTACTCATTTTGCTATATTTATGAAAAATTGTTTATATAACTTTTAAGTTCTTTTTTTGCTTAATTTCGCTAAAATCTTTACTTAATATTAGATTTTCCTAGAATATCCTCTCTCCTACATATTTATCTATATTCTTTTCGATAGTTTATAAATATTTTTTTATTTACTAGTTATCTGACAATAATTTTATCAACCTTGTATTTTTATATATCTTTTCTCTACCGATTTTTTCAGATTCTAAAAGATCGATTTCTTCTAGTTGATTTAAATATGAAGTTGCAGTAATTCTTGTAACATCACATGTTTTTTCTATATATGATATCTTTGTATAAACTTCATAGAATAAACTTTCTAATAGTTCTTTTGAGTAAATTTTAGGTAGTTTATTTCTAAATTCTTCTTTGTAATTTTTTATTTCAGTTTGAATTTCTTCAATCAACGCTATTGTTTCTTTAGAAGTAATTTCAATACCTTTTAAAATATACAGAATCCAATCTTCAAAATTATTATTGTTTCTAACTTCATTAAATAATTTGTAATATTCTTGTCTAGTTTTATTTATGTATTTACTTAAGTATAGAATTGGGCTATCTATTAAGTTATTTAATACAAGATAAAGAATATTTAATATTCTTCCAGTTCTTCCATTTCCATCATAAAAAGGGTGAATACTTTCAAATTGATAGTGTATTAAGCATACCTTTATTAACGGATCTATTCCATCCTCATTATCATTAATAAAATCTTCTAAATTCTTTAGATACTTTCTTATTTCTTGCTCACTTTGAGGAGGTGTATATATTGTTTCTCCAGTAATAGAATTCTTTAATTCTGTACCTGGTAGTTTTCTAATTCCAGCATTATTATGTTCAATAGTTCCTTGAATTTTAATTATAGTATTTGTGTTTATAAAACTATCTTTTTTTATTTGCTCATATCCAAGCCAAATAGCATTTCTGTAATCTACAACTTCTTTTGCATTTTCTTCTTTATATCCACTCTCTGTAAGAACCTTATATATATCATCATGAGTAGTAACGATATTTTCAATAGCGCTACTATCTTTAGCTTCATTAATAGTTACAGCATTTATTAAAATGTGCATATTGGGAATAGTGTTTGCAAAACCTTTAAGTTCAGCTAATGCTCTTGATGATAAAGTTAATTGCTCTAAAATTTTATTCGTTTTTAAAATAGTATTTTTATATGGTAACATTTCTAATTTCATAAATTTACCTCCACCTATATAAAATATCACATTTTTTATATATTTTCAATAAATGTGTATAAAAAAATTAAAAAATTATACATATTTTTTTGGTATGTATAATTTTTTGTGTCTATTATCAAAGTTTTGTGCAAATAAGAGTAGGAATATAAATATTTTTTCTATACATGATATCTAGTATATAGCTTTTCTTTTTGTAAAAACTTTATTTTTTTTGACTTTTAATTAACTTTGCATGCATTACTATTCTTTCATTCTTATTATGGCAGGTAGATAAAGTAAGTATTTTATTATTTGTATCTATTGTTGTTTTAAAATCATATATACTACGTTCTTTTATCTTATTCAAAAATTCTTTATATGAAGTCTCATCTAAGAAATCTGTTTGAATATAGTCACTTGTAGTTGGAATACAATAAACACTAAATGCTTGCCATAAACTATTCTCATATTTGGTAGATACTCTAATTGCATAATTATTTTTATTTTCATACCATGTATTATTTAATATATTCCCCAGAGAACCAAACATAGAGCCATCTTTCCTTGTATGCCCATATACTATAGTGTTTTTATCTAAATTTTTAATTGAATTACGATAATCCATAAAAATCCAACCTGCTTCATTTTTATATCTATTAAAGGAATGATTTAAGTAATATTTATTATCAGAATGTTGGACAATTGGATAATTTATATTAGTATTAGGTACAGAAATCCAAGCAACTATTTCTGGATTAGATTTTTCTAAATTAGAAAAATCTACTTCTAAATAATTCATTTTTTTTAAATCCCAATAAGGATCTGAATCAAGTAGAGCTTTTTCATCAACCATTATTTCTTCATCTAGTACTTTTGTATTTTCTACTTCTGTTATAGCAACATCTTTTTCTATCTTATTTTCTTCTTTCTTAATATTATAATTATCATAAATCCAAAAAGCAATATGGAGAAAACTATACAAAATAATTATAATAGCTAGAATGCTTACAAATACTAAAAAAGTCTTTCTGTTTTTTATAATTAACACTTTTTTCATCTAATACTCCTAAAAAGTTCTATGTTTTTTTAACATAGAACTTTAAAATCTAATTTTCTTTCTTTTTTAAAAATATATTACTTGCTATTAAAGTCGTCATTCCTAATCCTAATAATATTACATAAAATTGTATATTATCAAATGTTTGAGGATTTTCTTCATTAGCAAGATTCTTATTCGTTTTTGATATAGTATTTGAATTTACATTCAATTCTGTATCTTCTGTTGGTTGGCTTTGATTTATATTTTGATCAATATCTGGCTTTTGAGTATTAATTCCATATACTATATACTCTGATAAATGTGTTGTTGTAAATTCGATACTATTGTTATTATAGGTAGTATTAAAGTTTTCTTGAATTTTTCCATCCTTTATATACCCTACTTTATATTCATCATATTTAGTATTTACTGGGATTCTTATTGTATAAGAACCATTGTTCAATGGAACTAGTACATTTCCATTATACATAGCAATGTCATAAGAAACAATATAGCTATAACCTTCTTGTAATTCTATATTTTTATTATCTACTTCTTTTACTTTTAAAGTATAACTTTTGTCCAATCTGGTACTACTTGTTAAAGTAATATTAGTTGTATTGTCGGTAAATACTTTTTTACCTGAAAGTTCTTCTAATATATCATATCGATTACTACTATTATATAAAGTATTTATTGCATTTTCAATTCCTGCTTGGTCTTGCCATGAAAATGTTTTGTCACCAATAAATATGGTTGGTGTAGCATAGGAAACAGCTTGTTCATTAATTAATGTTTTGGCTGCATCCAGTAATCCATAATTTATTTTATTGTTTTTTACTTCATAACTAATGATCTTTATTTTGTCACCATGACTTGAAAGTAAACTATTGGCAATATAATTTGTATATAAATTTTTACAATTTAAACATCCATCCCCTCGAAATATATAAATGTTTACTCTTTTGCTATTAGGTGTATTGTATTTTGTCAAATCGTAGTTAGTAATACCTTCTATATTAAAGGTGGTTGCCAAATCTTCACTTGTATATTTAGATAAGTCTGTCACAGCTGCATTTACTTTAAATGGAATTATAAAAACTAATGTTAACATTATTAAAATTATAATACTTATATTTTTTTTCATTTCTTTTCCCCTTTCATTTTATAAGTATTTTACATAATAATTAGAATTTTGTCAATACATTATATTATATTTTAGTATTTAATTTAAAGAATTTGTATTTATGTTAGTATTACTATTAGGAACATTGGTACTAGCATTAGCAGTATTATTTCTTTGTGAATTTGTTACATTTTCATTACTATTTGATACATTCGTATTCGTTTTATTAGATGTATTATTGCTATTTATCGTATTCGTAGTATTTTTTATAGAATTACTATTAGTTATTATAGGAGAGGATTGATTTTCTACTGAATTATTGGTTGGTTTATTTGTATTATTATTTGGCAATATTTGTTGAGGATCCTCAGCATCAATATCTTGGGTAATCCCTTGTATAATTTCTTCGACTTTTTGATGCGTTGTATTAGTATTATTTTCTTTTAACTCAGATCCAGAATGTTTATCACATAATTGTGGTGTCGTTAGCCATAAGAAATATTCTGTATATGTATTTTGACATCCAGTAGTAGCCCTTTTCCCTGTTTCAGTACATATGGTACAACTAGAAACATTATTTGGTTTCTCAAATTTACTACTATTTAATCCAGCGTGAATTCTTGACATAACATTAGCCCACAATAGGCCAGCAGGATTTTTTTTGTTATAATCTATGGGTTCATTTACATCATAGCCATACCAAGTAACTGCTGTATAATAAGGTGTGAAACCGCAAAGCCATCGGTCATTGTTATCATCAGTTGTCCCTGTTTTAGCTGCAACATCTACTCCAGAAATTTTACAATAGGTAGCTGTTCCATTTGCTCCCTTAACTGGTTGTGTTAAGATGTCTTTTACGATATAAGCAACTTCTTTTGATACCACTCTTCTTTTATTTTGTACTGTTTTTAAAATTGTCTTACCAGCTTCATTTTCTATGCTAGAATAAAAGGTTGGTTCTATATATTCACCATTATTTGCTATGGTTGCATAGGCTCCTGCCATTTCTAAAGGACTAATTCCTTTTTGTAATCCTCCCAACGACAATACTAAAGTTTCATCTTCTTCTGTTAAGGAAGTTATTCCCATTTTTTTCAAATATTTGATAGCATTTTTTGGTTTTAACGTTTCCATGATTTCTACAAAAGGAATGTTTTGTGAGGATTCTACCGCTCTTCTGACAGTTATTTTTCCTAAAGAAGGATTATAGTCTGTTGGATGATACCCTTCTGCAAAGTCTCGTTCGGTATCATCATAAATAGAAGCTGCCGTAATAATCTTTTTATCAATGGCTGGTATTAATATCGATAAAGGTTTGATAGAAGATCCTGTTTGTCTTACACTTTGCGTTGCTCGATTTAGTGATCTGGCTTTTGTTTTCTCTCCTAAACCACCTGTACAGCCAACAACATATCCTGTTTTATGGTCGATTATAACCATAGCAGCTTGTGAAGAATTTCCACCTGTTTTAGAAGGTAAGCTATATTTTGATTTTTCAAATTCTGTTTCTGTTTTTTCTTGTACTTTGGAATCTTGTGTACTATGTATTGTTAATCCTGCCATATTCATATAATTAGTAGCAAAGCTTTGGGATATATGATACTTTTTAGCAATATCTTCTGTTATTTCTAAAATCAAAGCATCGGTATGGTAAGAATAAATAGCATCTTCGGATTTTATTTGACCTTTTTTAAATTTCAATCCTTCGTCCACATGGCTAAGCGCTATATTATAATTTTCTTCACTAATATATTTTAATTCTAACATTTTAGCAAGAACAGTTTTGGTTCTTTTTGCGATTTTTTCTTGATTATCCTTTTCTTCAAAGGGATTATAAGAATTGGGTGAATGATTAATGCCTGCTAAAAAAGCACATTCTTCTAAGGATAAATCCTTTGCCGATTTTTTAAAATAATAGTTAGCTCCTGTTTCGATACCATACATATTAGGACCAACATAGATAATGTTCAAGTAAGCTTCTAAAATTTCATCTTTTGATAGACAGGTTTCTAATTGCCATGCTTTCCACCATTCTTTTACTTTTCTTGTAATACTATCAGTTGAATCTCCTGTTAAATTTTTTACTAATTGTTGCGTAATGGTACTTCCTCCATAAGAAGATTTGCCAAAGTGAGTAATATAGGAAATAATAGCTCCACCCGTTCTTTTAATGTCAACTCCTCCATGTGAATAGAAACGTTCATCTTCAATGGCAACATAGGCATTTTTTAAATCGTTTGGCATACTAGAAGATGAAATGGTTTCATTTTTTCTTTCACATCCTAATGTAGCAATTTCATTTCCATCCATGTCAACCACAATTGAATTCTGATTGATTAACATTTCTTTGGCAAGTGTTTTCCATCGATGTGCAGAAATCCCCAATGTAATTCCTATTACTAAAATAGCACTTACAATGATAAGCAATATCAGCTTTTTTAATTTTCTTTTTTTATTTTTCTTTTTGGATTTTCCATTTTTCTTTTTATTTGTTTTTTTATTTTGATTCTTTTCTTCTATTTTTTTATTTTTTCGGAAGGCTTTTGGAATATAATCTTCTTCCTCTTTCTTACGAGACAATTAAAATCACTTCCTTTTCAAATCTATTCATAGTATATCATAAATTGCATAAAATACAAATATGGAAATTGAAAAAATAGAAACTAATTTAAAAAGAAATTTATACCTTCATTCTTCCTCTAGGAAGTTTTCCTCTCAAGCGAAACAAATAGAAAATCAAGTAATTCGTATTAATCCAGAATTTACGTTTCAAGAAATTCTTGGATTTGGAGGAGCTTTTACAGAAAGTTCTTGTTATGTTTTAAGTAAGCTTCCAAAAGAAATCTCAGAGCAAATTTTAGAAGAATATTTTTCCCCTAATGGTTTACAGTATCAATTTGCTAGACTCTCGATTGGAAGTTGTGATTTTTCTTTAACTAGTTACTCATATTCTTACGAAAAAGATTTGTCAGACTTTTCTATTCATCATGATATGAAATATATCATTCCCATTATTAAATCTGCTCAAAGACAAAATGGAAATCTTAAATTTCTTGCTAGTACTTGGTCTCCTCCCGCTTTTATGAAAGATAATCAGAGTTTAATGGGTGGTGGTAAATTATTATCTCAATATAGAAAATTATGGGCCGAATATCTTGTAAAATATGTTCGTAGCTATCAAGAACAAGGGATTCCTATCTCCTATATGACAATTCAAAATGAACCAAATGCCAAACAAATATGGGAATCCTGTTTGTATTCTTCGAAAGAAGAAGCAGACTTACTAAGAAATTACTTATCCCCTACTTTCAAAATAAATGGATTGCCTACACAATTTTTGATATGGGATCATAATAAAGATATTATATTAGAAAGAAGTCTTGAAACACTAATTCATCATAATGCTTTAACCGCTAGCAGTGGTATTGCTTTTCATTGGTACACAGGTGGACATTTTGACAGTTTAGAAAGATTACGTCATCTATTCCCTAATTTACTTTTATTTCATACAGAAGGTTGTACTGGTTATTCTCATTTTAAACCAAAAGATGAACTATTTAATGCGGAAATGTATGCTTATGAAATGCTAGAAGATTTTAATCATGGCGTAAATGCCTTCATCGATTGGAATATCATTTTAGATTATAGTCGGTGGTCCCAATCACGTTAAAAATTATTGCAATAGTCCTATTATGATGGATAAAAAGGGAACTGGTTATAGTAAGACTCCTACTTTTTATTATATTTCACAGTTAGCTAAATTCATTAAACCTGGTAGCAAAAGAATTCATTTTAATAAATTTTCTGAAGATATTTCCGTATCTGCCTTTAAAAATCCGGATAAAAGTGTTATTATAGTATTGTTAAATAAAACGGATAAAAATGTCGAATATAATTTGTGTTATAATGAGTTTACTCTTCATGATAATTTGGATAGTCATGCGATTGTAACTTATAGAATTAATTGACATATTATTTTTGAAAGGATGGATACTATGATAAATCGAGAAGATAATCCAGAATTCGTAAATTCTTTTTTAGATTATTCTATTACTATTTTAAATAAATCACCCAATAGTATTAAAGAATACAATTATGATTTAAGTATGTTTTTAAGGTTTATAAAATTACATTTTCATATGACCGAAAAAACGGATTTAAAAGAAATTAAAATAGATGATATGACAATTGATACCATAAAGAAAATTACATTAGATGATATTCATGCTTTTATTTCCTATTTAACTCGTGAGTATCATAGCAAAGCTACTACTAGAGCTAGAAAGGTTTCAACGATTCGAATCTTCTTTAAATATCTAAGTAGAAAAGCAAAATTAATTGATGTTAATCCAGCACAAGATTTAGAAACTCCTAAATTAGATAAAAGATTACCGAAATATTTATCTTTAGAAGATAGTAGAAAACTACTTGCTATTACTTCTAATGAAGATAACAGAAATTGCGAAAGAGATTATGCTATTATTACTTTATTCTTGAATTGTGGTATGCGTCTTTCTGAATTAGTTGGTATTAATCTTCAAGATATTGATTTTGGAGAATGTAAATTAAATGTTATTGGTAAGGGTAACAAAGAAAGAACGATTTATTTGAATAGAGCTTGTATGAAAGCAATTGCTGATTATATGGAAGTACGACCAAAACAAGGTATTAAACATGATAGTAAATCTTCTGAAAAAGCACTTTTCTTGAGTGAAAGAAAAACTAGAATTAGTAATCGAACGGTTGAAAATATAGTTTCTAAACAATTACAATTAGCAGGTCTGGATACTAAAAAATATTCCGTTCATAAGCTAAGACATACGGCTGCTACTTTGATGTATCAATATGGACAAGTTGATATTCGAGCTCTTCAAGAGCTTTTAGGACATGAGAGTATTGCTACTACTGAAATATATACTCACGTTAGTAATGATCAAGTTCGTAACGCAGTAGAAAATAATCCATTGGCTAATTTATAAAATTTTTTGATATAAAATACATTCCACAGAAAATTCTGTAAGAATTTTTGTGGCAAACAAAAACAGGGCATGTAAGTTATTTAAAAGTTCAATAAATTTTAATCATGCCCCTTTTGTTCTTATAGATTTGGAATCAAAATTTTTTGTCCTATTTCTAAATTTTCACTTTGAAGATTGTTGAGTTTTTCAATTTCATACATAACTTCTCTAATGTCTTTATTTTTATAATATTCATTGTTACTTACTTCATTTTCAGCAATGGACCATAAGGTATCACCTTTTATAATGTAATCTTCTTTGTAGGCTACTTCTGTTTTAGAATAAGTATTACTAATTCCTAAAAAGGCAAGAATGCTTCCCCCTAGTATAATTACCATACTTCTTATAAATTTCTTTTTGTTTACTATTTTCATTTTCATATATAATCATCTCCTTTTAGAAATTTTGTTCGCTTGTTGAGATAATTATATACGAACATTTTTTCTTTGTCAATACTTTTTTGAAAAAATGTTCGTTTTTTTTATTGTTCAGCCAGATAGTTATTTTTGTATGTGAAAGTTTATAAGACTGAATGATAACTATTTTTCAAATATCTTTTTATAGTATGGTTGTATTTCTGGTAATAAACTATCTAAGTAAATAATATGGTTATTGCTATCTTCTATTTTCATATTAGGAAAAGTTCTTATCATTTTTTTGTCATTCCAATACGTATTAATAAATTTTGATAAGGATTGTTTTTCTTGTATTTTTTGATAGTCCTTTTCCCTTCTTTTTATGTCTTTCATTTCTATTTCATTTTCAATAGCCATTCTTGTAATAAAGGCATCTTGAGCATAACAGGTTGCCATACAATCAATCAGCAAAAATAAAATAATAACAGTAAGCATCGTTTTTGCCAGTTTACGAGATATTTTACTTGTTATTTTTTCTATACTATTCTCTACCAACGGATGAAATTTCTTTATTAGAAATAAGGTTAAAATTCCCCAAAATACAGAATATAACAAACATACTCTTCCATTGATATTCAATATATTATTGCTATAATCCCACCATTTAGCATGTAAAAATACTTCTGCTAAAAAACTAATTAAATATTCTGTTATAGTTCCAATAACATATCCACCTAAAAATAAAGTAACATTATTTTTGTCTAAATATTGAGAAGCTATTATAATAGTAATTGCCCCCATGCCATAGATACCGTAAAAATGGTCCATATAAAAAACTTTGTCTACATTCCCATAATCCAGTAGTCAAAATACCATATATGGTTTCTAGGATATAACCTAAAAAACTATATAAAATAAAATATGCAAATATTTTCCATATGCTAATTTTTTCTTTCATATTCTTTCCTTTTTATCTATTTTTCTCATTTTCTACTTTTTCATTCATTTAGTTTTTAGTATTTTATAGTAAAATGGGACTAATTTGTTCCCCATCTAAGGCATATTCTATGGTTTTTATGATATACTCAAAATCAAATACGATAGATCTTGGTTTTGTAATGGGATTATCTTGTCTAAATGGTACAAAGTAATAATTTTTTCTATTTAATAATCTCCCTAAGTTTTCCGCATTTCCGGCTTAAACCATTGTTGGTAGATGGTGCAATTACTAAAGGATACCCATTTCTTAAATGGGATTTGGCAGCCATAGTAGCTGGTGTATCAATAATATCACATGCTAATTTTGACATAGTATTTCCTGAACAAGGTGCAATAATCATAATGTCTGTCATTTTTTTAGGTCCAATGGGTTCGGCATCTTGAATGGTATGAATTATTTTTTTGCCAGTTATGTTTTCAATTTGTTCTATAAAGTCTTTTGCTTTACCAAATTTGGTGTCCATAGAATAGCTATTATATGACATGACTGGTATGATTTCTGCCCCTTTATCTATCAGTTCTTTCATTTTTGGTATCGTTTTACTAAAGGTACAAAAAGAACCTGTTAATACAAATCCTATTTTCTTATTTTTCACTTCCAAATTTGTCTAGTCCTCCTTTCATATTATATTTATATATAATATGAAATTATGTAAATTTTGAAAGCTATTTTATTTATTTTTTTACATTTTTAAAGTTAAATATTATAAGTATTATTGTCAAATAGTTCTAGTGGATAAATATTATTGTTTTCGATGTCATTAATTGCTTTCATTTTTAATCCTCCAATTCTTCTTTTATATAATTTAACATTTCTTTAAAATCATTAAATCGATATTGGCATAAGTTATTAATTTCATCTCTATTACCATCTGAATATTGGTCATACATTACAGCTACTTCAATATTAGCATTATTAGCTGCCTCCACCCCAATAAGTGAATCTTCTATAATTAAACATTCTTCTGGTTTAACCTTTAGTTCTTTTAAAATTTTATAATGTATGGCTGGATTTGGTTTTAATTCTTTTACAGCTCCTTTTGAATATACAATAGAAAATATAGCATCAAAAGAAGCTTTATTGATTATGTTTTTGTTTTCTTTTTTATAATTTTCTATTGTATGATCATTCGTTGTACTTGCTATTGCTAAAATAAATCCTTTTTCTTTTAAATATTTTAATAGTTCTTCGGCATTTGGTTTATAGTCTATCACTTCTTTTAAATATTTATCAGCCATCTGATATCTTAATTCTTTAATTTCTTTTTTATTCATTTTGGCATGATATTTTTGTTTTAGAAACCCACAATATTCCAAATAAGCATCTTCCTGTTGGCTATATTTTTTCAATATTAAATCTCTTTGTTTTCCCAAGTCTACATTTTCTATTTTGTAATCTGATATTGTCTCTATTACTTGTTTGTCTATTAAATTCCAGATTCCAATGGAATCAATTAATGTTCCATCTAAATCAAAAATGATTACTTTTTTTCCTTTTACCATATTTACCTCTTTCGATTTATTTTTCTATTTAGTTTATATCATAATAGACTATTTATTTCAACTTGTACATATTATTAAAAGGTGATATTTTGAAAAGAACAAAAAAATTTTTTATGAATGGAATTATCTTAACCATAACAGCTTTCTTTATGAAAAGTATAGGTATGTTATTTAATCTATATATCTCTAATAAAATTGGTTCAGAAGCAGTTGGTGTATTTAGTTTAGTTATATCAGTTTATATCTTTGCCATTACCTTAGCTACCTCTGGATTAAGTCTTGCCTGTACATGTATTGTTTCAGAACAATTTGCCCAGAAAAGCTTTCTAAATGGATTAAAAGCAGTTAAAAGTTGTCTTTTCTTTTCCTTGTTATTAGGTTTAGGAAGTGGATTTCTTATTTTAATTTTTTCTAATACAATTTCTCAGAATTGGCTTACATCAATGGTATCTTGTATTCCTATTTACTTGATTGCTGCTGGACTACCTTTTATTAGCATTTCTAGCGTATTAAACGGATACTTTTCAGCGGTAAGAAAAGCTTATAAAAGTGCATTTTCTCAAGTATTCGAACTACTTGTTAAAATTTTGGTAAGTCTTTTATTATTAAATTTTTACACCAATAGAAATGTAGAAACTATTTGTATTTGCTTGATTCTAGCGGATGTTATTTCTGAAATTGCTTCTTGTTGCTTATTATTTGCTTTATATAAAATAGATCGACGTAGATATAGTAATCGTTGTATTACGAATATAACCTTCAAAAAAAGAATTTTTAAAATTACAATTCCTGTTTCCATTACTTCCTATATTCGCTCTGGATTATCTATGTTAAAACAATTTCTAATTCCTAGTCGTTTAGTATTATTTGGATTACCTTATAGTATGGCTTTATCAGAATATGGAAAAATCAATGGAATGACTATATCTGTTCTTATGTTTCCGAATGTCTTTATTACGTCATTTAGTAATTTATTGATTCCTGAGTTTTCTAGTTTAATGGCGAAACAATATAAAAAGAGAATGATAGAGGTTTGTCAAAAAGTATTTTTGGTTACCTCTATATTCTCTATTGCTATTTCTGTTATATTCTTTTTGTTTGCCAATGAAATTAGTCTTATGGTATTTAAAAATTTAGAATGTGCTAAATACATCAAAATTCTTTCTCCCCTTGTTTTATTTATGTACCTAGATAATATTATAGATAGCATACTAAAAGGTCTAAATAAACAATTTGGAGTTATGTTTTGTAATATTTTAGATTTGATTTTGACAATTAGTATTTTATATTTTTTATTACCATCTTTTGGTTTGACTGGTTATCTTTTAGCTATTGTAGTTAGCGAAATGTTTAACTTTTGTATTAGCTTTTTTCAATTGTATCGAGCTATCGAATTTAAAATGAAATTTTGGTTAACTAGTTGTTGTCTATTTTTTCTTTTCTTAGCCACATATCAAATTATAGAAATTATGTAAAATTTGTAACTCGCTTTGCTTTATATGCTTAATACCCGACACTTTTTTGAAATGTGTAACAAAATATAAAAATTAGAAAAAAAGCGAATGGAAAGTAATTTATACTAGAACTTCTTAATTAATTTTATGGAAAATGTTCGCACTTTATGTGTGAGAGCTGCCATAAAATTAATTTAGAAGTTATGTGAAAATTAGCTTGACCGAGCGTTTTGATAATTTTTATATTTTATTACACTATAAAATTAAAAACTGTCGGGTATTAAGCTTTATATGGCTAAGAAATCTTAAATAGACATCTATCTCAAATCCGACAAAAATGTCGGAAAAGAAACGTCCCTTAAAAACGATGATTGACTTCGTTCCAATTTACAATATTCCAAAAAGCATTAATATAATCAGGTCTTTTGGTTTGATATTGTAAATAATAAGAATGTTCCCACATATCCAAAACTAATAATGGTTTACATCCCCACAAAGTAAGATCTTGATGTTTCTCACATTGTAGTATTTCAAGTTTGTTCCACTTAGAAACCCAAACCAATAAACACCAACCGGGAAGCCTCTACCATTTTACTTGCTTCGTTAAATTGATTTTTAAAAGCTGCATAACTTCCAAAATCTTTTGTAATTTGCTCCATTAATGGCAAACTTGGTTCGGTTGGAACCGCTGGTCCCATATTCATAAAAAATAATTCATGTAAAATAGCTCCTGAACCAAAAAAACTCAAATTCTTTTCATAACATTTTATATTGGCAAAATCATTATTTTTTCTAGCTTGTTGCAATTTTTCTTCTGTCTGATTGGTATTATCTACATATCCTTTATATAATACATTATAATGTAAATCTAAGGTTTCTTTTGAATAGTATGGTTCTAACGCATCTAATGGATAGGGCAATTCTATCATTTTTAACATATGAAAATCCTCCTTCCTTATAAATATATGTATCCTGAATCTTTTAAATTATAACTATGTCATAAAAATGTAATATTTTTCCTTGCTTTTTTCTGTTATAATAAAATAAATAGCAGAAGAAAAAAATGAGTTATAATTCACAGCTAGATATACTTTTATAAACAAAATTTATTATATTTTTATAAAATAACAATTCGGGGGGACCAACAAATTATAGAATGTTATCAAATTTTATTAATTTTTTTAATAAAATTTGATTTACAGTCTATTATGTGGTTGGGAGTTATTTTATAAAAATACTAATAAATTTTGTTAGTATTTTTTAACTGTAAAATGTAACAAAAATGGAGGAAACTATGCTTTTTTATAATTTTGATTACTTGGATGATTTCATAAAAAATGATATCATTCCTAATTTAAAAAAAGAAAGAGAAACCATAAAAGAAATTATAAATGTATATGATAATAAAAAAAACAATTTATTAACCATTATCAACAACATGCTTGATATAGCAGATTCTATTCAAAAGCCTAATTTAGATGAGTTTCATAAAACTGTTTCTTTTTTAAAGCAATCTTTAGAAAACATAAATTTTATGGAAGAATTAGCTTCTAAATTAGAGCAAGAGTTAAGTTTAATCCTTTCTTTATATGACAAAAGTATCGAAAATAACTTGGAAGAAATAAAAGCAAATTTAGTAGAATATAATAAGCAACGTGATGAATTATCCCAAAAAATTTTAGAATTTGAAAATACCTATACTTCTATTTTGAATTCTGCCATTGAATTATCTTTAAAAACAAATCGTAAAAAAGTAAAAAAACAAAATAAGATCAAAAACAATGCTTTTTCAAAAGATACCTTAAAAGTGAATATTGAACTGGAACCTTTTGATTATAACATTTTAACCGTTTCAGAAAAAGATCAAAAAGCTTATTTGCCTTTCTTCTACTCAGAAATAAAAGAAATTTACCAAAATTCAAATGATTATGCAACCTTACAAGATGTCGTAAATAATTTGTATATTGTTCCATTGGATCGATTCAGAAATTCGGCTATTGCTAGATTTAAAGAAAGCTTTCATTTAATGCGTAACAAAGAAAAGAGTTCTATTACGAAAGCTTTAGATTTAGCATTAGAGTTGATGTTTAAATATGAACTAAATCCTATTGTTATTGCTGCTTGTAGAAATTTAGATGAATTAGATATTTACTTGGATTGTTTAGAAGAAAATGAATTGCAAGATTTTTCTTGTTTTGAGATAAAATTTGAAGTGATGCCAAAATTAACGAAAAAAAATACCTTTTTATTTTAAGGTATTTTTTCCTATTTTTTGTGTACACTAAATTTATTATGAATCAAATTCTAAGTACAAATTTAAAACAAAATAAAAAATCTCCCGAAAAGAAAAGTTGGTTTAAATTTCAGTTTACTTTTTCCGTGTTAATTATCATGATATGTCTTTTTGGTATATCATCGTATTTTTATCATTTACAAAAAGAGGAAAATTTTTCCGATCGCCTAATTGCTAATTATAATATTTATCGTTTATATAGTACTCCTGAAAATAATCCACAAAGGGAATCTTCCAATGGCTTATTTGGTATTATAGAAATACCAAAAATCAATTTGTATTATCCTATATTTTCACATTTAACAGAAGATTTATTAAAAGTTTCTCCTTGTAAATTTTATGGTGATACGCTAGATATCGAGGGAAATATCTGTATAGCGGGTCATAATTATGATAATTCTTTATTTTTTAGTAAAATATCTACTTTGTCGATAAATGATGAAATATCTATTTTTGATAATAATGGCAAACAATATCTTTATTGGATTTATGATATTTATGAAGTTTCTGAATCCGATCTTTCCCCTATTTTAAATTATCAAGAAGGTGAAAAAATTCTGACCTTAGTTACTTGCAATAATTTTAATAGCAATAGAATTATTGTAAGGGCAAAACAAAAAAAGCTTTCCTAAAAAAGCTTTTTATATAAAACAAGAAATCTTTACTTATATGTTTCTATAATCTTTTATTTTCTTGTAAGCATAAGCTGCTGATATACTAAATACAACTACTAACATAGCTACTGGAATAGAATCTTCTATACCTGTTTTTGGTAAATTGGTATTATTGTAAATACTTGAATTGTTAGTATTATTAGCTTTGTTTGTATTGTTGGTATTAGTATTTCTGTTAGTATTATTAGTATTGCTATTACTATTTGTATTATTGTTATTGTTATTATTAACAGTTGGTGTTAAATCAGTAAAGTCATTGTCAGCTGCTAATACATTGGTACTAAACATCATTACCATTACCGTAATTAATAAAATTGAAAATAATTTGATTAAATTTGATTTTTTCATTTTTGTTTCTCCTTTTCTTTTTATACATTTTTTATTAGTATTCTTTTAATCGTTTTAAATTATACCACTTTTTTATGTATAATTCAAGTGACTTTTACAAAAAATATATAAATACTAATTTCTTTCGTTTTCATTTATTATTTTATACTTAAAAATAATATAAGTCAATACTTTTTTTGGTTTTTAATTTTACATTTGCGTTACATAAATGTTACATTTTTTACACATTAAATTTGAATAGTACAATATCCCCATCTTGCATAACATATTCCTTTCCTTCGGAACGTACCAATCCTTTTTCCTTTGCATTTGCCATAGAACCTACCTTCATTAAATCAGAATAAGAAACAACATCTGCTTTTATAAATCCTCTTTCAATATCTGAGTGAATTTTGCCAGCTGCTTGCGGAGCTTTGGTTCCTTTTTTTATCGTCCATGCTCTTACTTCTGGCTCACCAGCTGTTAGAAATGACATTAATCCTAATAAATCATAACTTTTTTTAATTACTTTATCGAGTCCCGATTCTTCTAATCCAAGAGCTTCTAGCATTTCTTTTTTGTCTCCTTCTTCTAAACCAGATAATTCTTCTTCTATTTTTACGCATAATGGTATTACTTCTGCTTTTTCCTTTGCCGCATAGTCTTTTACTTTCTTTACCATCTCATCCTTTTCCAGATCCTCTAGTTGTTCTTCTGAAACATTAGCAATGTATAAAATCGGTTTTGTGGTTAATAAAAACATTTCTTTTACCAATTCTTCCTCTTCTTCACTAAAATCAATGGCTCTTGCTGATATTCCATTTTCTAAATTTTCTTTTATTTTTTCTAATAGATTAATTTCTTCTTGGTATTTTTTGTCTGCTTTTAAATTTTTTCTTGCTTTATCTAACCTTTTATTGACAGTTTCTATGTCAGCAAAAATTAATTCTAAATTAATTGTCTCTATGTCTCTAATCGGGTCAACATTTCCATCTACATGGACAACATTGGAATCTTCAAAACATCTTACCACTTCACATATACTGTCTGTTTCGCGGATATGAGATAAAAATTTATTTCCTAGACCTTCCCCTTTGCTAGCTCCTTTTACTAATCCAGCTATGTCAACAAATTCAATGACAGCATGGGTTGTTTTTTGTGGTTGATACATCTTGGTTAATTCTTCTAATCTTTCATCTGGTACACCAACGACCCCTACATTTGGTTCAATCGTACAAAATGGATAATTGGCACATTCTGCCCCTGCTTTTGTAATACTATTAAACATGGTACTTTTTCCGACATTTGGTAATCCTACAATTCCTATTTTCATCTTTTTTTCCTTTCCAAAACTTACTATTGTTTATTAGAAAATATTGCCAATCCAAGATAATTTATATTATTTTTGCAACTACTTTGTAAGCGATCAAACGAGCTATGCGAGTGCGATTGGAGCAATCGACGAACATCTCTTTAATTTTGGAGATTGCGACGCACAAAGTGTAAAAAAATACTATAAATTATCTTGGAGGCAGATTACTAAAAAACATAAATTAGCTATTTTTTAGTTTTTGTTCAAAATCTTCTATGGACATAGTTCCCATATCGCCTTCTTCTCTGGAGCGAACTGCGACTGTCTTGGCCTCTACTTCTTTATCTCCAACAACTAGCATATATGGCACTTTTTCAAGCTGAGCTTCTCTAATTTTGTATCCGATTTTTTCATTCCTATCATCGACTACTACACGAATACCTTTTTTGAATAGTTCTTCTCTTACTTGTTTTGCATATTCTTGTTGATTATCTGTAATTGGTAGTATTTTTACTTGTGTTGGTGCTAACCAGATTGGGAAAGCTCCTTTATATTCTTCGATTAAGAAAGATAAGAAACGATCAAAAGTACCTAAAATAGCTCTATGAATCACAACTGGTCTATGTGCTTTTCCATCTTCTCCAATATATTCTAATTCAAATCTTTGTGGCAATAAGAAATCTAATTGACAAGTTGATATAGTAATATCATGTCCAATTGCTGTTTTGATTTGAACATCTAGTTTTGGGCCATAAAATGCTGCCTCTCCTTCTGCTTCATAGAAATTAATTCCTAATTCTGTTAAAATTTCTCTTAATTGACTCTCTGCGTTATCCCACATTTCATCATCATCTAAATATTTTTCTTTATCCTTTTTATCTCTTAAGGATAAACGGAAAGTATAATCTTTAAATCCAAAATCTTCATACACAGATAAAATTAATTTTACCACTTCACCAAATACGGACTTGATTTGTTCTGGTGTTACAAAGATATGGGCATCATTTTGACACATTTCACGAACTC
Source organism: uncultured Clostridium sp. (assembly GCA_947575605.1). Lineage (GTDB taxonomy): Bacteria > Bacillota > Clostridia > TANB77 > CAG-508 > CAG-269. The sequence continues at coordinate 56,657 of CANPNZ010000002.1, forward strand.
TCTCTAGTCCGCAAACACTACCACTTGATTCATATCTAAAATCATGGGCTAATTCTCCTATCTTGATTGGTAAATCACGATAAGAATGTAATTTGTTTTTGTAAATTAACATATGATGAGGACAGTTCATTGGTCTTAAAACCAATTCTTCATTATCCATTTTCATAACAGGAAACATATCTTCATGGTAATGATCCCAATGACCACTTGTTTTATATAACGCTACATTAGCAAGTGATGGTGTATAAACGTGTTGATAACCTAAAGCAATTTCTTTATCCGCAATATATCTTTCTAAAATTCTTCTAATGGTTGCTCCATTTGGTAAATACATAGGAAGACCAGAACCTACCAATTCATGTGTCATAAATAGTTCTTGCTCTTTTCCTATTTTTCTATGATCTCTTTGTCTTGCTTCTTCTAAAAAATCTAAATGTTCTTGTAACATACTTGCTTTTGGAAAAGAAATAGCATAGATTCTTTGTAACATTTTATTTTTCTCGCTACCTCTCCAATAAGCTCCAGAAGAAGATAAAATTTTGACTGTTTTTACTTTTCCTGTACTTTCTAAATGAGGACCTGCACATAAATCAGTAAAATCACCTTGTTCATAAAAACTGATTTCTTCTCCTTCTGCTAGTTCTTCAATTAATTCTACTTTATATGGTTCATTTTTCATGAATGCAATGGCTTCACTTTTAGGCAAAGAAAATCTTTTAATGGATAAATCTTCTTTGATGATTTTTCTCATTTCTTCTTCGATGTTTGCTTTATCTTCATCCGTAAAAGGTTTTTCTACATCAAAATCATAATAAAATCCTTCGTCTATGGCTGGTCCGATTGCCATTTTAGCATCTGGAAATAATCTTTTTACAGCTTGTGCCATAATATGTGATGTGGTATGCCAGTATGCTTTCTTTCCCTCTATATCTTCATTTTGAAAAGTATGAATGACTAATTGGCAATCTTGTTTTAATTCATATCTTAAATCTTTTACTTCTCCATCTACTTCCCCACATGTAGCATTTCTTGCTAGTCCTTCACTAATTTGTTTTGCTACTTCTAAAATAGAACTTCCTTCTTGTACTTCTAAAATTGACCCATCTTTTAATGATACTTTAATCATATCAATTCCTCCTTTAAACATCAAAAAACACTCCAATTGATAATTACTATCTAGGAGTGTATATTTTACACGGTTCCATCCTATTTTTTACTTAATTTAAGAGGATAACGGTTCTTTTCCGCCTAGCTTATTCACTAGGAACTTTCGAAGAGTTAGTTTTTCAGATAGGTTTTCTTGAATCGGTTTCCAGCCTAAGACCCATTCTCTCTTGAAGTAACCTCTATCTTACTTTTCTCTTACTTGTTTTTATTTTTTATAAGGCAATAAATTTAAAATCACACTATATTCTCAATTTATAGCCATTTTCTTTTCTCACCATTATAATTTTAATCTATTTTTTGAAAAAAGTCAATAGAAATTGTTTACTTTTTTGTTTTCTTGTTGTATAATAAAAAAGTGATGTGTCTTTATGCTTCCATAGCTCAGTTGGTAGAGTGCTACCTTGGTAAGGTAGAGGTCACGGGTTCAATTCCCGTTGGAAGCCCCATGAATTCTAATAAAAAGAGTTGTTAGCTTTTATTTTGGCAACAACTCTTTTTTTATTCGTAGTACTTTGATTACTACTCATTTTCATTAAACATATTTTTTATTGCTTTTTTTCGTATTCTTTGTATGGCATTATCTACTGATTTTACAGGGGAATCTAATTTTTCTGCTATGGTTATATAACTTTCTCCTTTTATAAATCTAGCTAAAACTTGTTTTTCAAATTTGCTTAAATGTTTATTTACTGCTGTTTCAACTTCTTCATAATATTCTTTTTTCATTACTGTTTCTAATGGGTCTTCTATGGTTTTACTATTAAATGTGTCCATTAATTCTACACTATCTTCTTCGTTGTTGTCATACGCTGCCGTATTTAATGACAAATACGAATTTAAAGGCATGTGCTTTTGTCTGTTCGAACTTTTTATAGCTGTTATTAATTGTCTTTCAATACAAATATTAGCAAATGATTTGAAAGTACTTTGTTTTTCCTCATTAAAGCTTTTGATTGCCTTAAACAGCCCTATCATTCCCTCTTGTACAATGTCTTCTTTTTCTGCTCCAATGATAAAATATTTTCCTACCTTTACATTAACTAAATTTTTGTATTTCTCTAACAAGTAAGATAAAGCTTTTTCGTCTCCTTCTTTAATTAGAGATACTATCTGTTCGTCTGCTAAATTATTGTATTGATTAGTTGTGTAGAATACATTTTCATTTTGCATATGTGTTTTAATACCTCCAAAATGTACTTTTTTCTTATTATATCTATCATTTTTCGCATTGTCAAGCAGTTTTTAAGGTTTTTTTTACTATTTTGCTAATATTTGTTACTGGACAGCCTACTCTTATATTTTTTAATGAGAAAACATGACTAATAACTAGAAAATATTACAAGCCTAATTCTTCTTTTAGCATTCCCCAGACATCATCTGTTTCCATTCCTTTTTGCCAAGAACCAACACCAGCTAAATCATTTTCTTTAATCAAGGAAAGTTTAGCTTTTAAAGAATCGATATCCTCTATCCATATTTGTTTTTTATTTCCCTCTTCTGTATATTCTACATAATTTTGTTTTAATGTATCATCCCATTGTTTTTCTGTTCCATCTGGTATTACTTTATCTATATTTTTCATGGCTACTGTTTTACTGGTTGTTTTTCCTTCGTTATCAGTTGTCCAAACCCTTGTATAGAATGGGATTGCTAAAATAATTCTATTGGCTTCAATTTCTTCTGTTTGTAAAAATTTATTTAAACTTAATTTAACCCAATCATATCCTGCTGTTGTTCCTGGTTTGGTACTAGATACGCCATATTCATCATAGGCCATAAATACAATATAATCTGCTACATTTCCTATTACATGTCGATCAAAGCACATTGACCAGGTTTCTCCTCCATCTGGTGCTGTTACATCAACAGAAGTAATTAATCCAATTTCTTTTAATCTAGGCGTTAATTCTATGATAAACCTAGAAAACATATTTTTATCTTCTTGTTTCATATTTTCAAAGTCAATATTAATTCCATCTAATTCATATTTAACACAAACATTTACTATCTTTTCTATTAATTTTTGTCTTTTTTCGTAATGATTCATAATATCTGATGTAATGGATAAACTTTCTGTTGCTGCTTCCGCATTTGATACCATTGGCCAAACCTTATACCCATTAGCATGAGCCCATTCCATATAAGCTTGTCCCTTACTTCCTACATTTTCTTTCAAATCACCTTTTTCATCTAAATAGAAAAAGGCAGGTGATACAACATTAACGCCTTCTATGCTTGTCCCATTTCTTTCTGGAGCTGAGGCATATTTTGAAAAGTAATCCCAAATTAGATTAACTTTTCCTTCTATTTGTTTTTCTTCTTCCATTGCTTCTCGAACCGTATATTCATTTTCTAATTTCTCTGACTTAACATATCCTAATTTTCCATTTTCTGTTCTAACTTTTGTCTTTCCTTTATCAGAAGATACGACAATAACGCTTTCTCCTTTTTGTATTCTGTCTACTGTTTTAGCAATTATATTAGTAGAAGATTTAACAGGTATATTAGACGAAACAATCGCTCTTTTTTGTTCTTTGTCTAAGGAATCCATTGTAATTACTTTCGATTCTTCTATATTTTCTATTTCTATATCATACACATCTTTCATTTCTGATATTGGCAAATATTCTACCTCATCTTTTTTGATGGCATGGGCATAGATATTCTTTTCAGAACCATTTATGGTAATACTATTTTTTTCAAAGCCAATAGTTGCTATTTTTTTATCATAAGTTGTTACAATTTGATTGGATTCTTTCTCATCATATATATACTTATCAAAAAAATTAGCAATATCCGATTTAGAAAGATAGATAACGTTATTTTCAATGATAATGTCATTTTTTAAGTTAGATGTGACATTTCTATTATTAATGACTAAATTTGTTTTTTTGTTGTTATCTAATATAATATAGTCATTCGCTATTAAGGCAACAAATGCTAACAAAATGATGGCTACTATTGTAATAAAAACTTTTATAATCGTTTTTTTCTTTTTTTCCACTTGTTCTTTTGACATTCTTTTGGGTTCTTTTTTTGTTTTCTTTATTTCTTCCATTTTTCTTCATCCTTTCATTTGTTCTTACTATAACACAAAACTTTATTTTAGCAAATAGTTTTTTCTATTTTTTTCGACTTTGTTTTTTATGTCCGTTACTGTTCAGCCTTATAAATTGTTTTGTTTGAAAGTTTAGTCTATTATTTATGAAATACCGCTGTCCCATTAATACGATTAAACGCTACTTTAAACTTTCTTCATATTTCGCAAAATTTCTTTTTTCTCCTCTGCTATTCGATAGGATTCTATTGCCTTTTGTAATGCTTTATTATAAGTAAATTTATCTAAGTTGGCAGACTTCAAAAATTTTATGGTTTTATCATAAAATTTAATCAGACAAATAGATATGGCCCATGCTACTGCCATTTGGACATAATAAGCTTGATTCGTTATGTTTTCAAAAATTTCTAAATCTTTTTGAATGTACTCCTCTTCTATATAAAAATCTAAAATCATAACAACAGCAAATCTAATTTCAAATTCTTGATTAGAAGTTAGATATTTTTGTAAGAATTCCCACATTTCTTTTTTATACTTTTTCGTTATTTTTAAACCTGCGCAAAACACATCACACACAGCCCAATTATCAATTTTCGGTACAAATTCTTCCATATGTTTTTTTACGGTTTCTATCTCTTCTTTTTCAAGTCCAATTAACATACCTTGCAACATAATTTCTTCATAATATTGATGATCGATTTGTTCTAATAATTCTTTTATTTCATATTGTTTTGCCAATTCTTTTGCATAATTTCTTAATACAGGAACTCTTACACCAATTATATTGTCTGTTCCTGGACATAACCCACTATGAAATTGTTTATATTTTTCATCTTTTAATTCCAATAATTTTTCTTTTATTTTTTGTTTCATTTAATCTCCTATATTCCACTTTCAACAGTTCCTAAGTTTTCTTAATTTTATAAAGAAAGTTATATGTATTTAAAGTATTCTAACATAAAGTTTTTATTTTCTCAATAAAAAGTCGAAACTTGAAAAATTTGCAATCCTTTCCAAATCATTATATAATAATATAGTCGGAGGTATCCATGAAAATTTTAGATGCAAAAAATAAAATAGAAGAAAAAAAATTAAAAGAAATAGCTTATGGCATGAAAAATGGTAAAATCTGTGTATTTCCAACAGAAACGGTTTATGGTATTGGAACCAATGGATTAGATGAAAAAGCAGTAGAAAAAATTTACGCAATTAAAAAAAGAAGTAAAAAAAATCCTATCAATTTATTAGTTAGTGACATGGCAATGATTGAGAACATAACACAAAATATTTCACCTCTTGAATATAAACTTATGGAGGCTTTCTTTCCTGGTCCTTTTACCATTATCTTAAAAAAGAAATCTATCGTACCTAATATAGTAACTGCCAATTCCAATTTGGTTGGCATTCGTATGCCAAGTAGTACCATTGCCCAAAAAATAGTTACCTTAGCTGGTATTCCCCTTGCCGCGCCGAGTGCTAATCTTTCAGGTACCTTAAGTGGAACTAATTTACAAGATATTCTAGCTGAGTTTTCTAATGATATAGATTTTGCTATTGATGGTGGGGAAAGCAAAATTGGAATGGAATCAACTATTATTAAAGTTATGGATAATATTCCTCACATTTTAAGGCCTGGTTCTATTACACCAAAACAAATAAAAGATGTTGCGGGTAATGTTATTTTAGAGCAGATACATAATGATATTTTACCTAGCTCCAAGATGGAACATTACCAATTAAATGTCCCTTCTACTTTGATTTACAGTCAAGATAATAAAAAAATAATAGATAAAATTATAAATTTGAGTAGAAATTATAAAAATCCTGTTGTAGTTTGTTGCTCTGAAAATGTAGATTCCTATTCTACCACTCTACCTACAAAAAATATTATAGGTGTTGCTTCTAAAAATTCTTTAGAAGACTATTCGAAAAATCTTTTTACTTCTCTGCGTAAAGCTTCTTCCCTTACTCCTGATATGATATTAATAGAGGGAATTGATGAAAAAGAAGGTTTAGGAATTGCGATTAGGAATCGTTTGGAAAATATTTGTACGAATCAATTACTATTAGATAATATGTAAAATGAAAGGGAATTAATAGTATGACTATTTATGAAACAACCAAAAAAGAATTTTTAGAAAATATGAAAAATCAAACTGTCTTTGAGCAATTAGAAAAAGCATATACTGAAAAATTAAAAAAGCCAAATTATAAACTAACCAATTCGTGGAATGGTTCTTTTCCTTATCTATATATGGTTTTAGAAGATGAAAGAATCCCTGAAAATTGTGGGATTAGTATAGAATATGTTATTCCTAATATTGATAAGGACAAAAGAATTGACTTTCTTATTACTGGTTATGACAATAACAAAAACAGAATAATAATACCAATAGAAACAAAGCAGTGGTCAACTGTAAAACACCCCGCTAATAAAATCGGCTTTATAGAAACTGACTTTTCCTCTAAAAAAAATAATTTAAGTATTCATCCCTCCTATCAAGTTTGGTCCTATTCTCATTTTTTAAAAGAATATAATCAAGCAATTCAAGAAGAAAAAATTTCAATTCATCCATGTGTATTAATGCACAATTATAAAAAAAGTGAAAATAATTTGTTAGAAGATAATTATAAAAAATACATTGAAAAAGCTCCTATTTTTTATCGTAATGACTTAAAAAAATGTTCTGATTTTATTGCCAATAAAATTTGTTATGGTGATGATAAGAAAATTCTTCATATTCTTGAAAAAGGAAAAATAACATTATCCAAAATCTTACAAAATGAAGTTCCAGATATTATGAAATATTCTAATTTTGCTACGCTAATTGATGAACAACAGATTGTATATGAAACTGCAATGAAAATGGCTAAACAATCTAAAAAAGATAATAAAAAAAGGACTTTAATTGTAAAAGGTGGTGCTGGTACTGGAAAAACAATTGTAGCTTTAAAAATTTTAATAGATCTTTTAAAAAATCCAGAAAATAACATCAAAAAAATAGATTTTGTTTCTGCTGTACAAACTGTAAGTGAAGTATGCAAATATAAATTAAAACAATCAAATATTTATAAAGAATATTTAAAGAACTTCAAAACTGCTAGCCAATATTTTAAATGTAGCAACAATGAAAAAGATGTGGTAATTGTTGATGAAGCTAGAAGATTACGTGAAAAATCCGGATTTTTTTCTCAAGATGGAGAAAATCAAATAAAAGAAATTATACTTTCTAGTAAATTTTCTATTTTCTTTGTTGACAATTTACAAAAAGCTACCTTAAAAGATATTGGAAGAACTGAAGAAATAAAAAAACATGCTAAAAATTCCAATTCTTCTATAACAGAATTGGAATTAACCTCCCAATTTAGATGTTCTGGTTCTTCTGTTTATATCACTTGGCTAGAAAATACTTTACAACTGGGAACACCTAAAGAATTACATGATAAATTTGATTATGATATTAAAGTAGTTACTACTCCTCAAGCATTACAAAAACAAATAAGCAAAAAGAATGAAAAAAACAATTTTTCAAGAATTGTAGCTGGCTATTGTTGGGATTCTGTAAAGGGAAATAGAAATGATCCTGATTTCTGTGATATTCAAATTCCAGAATATAACTTTCAGATGAGTTGGAATTTAATTGGCACTAAAACATGGGCAATTGATGAAAATTCTATTGAACAGGTTGGATGTGTTTATACTTGTTCTGGATTAGATTTTGAATATGTTGGTGTTATTATAGGAAAAGATATGATCTATAAAAATGGAAAAATACAAACTGATGTTAGGCATAGAGCTCGTACGGATAATGCACTAAAAGGTATTAAAACACAATTGAAAAAAGATTATCTTCCTTCTTATCAATTAGCTGATGAAGTTATTAAGTCTACTTATCGAATTTTGATGACAAGAGGTCAAAAAGGATGTATTATATTTTGCCAAGATAAGGCACTATCCAATTATCTAAAAGAAGAAATTAAGAAATATAAAATGTAATTTAATTCTTCGACATATACTACCATTGAAAATACACCTCAATGTTAACTTTTTTGTGTAACATTTGAGGTGCTTTTTTCGTTTTAGTTTCTTCTATTTTTATTCACAAGGTTTCCTATCATTCATATAAAATTTTTTCTCTGCTAATTTATCTTGAACGCCACGTAGTGCTTCTCCAAATCTTTGGAAATGGACTACTTCTCTTTCTCTTAAATATCTTAATGGATCTAAAACATCTGGATTGTCACGGCAAAGATCAATTAATTTTTCATAGGTCGCCCTTGCTTTTTGCTCTGCTGCTAAGTCTTCTTGTAAGTTTGCAATTGGATCTCCTTTACAAGCAATATATGCTGCTGTGAATGGTACTCCTGCTGCTGATGCTGGATATACGTCTACTCCATGATCCGTATAATATGGTGCTAATCCTGCTTTTTCAATTTCTTCAATGCTTGCTCTGTCTGTTAATTGGTGTACTATGGTTCCTACCATTTCTAAATGGGCTAATTCTTCGGTTCCAATATCATTTAAAATAGCTTTTGCTTTTTGATCTGGCATACCAAATCTTTGAGAAAGATATCTTAAAGAAGCAGCAAGTTCTCCATCAGGTCCACCATATTGAGATATAATCACTTTAGCAAGTTTTGGATCTGGACATTTTATATTGATTGGATATTGTAATGTTTTATTATAAGTCCACATTAATAATTCCCCCTTTCCCATGGCCAGTTTTCGTTTTGTTTGGAGGAACTATTTGTTTATACAATTTTTATATCCATATTTATCATTAAAGTGGATATTAAATAGCCTTCAAATGGATACCTTTAATATATCCACTGGGGGCTTTTTTTAGTATCTTTAAAGTGGATATTTTGAGAGGCTTCTAATATGCTAAAAATAAGTCAAAACTCAAAAAAAGTTGTTTGGAGTTTAAAGGGTATGATACAGGAAAAGGGATTTCAAGAAAATTAAGTGTGTATATTGTTTTATGTTTTGATATGGATATATAGCTGATAAAAATTAATGTAAAAATTTGTTGAAGAGACGAATTTTTTATGATAACATACTATCAAGATTTATTTAAGTAATTAGGAGATTTGTAATGAAATTATATGTAATTAGACATGGTGAAACTAATATGGGTAAAAATGAAATTATAGCAACTGAAGATGAGCCATTAAATGAAACAGGTATCCAACAGGCTATAGCAGTTGGAAGAGATATTAAAAAGTTAAATATTAATAAAGTATTTTGTTCTCCAATACCAAGAGCAAAACATACATTAGAATTATTTGGATTAAATAAAAATATTCCTGTGATAATTGAAAATAGAATAAAAGAACGAGATATGGGAATATATGAAAAAGTTCCTTTTGAGCAACTTAAATGGGATGAATTTTGGAATTATAATTCAGATAGATTATATCCAGAATTAGAAACTATGAAAAGTGTATATGAAAGGATATCAGATTTTCTAAATGAATTAAAATCAAGTAATAGTAATGATAATATTTTATTAGTTACACATGGAGGAATATCAAGAGCGATTTATTGGTATTTCAATGGAATACCAGACAATGGGAATTCATCTAATATTAATGAAAATTGTAAAATCTATAATTATGAACTATAAAGAAAGGATTTAAAAATGAAATTATATTTAGTAAGACATGGAGAAGTAAATCATAATTTATATGGATTGTATAACAGAGAAGATGAGGACTTAAATGAAACAGGAATACAACAAGCAAAGAATTTAAAAGAAAAAATTAAGGCTATAAAATATGATTTTATTATCTGTTCTCCATTATCAAGAGCAAAACATACTGCTGATATTATTAATATTGATAATAAAAATATAAAAATAGATGATAGACTTAAAGAACGAGATCCAGGTAGTTTAAGTGGACAACCCATCGAAGTAACAAATAGAGAAGAATATTGGAATTATTATACATCTATTCAATATGGTACAAGTGAAAATATTAAAGAATTTTTTAATCGTGTTTACAATTTTTTAGATGAGTTAAAAACAAAGGATTATGAAAACGTTTTAATTGTAGCTCATAGTGGAGTATCGAAAGCATTTAATGGTTATTTTAATGGAATAGTTGATGGTAAATTCTTAAATAGAGGATTGAAAAATTGTGAAATAAAAGAATATGAAATGTAAAACTAATATTAAAGTGGATATATTTTTCTTCTATAACCTTTGAAACATAAGCCTTTAAAAAATTTGCATGTATATATTTTCAAAACAATTAAAATATTATATAATCACTTTAGTAACAATTAACATTCAAATTGCTACTACAAAACTATATAAAAAAATAAGTAAACACTTTTTGAACTAAAATGAATAAATATAAATTATCTTCGGACAATTTATATTTATTTTTTTCGTTCATAAACTTATGTAGAAGGTGATTCAATGCAAAAAAACACATTACAACCTAAAGTAAAAAATATATATAATGAAAATGGCTTAACACTTACAGAATTAATACAAGAATGGTTAAATGAAAATTATTTTTTTTGGAATTTAAATAATGATAAAAATGAAATAAAATATAAAGGTATAAATAAATAGTTATCGTAAATTTAAACTCTGGAAAGGAGGATAAATGCAAGAGTTAAACTATAACTTTCCCCCTACTTATTTTAAAGTAGGAATTTACACAAGACTTTCAAGAGAAGATGAAAAAGACAAAGAATCTGAAAGTATTGATACTCAAAAAAAGTTATTAACAAACTATATAAAAAGTCAAGGTTGGACTTTATTTAAAATATATGTAGATGATGGATTTACTGGTACAAATTTTAATAGACCAGATTTTAAAAATTTAATAAATGATATTGAACTTGGTAATGTAAATGTAGTCATTACAAAGGATTTATCAAGACTTGGCAGAGATTATATTGAAACAGGTTATTATTTAGAAAAATACTTTCCATTAAAAAATGTAAGATATATTGCTTTAAATGATGGAATTGATACATTTGATAATAACAACACCAATAATGATATGACACCATTTAAATCTGTTTTTAATGATATGTATGCAAAAGATATCTCAAAAAAAGTTCGTTCCAGTTTGCTAACAAAAGCATCAAGTGGACGAAATATCAAATCTTTTTTACCTTATGGCTATAAAAAAGATGAAAAGGACAAAAATATCATTTTAATAGATTATGAAGTTTCTCCTATTGTTCAAAAAATATTTGAAATGTATTATGCAGGAAATAATAAAACTGAAATATGTAGATATCTAAATAAAAATAAAATACTAACACCACTTGCCTATAAAAGAAAAACTACAAACTATTATAATCCAAATAACAAAACAAATTTATGGAGTACAACCATGATTTCTAAAATTCTTAGAGATAGAATTTATACAGGAGATTTAGTACAACATAAATATAGCAAATTGAATTACAAAACTAAAAAAATTATTGATGTACCAAAACAGCAACATATTATTATTGAAAATAATCACAAACCAATCATTGATAAAAATATTTTTAATAGTGTTCAAATTATGCTTGATAAAAAATCAAATGAATGGAATTATACCGCTTCTTCTGCTCATTTGTTACAAGGGCTAGTTCTATGCAAAAAGTGTAAATCAAAAATAACCTATAATAAAAATCATGGAAAATATTTTAGATGTGTGTGTTCTTCTTATAAAAGAAATGGTAGTAAATTTTGCTCTAATATCCATTTAAGAGAAGATACTTTAATTAGTAGTGTAATTACTAGTTTGAAAGAAAACATTTCTGATTTTCTAAAATACGATGAATTAGAATATATCTGTCCTAATACACAAATAGATAATAAAAAATTAGATTATTTGAATTCTAAAATAACTGAAAAGGATGATTTGATCCAGTCTTTATATGAAGATAAAGTAAAAGGAATTATCACAGAAGATTTATTTATCAAACTTTCTAAACAATATGAAGTAGATAAAAAAACTTTACTAAATCTAGTTCAAAAAGAAAAAGAGATTAATAAGAATACAATAAAAAAAGAAGATTTAATCTGTAATGTGAAAGAATTATTAGATTTTAATGAAAATAACCTAGATAGAAATTTGCTTTTAAAATTAATTGATAAAATAGAAATAGATGATGACAATATTGAAATTTATTATAAATTTAAAGCCATTTAAACTTTTAAAACCAAATTCTAATAAATTCACAATAGAGATTGTAAATTCAATTTGAACTTGCTATAATATACATATAAATTACAAAGAAAGGAGCTGATTAACTATGTCTGAAACACAAATACAAGCAATCAAAGATGTTATAAAAATGACACCACGACTTAATATAGAATGTCTAAATTCTGTTAAAATTCTAATGGAAAAAGCTATTGATTCAGAATTATTAAGACTAGAACCTACTGTCATTTTAGAAAACATGGATATTACGGAAAAAGTAATGTATTTGGACTATTTAACAGAAAGCAAAGATACCAAAGAAAAAGAACAAAAAAATGCAGTATCTTTTGAAGAAATACTAAAAAGAGAGGGGTTGACTTACGATGATTTACAAGATAAAAATTAGACCCAAAGCTCTCAAATTTATTGAAAAACAAGACAAAATTCAAAAACTACGAATTTACAAAGCAATTTACAACCTGCCCAATGGCGATGTTAAGAAAATGGTAGGTTGTAAAAATGAATATCGACTTCGAGTTCGGTGATTATCGTATTATTTATGAATTAAATCAAGATGAACTTATTATTTTAGTAACAAAAACTGACAACAGAGGACAAGCTTATAAGTAATGATTTTTAAATCTTTAAAATTAAACTCTAAATCAAATTTTTATTCAGAAAGAGTTTAAACTACTCCCAAACCAAACGAAACCCATGGCTCTTCCAACCATCTCCATTTATTACAAGGGTACTGAATGGTAAGAGGTCCATATACTTTTTGGTATTTATCTTTTAAATCTTTTACATATTTGCAATACTTTCTATGCAAACAAAGTGCTTTTTCATCTTCTGGATGGGTATCTAAATATAATGCCAATTCTGTAATAGCAAAATCATAACATCTAATTTGTTCGATCATTTCTCTTCTTTCTTCACAATCAACTGTTCTTTCTACTTCACAAGTACAGTTATTAGACATATTAGATACCATCATAGCATCATCCATATGGTTGTTACAACTGCAACCACAATTTCTGCTTTCTTCTACTGACATTTATTACACCCCTTTCCAATTTCATTGGTTTCTCTTATATAGTTTATTTCCTCCATAGATTGGCCAGGTACATACGGACTAACTAATTCTGGAAAAATCGTTCCCATTTTTAAACCAACACATGGTTTAAAAGTTTTATCCATATATTGAATTGGTACATAACTTTGAGCTAACATTGGGTTTTCTGGAAACATATTATATTCTTCGTCAAATCCACAGTCACAACTATTAGAATATTCTTCATAAGAAACTACATCATTACATTGTTTTTCTATCATATCATTTTGCATTTCACATGAATCATTATGATAACTATTATTCATACAATAACATTTTCTTCTAAACATTTTCCTTCCTCCTTCTATTAACATAATATGTTTCTTCTTTGTAATATGATACAAAGTAATTTTCTAGTATAAATTTAAACAATCATAACCACCCGTAAAACGGATGGTTTGCTCTAATCCTTTTTTCATTTTTCTTTCTTTTTCCTTTTCTTCTTTTTCAAATGGGTCTACATATTCTTTAATACTTATTTGATCTGTTGCTATATCTTTTTGTAACTGCTTTCTTATGTATTCTTCTATTACTTTTTTATTTTTACCTACTGTATCTACATAATAACCTGTACACCAAAAGTACCTATTTCCATATTTCTATCTATTTTCATAGATAAATTTCCTCCTTTGATTTTTATTTTTGAGGTTGACCAAACCAACAATATTATATCAAAGAAGGAGATTTATTTTACTCATAGCTAGAAGCCTTTAGAACCCCACGTATAACATGAGGTTTTCATTATTCAACAAAATGCTAGTGATAAATTACATCACTAGCATTAATCATTTTTCTTCAAAACTCAGATTAAATTCCCGTCTCGCCTATTCTATATCTTATATGTCACTTTTTTTAAATTAATCCAAATAATGCTCTATCTTCTTAATAAATATCAAACTTTCTAAGATATCTATAATACCATAAGCCACTATAATTCCACCAATAATTTGCCACATAGCACCCACATTCATTAAAATATAAATTCCTGCGATTATTGTTACAATCGCTAATAATACCGTTAATAACCACAATCTGGATTGATAATCTTTCCATATAATACTAGTTTGTAAATTCATAATTCCACTATAAACAATCCATAATGCTATTATTATTCTAAAAATAGAAGCTATCATTTCAGAACAAAACATAATAATAATTCCAGCTATAATGGCTACCATAGCAATAGACAATAAATAATTGTCTTTTTTACCAGATGCTAAATAATCGATTCCCTTTAAAAATCCCTTTATGATACAGATAGCACCTAAAAAAATAGAAACCATAGACATAAAAAATTCTGGTCTTGCCATCAATAATATTCCAAATAAAATAAATAGAAATGACATGATAATGTCTGTCCAACTTGACTTCTTCAAAAATTTCTCCATTTAATTTTCCTTCTTTCTTTTATCTTTTATTAATTCTTTACCATCACTTTTTTGCTCTTTTTTATATTAAATACAAAACAACACTCATATCAAAAATGACATAAGCGTTATTCTTAGTTTTTATACATTTTCAGTTTCTTTTTTAGCTACTACTTCTTTTCCATCGTAATATCCACAGTTTTTACAAACTCTATGTGGTATTACTGGTTCATGACAATGTGGGCAACTTGAAAGTGTTGGGTTCTCTTTTTTCCATGTTGATCTTTTTGAATGTGTTCTTGCTTTTGACCATCTTCTTTTTGGTTGTGCCATTCTAATCCCTCCCTTGCTTTTCGATATAGCTATATATCTTTTTCTATTTTTTCGTTATTTTTAGTCACTATAAGATTATACAAGTATTTTTCTTTTTTGTCAATAGTTGCTTTCTTTTAAGTTTCGACTTTTTGCAAGTAAGGTTGTACTATATAATTTTTGAAACTACTTAAGTAAGCGACTAAACGAGCTATGCGAGTGCGATTGGAGCAACCGACAGATAAAATCTAATTTTATAGGTTGCTTTCGCACTAAGTGGAAAAAATTATATAGTACAACCTTACTTGCAAAAAGTCGAAACTTAAGTTGCTTCTAAGATTTACAATATTTTTCATACAAACCTCTTATATTTTTCTTAGTTAATGTTGCATCAATTCCTTGTTCTGCCACCTGTATAAAAACGGCCGTTATAAAATCCCTCATTTTAAGGTTCATCTCTAATTTATCCTTTTCTTTTTCTTCCCAATAAGACAGTTCAAACTCCTTTGTCCATTTTTCACCTTGATAAATCATACCTGCTGCTAATTTATCACAAATCATTTCAGCAGCATATGGATAAGGCATAACAGGAGTAGCCTCTGGTGCATCATGATCCACCCAATATTGTGTATGATGTTTATTTCTACCTCTATGATGTAACCACGCTTCTGAATAACCTTTATCTTCTTTTGCCTCTCCAATAGGTGAATGATCTCCTACATAATAATTAGCACTTTCCCAAAATTCTGTTGGAGAATATTTTGATAAATCATGTACAAGCCCTCTCCAAGTCTCTCCTATCTTACAACATAATTTAAAAACAACCCATTTATGATGTGTAATCAATTTAAAATGTTTTATTGCATTTTTGAATTTCATTTCTTTCTCCTCCAAAGTTAAGTTTACTATAACTTTTTTAGAAAATCAATAAATTTTCTTTTATTTCTTGCATATATTATATAATAGTTGATTGATAAATGGGAGGTAACTATGTGTGGTTTTGTAGGCTTTGCCAACATAAAAGAAAAAATTTCACAAAATAGAACTGTATTAGAAAAAATGAATGAAACCCTTTCAAAAAGAGGTCCTGATGAAGATGGGTATTACCTAAAAGAACATATTGCTATGGGACATAAACGATTAATTGTAATTGATCCAAAAGGTGGTAAACAACCCATGATAGAAAGCTATTCTTATGGGGATTTTGTCATTTGTTATAATGGACAGATTTATAATACAAAAGAACTTAGAAAAACATTAGAAGAAAATGGATTTACCTTTCAAGGTCATTGTGATACAGAAGTTTTATTAAAAAGTTATATTTATTATGGAAATGATATAGTTCATCATTTGAACGGTATTTTTGCTTTTGCGATTTGGAATAGTAAAAAACAAGAATTATTCTTAGCACGTGATCATTTTGGTGTAAAACCGCTATTTTACACTATAAAAGATAATACTTTAATTTTCGCATCCGAATTGAAAGCACTTTTTAAATATCCTGCTATTACTAAAGAAATAGATGAACAAGGCATTTCTGAAATGTTTGGAATTGGTCCAGCTCATACACCTGGAACTACTATTTTTAAAGATATTTATGAAATAAAACCAGCACACTTTGGAATCTTTAATTCTTCTGGTTTACATTTGAAAAGATATTGGAAATTAACCTCAAAAGTTCATACCGATAATTTTGCCCAAACTTGTGAAAAATTAAAATTTTTATTAGAAGATGCTATTACAAGACAATTAGTTTCTGATGTTCCCTTATGTACCTTTCTTTCTGGTGGATTAGATTCTAGTATTATTACAAAATTTGCCGCTGATTATTGCAAAAAGCAAGGATTGCCACCTTTAGATACCTATTCGATTGATTACGTAGATAATGATAAAAACTTTGTTAAAAGCGATTTTCAACCAAATTCTGATAATTACTACATTGACTTAATGAATCAAAATTTGCATACAAATCATCATAAAATTGTAATTGATACACCAGAGCTTGCTTCTTATTTAGAAGATGCTATGATTGCTAGAGATATGCCAGGTATGGCTGATATTGACTCTTCTTTATTATTATTTTGTAAAAATGTAAAAAAAGAAATGACAGTATCTTTAACTGGTGAATGTGCTGATGAAATCTTTGGTGGATATCCTTGGTTTTTCCGTGAGGATGCTTTAAGTAGTAACACATTCCCTTGGTCAATTGCTTTGAAAGAAAGACAACAAATATTAAATCCTACTATTAGTAAAAAAATCAATTTGAAAGAATATGTTGATTTTCGTTATCATGAAAGTTTGGCAGAAGTCGAAATCCTAGATTCCGATTCGGAAGAAACTGCTGAAAAAAGAAAAATTTCTCATTTGACTTTAAATTGGTTTATGCAAACCCTATTAGATCGTTCTGATCGAATGGCTATGTATAATGGTTTTGAACTTCGTGTTCCTTTTTGCGATTATCGACTAGCTCAATATGTATGGAATATTCCTTGGGAAATTAAAGCTTTGAATGGCAGAGAAAAAGGACTACTTCGTTATGTGGCAAGAGATTTTCTACCAGATGAAATTATTGATCGAAAAAAATCTCCTTATCCAAAAACTCATAATCCTACTTACCTCTATAAAGTTAAGTCACTGCTTACTGATATTATGAAAAATAAAAATGCACCAATTCATAGTTTGCTAAATCGCGATTTTATTTTGGATATTTTAAATACCGATGGAAAGTCTTTTTCACGTCCTTGGTTTGGCCAATTAATGACTCGGTCCACAACTTATGGCGTACCTTTGCCAGGTGAATATGTGGCTTGAGAAATATCAGCCTAAAATTGAAATTTAAGTGAAAAAAGAGGTTCTTTATAGAGCCTCTATCTTTATATTTTTATGTGTTATTTTTTAACATCCAAGTGATTGGCATTTTTTAGGTAACATATTTTACCAGCCATATATAGAGAATGGTTCTTTTTATTCACTCCTCTTTATTTTTCATCATTCCAATTTATCTCCTTGCCTCATTTCTTACAAAAGGTGAAATTGGATGATTTAAAATTAAATCTCCGTAAGCAAATGGTTTTCTAAAAGCATCTCCTAAATACTGTGTTTCTCTATACTTTCTAATACTTTCCATATCAAAAGATACGATTTGAATTTCCTCATCTTCTCCCATTACTAGAAGTTCGTTGTCCACTTCGTTTCCATATTCATCTTTTGTAATCGGACTATAAGCTGACGATTTTCCTTTATTTCTTTCGTTGGGATAATTAACGGTAACCATTCCTACCATATTCTCATAAGCTCTGACTCTTTGTTCGTGTAATATGATATTTCTCATATTGCAGGCATTAGGTACTAATATTATTTCAGCCCCTTTTAGCATCAAAATTCTAGCACTTTCAGGAAAATCTCTATCATAACAAATCATAGTTCCTATTTTTACACTTTGCTTCCCATACTTCAACTCACACACATTAAAATCTGTTCCATAATCTGTAAAAGCTTCCATTTTAAAATCTACGGTATGTACTTTTGAATAATCCAATATGATTTCTCCCTTTTCATCTATAATAGAAACTGTATTTCTTGGTTGTGGTTCGTGTTTTTCTAAATAAGTAACTGCTATTGCCATCTTTAATTCTTTAGCCGTATTTCTAAATTTTCTTATATAATCACTATTTTTATCAATTGCCTTATCTTGCCATTTTTTTATTTTATCTTCGTAGATTTCTGTCTGTTCTCTCTTATATCCGATAAAAGATATGTTCATACCCATTACTAAACATTTCTGGAAATACTGCAATATCTGCTCCCATTTCCTTTGCCTTTTTACAATATGCTATTCCTTTTTTTAGATTTTCTTCTATATTGCTGGTTGCATTAATTTGCAATAGAGCAACTTTAAAATCGTTCATTTCTATTTCTCCTCTTTTCTCTTATATTATGTTTCTATTTTAATCCTTTTTTTAATAATTCGCAATCCTATTTTTTCAAGTTTCGACTTTTTGTAAGTAAAGGCTTTCCTATATAATTTTTTAAACTAGTCAGGTAAGTGACCAGACAATCTTTTTATTCAGAGGAAATCTTCCTAGTAAAAAAAGAAATAGATAAAACTTATCTACCTCTTTTTTTACATTCAAAATTTATTCATCATCATCATCGACCACTTTTTTTGGTCTTGAGATAATTTCAACATGTTCTCTTTTTGTATTCTCTGGTTGTGATGTAATCAGACTAGACTTATCTGACAATTCAGAATATTTTTCTAAACTCATCATAACCATCGAACCATATCCATTTTTTGTTAAATAGATGGTTTGATTATTTTCCAAGATTGATTTTTCAATGGAATTATAATCATTTTGTAAATCTGGTATGGGTCTAATTTGTATCATAAAATCACCAATCCTTTCTAATTGTTATTTATATTATATACAAAATTTTCAAAATTACACATATTTATAGGATTTTATAAAAATTTGTAAATTTTACTAGACAATTTTTAACTTTTTGTGTTATCATAGTAAAGAAACAAAAGAACTAACCAAATTGGTTAAAATGGAGGGAAAAAATAATGAAAACAAAAATATTTTTAATTTTAACAATAATAGCTATTTTATTAGGATTTAATTTCTGTTATGCCGTAGATTTAAACATGACTGATGATTTAGCTGATGATATGGATTTAACAAATTCTTCATCAAACACCAATAGAACTTCCCCTACAAATACTACTAACTCTAACACAGATAATGCTAATAATACCACCTCTAATGATAATGAAGCAGATGAAATGAATACGAACAACACTACTTCAAATAGAAGTAATACCAGCACTCTAAGTACGCCAACAACAGTAAGTGACTTAAGTTCAACATCTAATTCAGGTTTAAACTTATCTACTATACTTAATATACTTTTAATTGTAATTGGTATACTTTTAATCTTATTAGCCATAGCAATTTTAATTCGATTAAAAAAATAAATTGTCAAAAACTCTCATTTTTGAGAGTTTTTTTTATTTTTGTAGGTATAAATTTTCTCTTTTTCTTAAATACTATAAATAGTATTTAATTTTCATATTTTATATGAAAACTAATAAGCTTATTAAATTAAAATAGGAGGATAATTTTATGTACAAAAAATTATTATTAAGTATTGCTGTATTAATTATCGGAATTTTCTCTTTTTCTGTTTGTTTTGCTAATAATGGATTACAAGAGGCAGCAGATGGTGTTAGAAACGTAGTTGGTGATGCTGAAAATGCTGTTGAAGGTGCTGCAAGAGATATTTCAAATGCCTCTAAAGATGCCACAGGAAAAATGGAACAAGGTGCTAACAATGTAGGAAATGCCATCATGAATAATGACAACCATAACATGAATACAAGAACAGCTACTGGAAACAATAATTATACTGCTACTAGAACAGGAACCACAGATAATACTTTTATGGGTATGAATGCTACTGCTTGGACATGGCTAATTATTGGTATCGCTGCTATTGCCATAGTAGCTTTAGTTTGGTATTACTCTATGCAAGTTCGTTCTTCTGATTATAATGGAAGAGATTAATTTTAAAAGTTATGAATAGGTATTTGTACTAAATCTAAAAATTTAACATTTTTTCATTAAATACTAGGCAACTTAGGAATGAACTCTGTATTATCCAGAATTCATTCCTTTTTATTATTATAATAGTTATAATTTACAGTTAAAATAGATACTAACAAAATTTATTATATTTTTATAAAATAACTGCCAACCACATAATAGACTGTAAATCAAATTTTATTAAAAAATTTAATAAAATTTGATAACATTCTATAATTTGTTGGTCCCCCCGAATTGTTATTTTATAAAAATATAATAAATTTTGTATATAAAAGAAATCTAGCTGTAAATTGTAACTTATCATAATCTATAAAATCAAAAAAATATGAATTATGTTTCTTCAATTCTTGTAAAATATATGTTATAATAGAAAAAAATTAAAATTGAGGTATAAAATTAATGAACACAAAATTAATAGCTAAAAATCCCACTGCCTATCATAACTATACAATAGAAGACAAAATAGAAACTGGAATTGTTTTAACAGGTACAGAAATCAAATCTATTCGAAAGGGAAAAATCAACTTAAAAGATTGTTATGCTTACCTAAAAAATAATGAAGTTTTTATTTGTGGAATGCACATTAGCCCATATGAACATGGTAACATCTTTAACAAGGATCCTTTACGTGACAGAAAATTATTATTACATAAAAAAGAGATAGCCAAATTAATTGGTTTAACCAAACAAAAAGGTTATAGTTTAATTCCTATTAGTCTTTATTTTAAGGGAAGTCATGTTAAAATAGAATTAGGCATTGGTAAAGGAAAAAAACTTTATGATAAGCGTCAAGACTTAGCCAAAAAAGATGCCCAAAAACAAATTGCCATTAACTTAAAAAACAAACAATAATAATGTGGTATGTTTGGGACAGGCACAAGTTATCCATTTTGGTGTTTTTTGGGACAGGTTAAAAAGTCGAACTTTCCTAGAAGATAAAAAAAGAAAAAGGACATATCTTTAAAAGCAAAAATATGTCTTTTTTCTTTTCTTAAATCCTATTACTTGAACCAAAAACATTTGTCATCTTGTGTTTTACAGTTTCTTTGATTAATTCTCTGGCAGGTGTTAGATATTTTCTAGGGTCAAAAGTACTTGGTTCTTCTGCCAATACTTTTCTAATTCCCCCTGTCATAGCCAAACGTAAATCGGTGTCAACATTTATTTTAGATACTCCAGAGATGCTAGCTTCGTGCAATATTTCATCTGGTACTCCTTTTGCTCCTGGTATATCTCCCCCATATTGATTACACATTTCTACTAATTCTGGAATGACGGTTGAAGCACCATGTAATACAATTGGCGTATTTGGTATTCTCTCTTTGATTTCTTTCAAAATGTCAAATCGCAATTTGGCTTCTCCTTTAAATTTATAAGCACCGTGACTTGTCCCAATGGCAATGGCTAAGGAATCACATCCAGTTCTTTCTACAAACTCTTGTGCTTGTGCTGGGTCTGTATACATAGCATCTGATGCCTCTACATTCACTTCATCTTCTATTCCTGCTAATTTTCCAAGTTCCGCTTCTACAACTACCCCTTTGCTATGAGCATATTCCACTACTTTTTTCGTTAACGCTACGTTTTCTTCAAAATCATATTTTGAACCGTCTATCATAACTGACGTAAAACCATTATCAATACACATTTTAGCTGTTTCAAAATCTGGACCATGATCTAAATGAATCGCAATGGGAACTTCTGGATATTGTTCTACGGCTGCTTCTACCATCTTCATTAAATAGTTAACTCTAGCATACTTAATAGCACTCGCGGAAGCTTGTAAGATAACTGGTGATTGACTCTCATGGGCAGCATCTACAATAGCTTGTATAATTTCCATATTGTTGACATTAAAAGCTCCTATGGCATATCCTTCTTTCATTGATTTTTCAAACATTTCTTTTGTTGTTACTAACATACTTTTTCCTCCCTTTTTCATGATAGAATAATATCTACTAACTTTTTGTTTTATAAAGTTATTGTATTTCTATTTTTTTTATCTGTCAAGTGTACTATCTTTTAAAGGTATAAAAAAATAATATACTAAACTTTCTAAGAATAAAAAAGGTTGGTATATTATTATACGGCAACCTTTTCACAAATTTTCTATTCTTGTTCGTGTTTATAACTTGCACACATAGATTCATCTGCTAACTCTGTATTCATATTTTCAATTGGTGCTACATGTATTGCTTCTAATGTACATTTTGCTTTTTCACGATTATTATATTTACAACTTGCTACTGTACA
This sequence comes from uncultured Clostridium sp., assembly GCA_947575605.1. Lineage (GTDB taxonomy): Bacteria > Bacillota > Clostridia > TANB77 > CAG-508 > CAG-269. The sequence goes on from CANPNZ010000002.1 coordinate 79,694, forward strand.
GTTAATTTTTTGATTTGCTTCCATTTTGTACCCCCAAAATTTTATTTTTTAAACTTTTCAACCCTAAAGATGAAAATTTTATATATTTTAGTATGTACAATTTTTTCAAAATTATTTTGTTTTATCTAATCTATTGCATTCCTTTTTATTTTCAAGACATTTTTTAGGCGGTTCTTGGAAACTCAAATACCAACTAATTCCATTTCCATTTTTTTCAATTTCTTCATTTCTTGTTTGTAATTTTGCAAAAGTTTTAGGTGGCGGAACAATAACAGGTTGCCCTGGCATCCAGTTCGCTGCCGTAGAACCTTTGCTACAATCTGCCATTTGCAATGCTTGCACAGTTCTTATAATTTCTGGAATAAATCGTCCTACATTTAGTGGATAAATTAATATCGTTCTTACAATGCCTTTATCATCAATAATGAATACATTTCTTACTGTTTCTGTATTACTTATATCATTGGCGATCATTCCATATTTTCTGGCAATTTGACCATTTCTGTCTGCAATAATAGGAAACGATATTTTTATTCCTGTTTTACAATAAATGTCATACATCCAAGCTAAATGCGAACTGTTACTGTCTACACTTAGCCCCAATAATTCTGTGTTTAATTCCTGAAAATATTTTTGTGCTCTAGTAAAAGCTATCATTTCTGTTGTACAAACAGGGGTGAAGTACACATCTTTGGGTGTCATTTTTAAATCATTTTTTCAATATCTGTTTTTAATTCAAATTTTATCATTTTATCTCTATTTATATAAATTTTATCTATGAGCATTTGCAAAATCATTCTATTAGGTACTTCTGATTTTATAATTTCATCAAAATATTCAATTGAATTTCTTAACTTATTTCCTTTTTCTTCTAAATGCTTTTTTTCATCTTCTTGTAATAATGCTTTTAAATAAGAAATATTTTTTACTTTTTCCTTTTCAAGTTCTTTATATGTATTTTCAATAATCTTTCTTGCTATTTCATTATTAGCAGATGCCAGCTCTTTAATTTTTTGATTAACTAACATTTTATATTCTTCATTTAAGATGTTTATATTGTTTCGTAACTTAATTTTATTATCTTCTTTCTTATTTTGTTTTATTTCAATCTTAATATTTTGTATTTCTTCTAAATATTGCTTTTTAGTAAATTTTAAAAATTCTTTTAAATGTATTAAAATATCTTTTTCTTTAACCTCGTGGCAGTGACAAGCTTTTGTACTAAATTGTCTATATCTTGAACAATCATATCCCTTTTCTTTTACTTTTCTCCTAATTACTATACCTGACATTCCTGAACCACAATCTTCACACTGACACATTCCTGAAAAATAATAGTCTCTTTTTGTATTTGTTCCTGAAGTATTTTGTTCATTCTTTTTCTTTCTTATTTCTTGTGCTAACTCGAATATTTCCTTTGAAATAATTGGCTCGTGATGATTTTCAAATACAAAATGTTCTTCTTTTGGTAGCTTTACAGCTTTTCCTCTAATATTTACTGTTCGCTTTTTATGAGTAATTAAAGTACCTGTATAAATCTCATTTTTTAATATATTACTTACCATATCTTTTGTCCAATCTTCTTGAACTTTGTGTCTATAAACTCTACCTTTTTCTAAATGTTTCATTCTATAATATTCAGATGGTGTTGGATAATTATATTTTGTATTTAATATTTCGCTAATCTTTTGAAATCCATATCCATTTTCAACATATAATTTAAATATAACTTCAATAACTGGTTTTAGTTCGTCTATGATATAGAGCATAGGTATATCGTCTTTAAAAACTTTTTCATAGCCATAGTAATTTCCCATAATTAGTCTTGCGTTTTTTTGCTTAGAATACATATGATCTCTTGTTTTTCTTGAGCAATCTTTTACATATCTTTCATTAAACCAAGTAGTTATTCCAATCGTATCATCTCTGTCATTTAAAACATCATAAGTTCCGCCCATTTCTGAAACTAGAATTAGATTTTTTTGCATATTTTTAAATTCATCTATAAGCACTAAAACTCTTCCATTATTTCTGCCAATTCTTGATAAATCTTTTGCTATAACTACATCAATTTCTCCTCCTTTTACTTTCTCCATCATTTTTGAAAATTCAGGTCTATTAAAGGTATATCCCGAAACATTGTCATCTATGTAGAAGTCTTCATCTTTGATAATCCAATTACAAGCCACTGCATAATCTTTAATAATTCTTTTTTGTTCCTCTATGCTTGAATAATTTTCTTTATCTTCATCTCTAGACAATCTACAATATCCTACAACTGTCATTTTTCCTCCTTTTGCCTGATATTGCTCTTGGTCTATATTAGCATACATTGTCCGATAACTCCACTTGTTTCGCAATTATTTTTTTGAGAATTTCGGGATAATTCTTTGTTCCTGTTACAAATATTCCAATTTTATACTTTTGTTCTTCATATTTTTCAATTGTTTCTTTAGTTTCTTGTTGTTCTAATTCTTCTTTAGTTAGATAAATTTGCATATATTTGGTATTAGAGATTTCATTAGAAGTAATTTGCATATTATTTAACTCCTTCATAATATTTCTCCCTAAATATTATGCAAAAAGAAACATATAAATATCTCCTTTTGTCTTAAAAAATTACTTGATGAAATCTAATACACAACTTTCTTGATTACTATCAATAAATCACCTCCTGTTTTTAACATTAATAAATTTCTTTCTAATAATAGGAGTACCATTATTAAGCATAAATGTTGTATTTTATAAAAGAATTATTTCTATATAATAAAAATTTCTATATAATAAAAACTCCTTTATTAATATAAATCCAATATTTATGAATAATGTTGTAAAATTATATATTTTTTATTTCTAATAAATAAGAACACTTTTTATTTTTAGAATGGGGAATTTTCTGAATTAAATATCTATCAAAACAAAAGAAATGATAATCATGTATAAAAACACAATTATCATTTCTTTTTAGCTATAACATTGTATATGTGCCAATGTTTCATTTTTCCTAATCCAGTTTTTCCATCTTTTTCTAATTCATTAAAGTGTATTATTTCAAAAGCTAACACTTGCTCTTTTGTTAGAAATACCATTTGTTCTTTAATTTTTGTCCATGAATCATTTAATAAAAAAAGTTTCCAACAAAGTATCCGACCTTTTAAAATACTATCATTTATCTTATTCCAAAATTCATTAAAATAATCTTTACTACAAAAGGGAATACTAAAATTAGAACTAATAGATTATTTTTTTCTAATTTAATATCTTCAAAGTTTTGAAGATTAAATCTAATAATATCAATTCCTTTCAATTTCTTAACAAGTATTATAGCATACAATTTTATAAAAAGTAATAGGAGAATGAAAATTTTATTTTTCCACTCTCCTATCGTGCCTTAAAACTTTTTCCAGCACTGAGGATCTTTTGAATAAAAGTTTCCAGTTAAACATTTGGCTACCGAAGGACATCCTCTGCAAAAGTTCTTGATTTCACATTTAGAACAATGTTCAAATTTATCATACTGACGGTATTTGTCCATTTCTTCACCATTGAAGATGTCATAGAAAGATTGCTCTGGAACTTTTCCTACAGGTGTTTCACTTCTTCTACAAGCATAAACTGTTCCATCTGCCAAAGTTGTTATGTGGGTAATTCCACAATGACATCCATCAAGAATCAGGTCATTTGGATTGTCAATCTCGTTAGGATTAAATAACCCTTTTTCATACAGATACAATTTCCAAAGATGGTCTTTCAAGGCAAACCTTGTGTCACATTCCTGATTTTGCATGTACTTTTCCCACATCTTATCCAGAAAATCTCTGTATTCTTCAGGTTCAACCATCAAATCGAAATCTTCAGGGCTAGGGCAATATCTTGCAAAACTAAAATTGCTAACTTTGTGTTTTACTACGATGTCCACTAATTCAGGAATTTCTGCAATATTTGTCTTTGAAACTGTTGTCATGATAGCAGTTTTGATTTTGCTACCCTCAAAATACTTTAAAGCATCCAAAGTAGCATCAAAAGAACCAGGCTTACGAATAAAATCGTGAGTTTCTCTCAAACCGTCCAATGACATTTGAAAGTTTATACAACCTAAATCTTCCAACTGCTTCACAACATCATAGTCCAAGTGGAACGGATTACCTAAAAGTCCAAAATGAACTTTATGTTCTTTGAGTATCTCCAGAAAATCCCATATTTTTTCGTAAAGTAAAGGATCTCCTCCTGTAATTACGAGGAAAGGGTCTCTGTTCAGCCTGTCACAACTTTGAATAAAATCTTTCAAAATTGCTTTCAATGTGCCTAAATCAAGTTCAAGACCACATTTTTTGTCTTTACCTTCATAGATGTAGCAATGCTTACACCGCTGATCACATCTATCAGTGATATGCCATTGCATACTGAATTTTGTTCTTTCTGCCATTATAAATCCTCCTTTTAGGGCAAGAGACACCTCTAAAAGAGATGCCTCTGCTTTGTTGAAACTAATGTGTGCTGTCGACAATACACATTATTCGTTCATCTGTATTAACTACAAGATATCCTGCAAGATGTGCAAGCTCCACAGGAACAACTACTGCATTCTGTGTGACCGCTTGAGCAGCTACAAGAACAAACTGCAGCAACTACTTTGACTCCAGCTCCAACTAATTTAGCCTTTGCAGACTTCATAAAGTTCTGAGCAGAGTTTTTCCCAATGTAGTTTACACTGGGATTCCAGTAATTTGTCCGTGCCATTCTGTTCATAGTGCATTCTCCTTTCCATAAAATTCCAACGGGTTGCTTAGAGCAATATTTACTGCCCTAAATAATACATAAAGATGTATTATACTTACATAATATCATGTTTGGAATATTTTGTCAATAGTTTGTATTCTTTTACTTGACCATATGATAGATTACTCATTCCTATATTCAATTCTTTATCTATTCCATTTCTAATAATATCTGCTTTATATCTTCCTTGAGCTTTTGCAATATTCTTTATCATTTTCTTTTTATATCTTGGTATTCTTATTACCATTGTTACTAATTCTTCATCTTTATTCTTTTTCAAATTTTACCTTCATTCTTTTTTACTTTTTCATATCAAAATTACCTTAAAGTAATTTTGCAGGATCAGGGCGACGTCTCGAACCCCCATAACTGCCTAAAAGCGTAGCTTTTATCAGTATACACTTTCATTATAGCGATGTCACATAGACATCTCGTTTTTTGGTTAGAAAAAACCAATATAAATCCACAAATTTATATTGGTTTTCACTTTTATTTCAATTCTTCTTTTAATTTTATTCCATCTTTTAGTCCTGCAAAATAATATTTCTTATGAAAATAATAACTTTCAAAATCAATTGTTTCTACATAATCTTTTATCAACTTTTCAATGCTATCTTTTAGCCAATTAAGATTATATGGAATTTTTTCCAATTCTTTATTTAAACAATCAGATTTTTTAATTTTATTCGCTTTATCCTGACACATAAACTTCTTGTCTTCATCTGTAATAAAAGCCACATCTTCTTCTCTTGCTTCAAATATTGTTTCTAGCATATTGATTTTTTCTTTCTCCATTTAACATCACCTCCTATTGGTGTGTGATGTTAACTCTTCTTGAAATTAATGTCAAGATAATTCTTAAAAGTTATTCGCATATAAACTTGTCCAATCAGAATCACTATAATCTCTGTCACTTTTATATTTATTTTTATGATTACTTTTTATCTCTTTAACATTTGTATTAATAGGTTTAGTATCAAATTGTTTATATGTATCAACATTTTTGTATATAGGTGTAATCTTCCTTAGAGCTATTTCTTTCGAATTTTCTTTATAAATCATTTCTACTTTTATATATCCTTTTTTCTTAAGTGAATTAATAATTCTTGAAGATTGTATTTTTGTAATACTTAATAATTCACTTATATATAAATTTGACATAATACATTCTTTTTCTTTGCTTAAATATAAAATCATAGAATAAACTATTTTTTCTTTATCATTTAATTTTATATCCATTAATATTTCATAAGGTATCCATACTCCTTTAAATTCTTTCAATACTTTATTTTCTTTCCAATCAATCGCTCGACGATCGATTTCTAAGCCATTAAATTTAAAATTCGATTAACTTATCAATATCGAAAATTATAAGCAATATCAGGCATTTTATTTATTCATCCAAAGATTTAGACTTTACGGGTGTAAAGTCTTACAATGTGGGGAGTTTTTTATATTAGTTTTTCAACATCTACTTTTAAATCAAATTTTACAGTTTTATCACTATAAATCCATATTTTATCTATTATATTTTCTAAAACATATCTGCTTGGTATTTCTTTTGCAATAATTTCATCGAAATACTCTATTGTATTTTTTAGCTTTTTTATTTTTTCTTTTGAAATTTCTTGTTCTTCTTTGTTTAGTATTTCTTGTAATTTTTCTATTTTGTTTGTTTTATCCAGTTCTAATTCTTTATATGTATTTTCTATCATTTGTTTTTGATATTCATTTGTACTTGATGCTAAATCTTTTATTTTTTGGTTTAATAAAACTTTATATTCTGCCTTTAAAGTTTCAAGTTCATATTTAATCTTTTCTTTATTAGTTTGCATATTAGTAGTTTTTGTCTCAATTTCTATTTTAGTTATTTCATCAATATATTTTTGTCTTGTAAATTTTAGAAACTCCTTTAAATGAATAATCATATCAGTTTCTTTTATTTCATGACATTTACATCTTGTTTTCCCATAAGTTCTATACTGGGAACATTCATATCCTTTTTGCTTTTGTTTTCGATTCATGGTTATACCGACTTACTCCAAATCCACAATCACCACATTTAACTAATCCAGAAAAAGCATAGTTTCTTTTTCTTGTCCCGACAAGTACTTTTTGAATTTGCTTTTCTTTTTCTAATTTCTTGTGCTAATTCAAATGTTTCTTTTGAAATGATTGATTCATGATGATTTTCAAATACAAAATGTTCTTCTTCTGGAAGTTTAATTGCTCTGCCTCGTATAGAAACAGTTTTCTTTTTATGAGTTCTTAAGTTTCCTGTGTATACATCATTATTTAAAATATTACTTATCATATAGGTAGACCATAATTTTTGTACAGGATGTTTGTATATTCTTCCTCTTTCTAAATGCTTTTGTTGATAATATACAGAAGGAGTAGGGTAGTCATATTTGCTATTCAAAATATCACAAATTTTCTTTCTACCTAAACCATCTTCAATATATAGTTTATATATTAATTCTATAACAGGTCGTATTTCTTCATCTACATATAACTTTGTAACATCTTCTGTATCTTTTACATAACCATAATAATTTCCCATTATTAATCTTCCCGATTTTTGTTTAGAATACATATGATCTCTTGTCTTTCTTGAACAGTCTTTTACATATCTTTCGTTAAACCATGTTGTAATTCCAATTGTATCATCTCTGTCATTTAAAACATCATAAGTTCCTCCCATTTCTGAAACTAGAATTAAATTTTTTTGCATATTTTTGAATTCATCAATAAGTACTAAAACTTTTCCATTGTTTCTTCCAATTCTTGATAAATCTTTTGCTATTACAACATCAATTTTTCCTCCTTTTACTTTTTCAATCATTTTTGAAAATTCAGGTCTATTAAAGGTATATCCCGAAACATTGTCATCTATGTAGAAGTCTTTGTCTTCGATAATCCAATTACGAGAAATAGCATAATCTTTTATAATTCTTTTTTGCTCTTCAATACTTGCATAATTTTCTTTATCTTCATCTCTAGACAGTCTACAATATCCTACAATGGTCATTTTTTCCTCCTCACTTGACCTGATATTGCCTATGTGCTGTATGTTAGCATACATTGTCTGTTAATTCCACCTGTTTCACAATAATTCTTTCAAGAATTTCGGGATAATTCTCTTTTCCTGATATAAAAATAGCTATATAATACTTTTCTTTTTTATATTTTTCAATTTTTGCTTTTGTTTCTTGTTTTTTCAGTTCTTCTTCCGTTAAATAAATTTGCATATATTTGGTATTAGAGATTTCATTAGAAGTAATTTGCATTCTATTTAACTCCTTCATAATATTTCTCTCTAAATATTATGCAAAAAGAAATACCAATTATTTCTTTTTGTCTAAAAATTACTTTAGTAAAATTCTAATACTCTAATTTTTATTATTTTTCAAAAGCATCCCTCCTCTATAATATAAGAACACAAAAATTTTATTAAATGGGTATTTTTAATAAAATCTTTCATATATATAAACACATTTTTTTCTATTAAATGTTGCATTTTTTGAAAAATTTATATTTTTTAATATTTTATTCTTTTTATAAATTTAGTAATAAATGAAGATTTAACATATAAGAACAAAAGGGGCATGATTAATTTTTTTGACCTTTTAGATTCTTTACATGTCCCGTTTTTGTTCGCCCGCGAAAATTGCTAAGCAATTTTCTGTGGAATGCTTTATATTCTAGGAAGTTCGGAGAATTTTCCTAGAATATAAAAAAGTAACTATTGATATAGCTACTTATATAATCTTATTATTCAATTATTCGTCTTTTAAATATTTTTCCCAATCCATAAAAGCATGACCGATTCTTAATACTAATACTTTAGATTTTTCTTCATCAACTATATAAAATATTATATAATTTCTTACATTGATTTTTCTAATATTTTTATGACCTGTCAAATCTTCATTTAAAATAAGCATACTTCCTGCTACATTTTCTAAATCTTTCAACTTTTGTTTAAATAAGAGTTTGTATTTGTCTGCTATAATATCTCCTGCTAGATTATATCGAAGATATGAAATAATATTTTCTAAATCTTGTTCGGCAGTTTCTGAAATTTCCACTATATATTTTTTCATAACATTTGCTCCAGTCTTTTACATATTATCTATTTTAGAAAAAACTTCATCTAAAGAATAGACTTTATTTTCTTTTATATCATCTAGTCCTTTTTGTAACTTTTCTTTTAAGTCTTTTTTACTTTTTATTGTTATACTCTCTGGAGCTTCTGTATCTATATATGATATTTTTAAATATTCAATAAAATTAATGACTTGATTCGTAAGTTCTTCTGGTAATGTTTCAATTTCATTATATAATTTTTGTTTTTCTATAGACATATTGATTACCTCCATAATAAATTTATACTATTATTATAGCATTTTTCCTTTCAAAAATCTATGAATTTGAGAAAATATTTTATATCTTAAAAAATAAAATATTTTTTGTTTTATCCTTTATAAAAAAAGTAACTATTTTAAATAAAACCATCTAAACAATAACTTGAGTATCTAATTGCTTTCAAGTCTTTTTATGTATCTTATTAAAAATTTATTATATTATGAAAAATTACATTTGCAAATTTAATTCAAATCTTTCTATAAATCCTATCCATTCTCCTTTTTCATTCTTGACCCCTTGCATATAAACTCTTTGATTCCTAGCAGTTACGCATACAAACATTTCTTTTCCATTGCTTTTAATTCCCTCATAACCTTTTTTTATTCTTTCAATAGATTTTTCACTACTATGGCATTTAAATAGACTTTTTCCTATTAAATTTTTATATCCTCTTTCTTCATAATAATGGTATTGTGCATTTTTATTCATAAATCTAATAATATAGTCATTATCTACAAAAACAATAGGATATGGATAACTATTCAAAATTCCTTTTAACATTTCTAATTCTTCCATAAATATTTCCTCCCTTAATCATTTATAATTATTATATTATTTTTTCATAGAAAACAAGCGAAAACAATATATTTTAAAAAAAGTTGTAATTTAATTACCCATAATATAATAATGTTTTTTTCATCTAAAAAGTTAATTTAATTTGAATTGACTAGCCAATTTATCGATTGTAATGCCACCTCTATTTTTCCAATCAATTTCAATACTGTTAAATCTTTTATCTTGGAAATTATTAAGTAGCTCTATCTCTTTATTCTCTAATGTAAAATCTAAAGATTGTAAATTACTATCTATATTTTGTATTGTATTAGTTTTTATGATTGTATTTAAACCTTTCTCTTTTATCATCCAATTCAATAAAATTTGATTTTGTGTCCTATTATATTTATTTGCTAATTCTACTAAAAAAGGATAATTTCTTTTAGCTATATTATTTCTTCTTAATGCTTGATAACATACAAATTTAATATCATTAGATTTACAAAAATCTATTAAACCTATATTTTCGTAATATTTACATTCTAAATTATACACACCTTCAAAACTATATAGTTTAAAATATTTTTGGATTTCTTTCAATTCTTCAAAAGAAGTATTGCTTGCAGATATGTATCTAATTTTTCCTTTTTCTACTAACTTGCTTATTTCTTCATATGTTTCTAGTAATGGTATCTTTAACGCATAAGATATATGAACTTGCAAAGCATCTACATAATCAATATTCATTCTCTTTAAATATTCATCTAATTGTTTTTCTACATCTTCTTTTTTCTCTATGTAAGGTTCTAAATGACAAGTAAGAAATATATTGTCTTTACTCACTTGTTTAAAAAAGTCACCTAGAAAGTCTACAACATTACAATTATCGTATAAAAGACTTGTACTCATAAAATTTTGCCCTTTATTAACAGAATATAATAATGATTGTAAAGTCTTATCTTTGTTTTCTAAATCAAGTTTATATGTACCTATTCCAATTGGATTAATTTTATTTAATTCTATCATAATTTCTCCTCAATTTTACTCTTAGTATTTTCTCTTAAAACCATTATACCATATGTTTCTTTATAAAACTACTATTTGATTATAATTTTTTCTGCCTTACCAATAATCAAAATTGCTAAAAAGCAATACAAAATGCATACTGAGACTGTAAAAAAATCAAAGATTTTAACAGCCTCAGCATTTTGCAGGATCAGGGCGACGTCTCGAACCCACACAACTACCTAAAAACGTGGTTTTTAGCGGTATACGCTTTCATTATGGCGATGTCAAATAGATGTCTCGTTTTTTGTCAGAAAAAAGCCAATATAAATTGATAAATCTATATTGGTCTTCACTTTTATTTCAATTCTTCTAATTTTATTCCAACTTTTAGTCTTTCAAAATAATATTTTTGATGTCAAGATAATTCTTAAAAATTATTCGCATATAAACTTGTCCAATCAAAATTACTATAATCTCTGTCACTTTTATATCTGTAACCATTTTTATTATATATCTTATTATTATTTATTATTTCTTTAACATTTGTGTTAATAGGGTTAGTATCAATTTGTTTATGGGTATTAACATTTTTGTATATAGGTGTAATCTTTCTTAAGGCTATTTCTTTTGAATTTTCTTTATAAGTCATTTCTACTTTTATATATCCCTTTTTCTTAAGTGAATTAATAATTCTTGAAGATTGTATTTTTGTAATATTTAATAATTCGCTTATATATGAATTTGACATGATACATTCTTTTTCTTTGCTCAGATATAAAATCATTGAATAAACAATTTTTTCTTTATCATTTAATTTTGTATTTATTAATACTTCATAAGGTATCCATACTCCTTTAAATTCTTTCAATATTTATTTTTCTTCCCAATCAATCGCTCGACAATCGATTTTGTGCCATTAAATTATAAAATTTGATTAACTTATCAATATCGAAAGTTATAGATAATATCAGGCATTTTCATATTTTTTTCAACGTTCCCCAAATTGTAAGAATAGACGGGGGTAAAATCGCCTGGATGTGAAAATAATACTAACCATTTTCCTTGATAATCTTCTAGTTTAATTTCTCCAAATGTTGTGTTTGCTTCAAACTCTGGAGCTTTTTGTCCGATTTTAACATTTCCATTCATCATTAATTCATAATCCATAAAAAACAAACTCCTCTCATTTTTTATATCATATGAGAAAAGTTTGTTTTGGTTACATGATTTATTAGATTTGTTATTTACCACACAATTTTCTTTGAACCTCTTTTAATTCTTCAACTCCTTTACTTTGTTCTTTTATAATAGCATCTGCAACCGCTTTTAATCTTGGATCGATACGATAAGATAATAAATTTTTACACATAGCAATGGCACCTTCATGATGTGGTATCATTTCATTGGTAAAATCTAAATTGATATACACACATTTAGGAGTATTTTTCATTCTTTCTATCATGTTCTTGGTAATTTCTAAGTACTTTTCTTCATAACATTTTATATCTTGTATCATGTTTTGATATCCATAGTTGGTTCTTGCAATTTCTTTCATTTGCTCAATTCCTTCTGTCTGCCTTTTAATAATATTTTTTGCTATTTGTTGTAAGGGTTGATAAGTTGTATATTCTAATAAGTTTTCAGACATATAAATGGCTGCTTGATGATGTGGAATCATACATTGTATAAAATTAATGGTTATACTGTTTGTTACCTCTTGTGATAACATCTTTTCTGCCATTTGATTTAAAATTTCATCAAATCGAGATAAATATCTTTTGGCTCTCATAATTTGTCTATTATTCATCTATTACACTCTCCTTTTTGTTTTCTTTCTATATCATATAAAATTGGTACAAAAATGTTACTGTTATATAATAAACTAATTTTAACTTGTCAAAAGGCGAAATAAGATAATTTATATTATTTTGTATATTTTTACAAATTGGGGACATACTTTTGATATGTGGTGATTATTATGACAAGTAAAGAGCTTTTATATGTTGAAGATGCCTTAGGACACGAAAACTTTATGAAAACATGTAGTAAAAATACAGCATCTCAATTACAAGATGTTACTCTTTCAACTTATATAGGAGAATTAGAGCAAAAACATACTGAGATTTTTAATAAATTTTTAAATTTATTATAGGAGGTATCTTTAATGCAAGACAAAGATTTAATGGAAAAAGAACTATTGATTATTAAAGGTGTTTGTGATTTATATCTTCATGGAACAATTGAATCTTCTACTGCTGAAGTTCACTGTGCCTTTAAAGAAGCATTAAATGAATCTTTAGATATTCAAAATAAAATTTATAACCTAATGGCTGAAAAAGGTTGGTATAAAATGGAAAATGCTGAACAAACTAAAATTGATAGTGCTAAGCAAAAATTCAGTGCTAATAATTAATTTAAAAAGAGGAGAATCACTATTTTGGTTCTCCTCTTCTATTTTTTATAATCATCTTATCTTCTATTTTTTTCTAACTATGTTGTCTGCTTGTTTTTCCGTCAAATACCCATACTCTATCATTTTTTTCATCACTTGTTTTTGCCTTTGTTTTGCTAATTCTGGATTTACTGTCGGTGCATAGACAGAAGGTGCATTAGGAATTCCTGCTAATAAAATACATTCATAATCTGTCATTTCTTTTAACTCCTTATTAAAATAACCGCTTACATGCCTCTTTTATCGTTTGGTAACCATCTCCAAAATAACTGCTATTTAGATATAACTCTAGTATTTTATCTTTGTTGTAGTTTTTTTCTATTTCAAAAGCCATAAAGACTTCTGCTGCTTTTCTCGTTATCTTTTTTTCTTGTGTAAAATAAATATTTTTAGCTAATTGCTGTGTAATTGTACTACCCCCTTCTATAAATTTCATGGCCTTGATATCATGAATAAAAGCTCTTCCTATGGCAATCATATCAATCCCTTTATGTTGATAAAATCTATGATCTTCTACTGATATAACTGCATTTATATACATTTCTGGTACTTCTTGCATTTTGGTATAATTATTTTTTCTTTCTATGCTTTCTACTTTTTGACTAAGAGGTATTTCCTTCACAGCTTCTTGATAATTCTCATATCCATTTCCTATAATTAATAAACCTATACTTATAAAAATTAATACTACTGCAAAAATCACCTTTTTAAATATTCTCATTTTTATCACCTTTATTTGATTGCAAATTAGTAGCTTTTCAATTGTTATAACCTAAATTATTATTGTTTCTTTATTTACTATAATTAGCCTTGACTTCATCGGGAAGCTCCTCATATTGTACTTCTTTCCAAGAATGAACACCTGTTGACTTTACTTCTAATAACAAATAGGAATCTTCCCTTAATTCTCTACTGGTTTTAAAATTTATTTCTTTTTTCTTTCCTTTTTTATTATAACAATCTAATGTATATTGATATTTCATCTCATCTGATGATGAAATTCCTTCTATTTTTGTATTATCAATTTGTGTATAATATACTGCTTCATAATATTCTAAATAGTAAAGTGCACCTCCTAGAATTACAATAGCTATTATTATTGCCATTATCATAGGAATTTTTTCTTTTATCATTTCCATTTTTAATCACATTCCTTCCTAAAAAACTCTTATTCTTCCCTAATAATATTTTTACTTCCTAAATAAGTGGCTAAGAAATAAGCCCCATAAATACCTCCAATGACACAAACCGTTATGACAATAGATGGTAATAAATCTTCTGCGTTAGCAAGTCCAGCCATCATGCTTAACACAAATTGAATTCCAAAAATAGAATGAATAATGGCTAATATAAGTGGCATAGCAAAAAATATACCGATTTGTCGAAATAAAGCTCGATTTATCATTTTTTCATCACATCCTATTTTTCTTAGGATAATATATCTTTGTCTATTATCTGAACTTTCTGTTAGCTGTTTTAGTGCTAGAATAGCAGAGCTAGCAATTAAAAAAATAATCCCTAAATAAATAGCAATAAAAGTTATAATAGTTGCCAATCCTACACTTGATTCTACAATACTTATCTTACTTATACCATCAATGATAATTCCTTGTTCTTCTAATTTTTGTATAAAACTAGAAGCATTTCTATTGGAAAACATCGTTTCTATTTCTTCCTTTTCTTCCTTTGTTGTTACATTATAATTAGCAGCTAACAAAGTACGTTCTTTATCTTCTTCTGTTAGTAGACAATTATCTGGTACTAAAATAATTCCTGTATTCGTATGATTGGTTGACATGACAATAAATCCTTCTTGACATTGCTTATATTTTGATTCATATTGTTTTCCTGCAATGGTAATCACATTTTTCTTTTCTAAAGCTTGATTCCTTATTTTAGTCATACTATCAAAATCACAAAGCATAATATATTCATTGTCTTTTAATTCATATTGCTTAATTCCATAAAGCTTCGCTATTTTATTGTAATCCGATATTTTTACAATCGTTTCTGGTGTATCATAAGCAAGCATAGCAAATTGTTCTTTTACTGCATCAATGGAATCACCAAAGAAAGTTTCCATTGTTAAATTCGGATTAACATAGATTGGTATCTCTACAACGTCTTTTAAAATATTAGGATTCATTCCCGCATTTTTTAGTGATTCTTGTATCGTTATTTTAGAATCTTCTCTTTGTTCTTTTGTATAAGTAATTTCTTTTCCATAAGCATTTACTATCTTTTCTGGTAAATTAGCGGTTTTATATAAATTAATATCCACTGGTGTCATCTCATTTAAATCTTTTTGCATGGTGTTTCTTAAAGATAAACTAGAAGATAAAATGGAAATTGTCATAAATAACATTAAACAGATAACACTGATACTCACTACCATTGTGTTGATTTTATTGTTAATTTGTCTTAATACAAACATATTGGTATCTTTTAAATATACTTTTTTCATGGATTTAATAATATGTAAGATAAATCCAGATAAAGACCAGAAAATTAAAATAGTCGAAACAATCCCCATCAAAATAACTGGTAATATTTTATCGGCAGTATTCATTGTTTGTACGCCACCTGTTACTTTCCAATAAGCATATCCTAGTATACCACTTGCTATCATAAAAATAACAACACATAAAAAGGGATTTTTAATTTTTACGGTTTCATTTTTCTTCAAGGCAGTTAATAAATTAATTAGTTTATATCTTGAAATGGTAATGGTATTAAATATGGCCACTGCAACATACATAATAGCAAAATATACGCAGGTCTTTATGCAAGCATTTTTAGAAAATACAAATGTGAACTCACTCATATCTGCTTCAAATAGTTTAGAAATTAAAATGGACATAAATTGAGAAGCAAATACTCCTATTACGATACCAATAACAAGAGATATAACTCCTACTAATATGGTTTCTATCAATATAATTTTAGATATTTGCCTTCTTCCCATTCCGAAGTGTCATATAAATTCCAAACTCTTTTTTTCTTCGATTAATTAAGAAATTATTGGCATATACAATCAATAGACCTAAAATGACAGCTACAAATACAGATACCATTCCAAGCATATTTATCATTAATTTGATGATCTCTCTTGTAGATTGTGATACCGAAAGCATTGCTTCTTGACTGTCTAAGGAGTTAAACATATAAAAAATAGCTACTCCTAATACCAAAGTTAAAAAATAGATGGCATAATCTTTGAAGCTTTTTTTCATATTTTCAAAAGATAATTTAAATAACATCGTTCAAATCACCTCCCAGAAGTGTTTGTACCTCAATTATTTTTTCAAAAAATTGCTTTCTGGTGTCATTTCCTTTTACTAATTCATTAAAAATTTTACCATCTTTAATGAATAAAATTCGGCTAGCATAAGAAGCGGTAAAGGCATCATGTGTAACCATTAAAATAGTTGCTTTCATTTTCTGATTTAAAATTTCAAAATTTTCTAATAATTGCCTAGCTGATTTAGAATCTAACGCCCCAGTTGGTTCGTCAGCTAGAATTAGCTTTGGATTAGTAATGATAGCTCTTGCTGATGCTATTCTTTGCTTTTGTCCTCCTGATACTTGATAAGGATATTTTTTTAGAACTTCTTGAATTCCTAATTTTTGTGCTATGTCTTTTACTCGTCTATCAATTTCTTTGGCATTTACTTTTTGTATGGTTAATGCCAATGCTATATTTTCATAGGCTGTTAGTGTGTCTAATAAGTTAAAATCTTGAAAAATAAATCCTAATTCTTCTCTTCTGAATTTATTTAGATGGTTTCCTTTTAATCTTGTTATATCTTGTTCATTGATTATGATATGACCCGCTGTTACTTTATCTATGGTGGAAATACAGTTCAAAAGTGTCGTTTTTCCAGAGCCAGATGCTCCCATAATACCAATAAACTCTCCTTTACTTACCTCAAAGCTAATGTTGTCAATTGCTTTTGTTAGGTTTGTTTTGTTTCCATAGTATTTTTCAATGTTTTTTACTTCTAATACTTTACTCATTTTAATTACCTCCTATTTAAAGTATAGCTTTACTTTTTTCCCTTTGCCATCGATTTATATTACATTTCTCTTACATTTTTGTAAGATTGGGAAAAAGCCAATTATATACCCTTTTATTTGGTAATAATTAGCTTTTATGATTTTTTCATTGCATTTTTGTTATCAAAAAATCCAAAATTAGCATACAACTTTCTAGCAATGGGATTGGATGAACTTAATTCAAGTACAGTTATATCATGTTTTTTTGTGAATTCTAGGCAAATATTCATTAATTCTTTTTGTATTCCTTGCTTTCTATATTTTTCTTTCGTATACACATTAGAAATATATCCTATTTTTCCCGATAAATTGGTGCATAATGGCAAGTATTCTATTATTTGTACTGCACAAGTAGCAATTATATTATTTTCTTTTGCTTCTGCTTTTTGATGTTCTACTCTTAGAATAGATAATTCTTCTATATCTTCTATTTCAGCTTTTCTTATCATTTATTATCTCCTCAATTTTTAAATCTTTTATAATTGCTGTGTTGTTATGCATCCAATATTTACTTTATTCTGTTTGATTCTTAGCATGGCAAAAATCATATTGTTTCAAAGCAAAACTGATAAAAGCATAACAATTCATTAATACTTTTAGATTTTGTTTTTCATAATCTGTTAATAGATAATGTTTTATAAAGTAATATATTCTTTTTTTAGATTGTTCTACTTCCCTATAATCAAATAAAGTGTTATTAATAAATTGGATAATATCTATGATACGATAGGAATACCCACAAAAAGCAAAATCAATTAAATATAGTTTATTTTCTTTATCTTTCATAATATTTCCTTTGTGCAAGTCTCCATGTATAAAACTTTTTGGCATTTTTGAAAAGTCTATTTTATTATATCTCTTTTTTAGTTCTTCTCCTATAATCTTCCATTGTTCATCTAAATACGGAATACATAAATCATATGATTTATTAAAATTAGGAATATGATATTCATCTTTTTCTATATTATACCGATAAATAACTATTTCGTGGAAAAACTAATCTAACCTCTGTTCCTTCGTCTTGGACAGAATTTAATTCAATGGCAATACCTAATTTATCACAAAGCCTTTTACATAAATATAGGCCTATCCCTGTCGACTTTTTATTTAACAATCTTCCATTTGTTCCTGTAAAGCCTTTTTCAAAAACTCTTGTAATCTCTCCCTTTTTAATTCCCATTCCGTTATCTTTAAGATATAAAATACTATTTTCTTTTCCTGTTTTAGCATACACTTCAATTTCCAAATCATTTCCTTGTTTTCTATACTTCACACTATTTTGTATTAACTGATTTAAAATAAAAATAATCCATTTACTATCTGTATTAACTACTACCTCTAAATCATGTAGGTTAATACTCACCTTTTCTTGAATTAGTATATTTTTATTTCTTTTCATACATTCATTTACCATATCTTTTAATAAACTTTTTTTAATATAATAATCTTTTTCAACGGTATTACTTCTTGCATAAAACAAGGCTTGTTCTATATAATTTTCTACTTTTTCTAATTCTTCTTCTATGCTTTTTGTTGTCGTGTTTTTATTATTTTCTATAATTAATTTACTAGTTGCTATGGGAAGTTTAATTTCATGAATCCATAGTTCTATATATTCCTTATAATCTTCTGTTAAGTATTTATATTGATTTACTTTTTCTAACATAGACTTGTCCGTTTGTTCTAAAATTTGTTTTAATATCTCGCCTTCTGTAAAAGTAGGTCTTTTTATTAATTCTGTTAGTAGATATTTTTCCTCTAATTCATTTAAGATATTAAATATTTTCTGATAAAATTTTCTTTTCGTTATATATTCTATGGTAATGCTAAGAAAATATATTCCCAATATAATAATCGGAATATATATTTTAATAAAAGCTCCTATTGGATAAATTACCAAAAATATTTCTATGGTAAGGATAGCAAATACTAACAAATTAATGGTTAACCATTTATCTTTTAAAAAATCTTTTATTGACATTCCCTTTCCTCTTTCTATTTTAACATATAACCTTGTCCTCTTTTCGTTTCTAATAATTCTTTTAGATTCAATTCTTCTAATTTATTTCTTAACCTTGTTATATTTACCGTTAATGTATTATCATCAATAAAGCTTTCGTTGTCCCATAATGACTCCATAATTTCCTCTCTTGCTACTATTTTTTCTCGATTCTGTACTAAGTATTTTAAAATTCTAAACTCATTTTTAGTCAATTCTATTTCTTTTTCATCCTTTACTATGGTATATTTTGAAGTATTTAAAATAAATTCTTTACAATCTATTTTTTCTTGCTGATTTATCATTCCCTTACTTCTTCTTAGTAAAGAGGTTATTCTAGCAAGTAAAATTTGAAGATTAAATGGTTTGGTAATATAATGATCCGCTCCATAATTAATACTTAATAATTCGTCGATTTCATTGTCTCTACTGGTAATAATAATAATTGGCATATTCGATTGTTTTCTAATTTCTTTACAAATATATTGTCCATCTGCATTGGGAAGATTAATATCTAATAAGATTAGATCTGGATTTTGCTCTAATATGTCTTGTATGGTATTATCAAACTTTTTTAAGGATTGCACTTCATAACCATTATTTCTCAAAAAGATTTCTAATTCGTTTCTTAACTTTTGGTCATCTTCTACGATTAGTACTTTTTCCATTTAAGTTTCCCTTCTATCTTTTTTGCTTTATTATAACACATATATTAGAAAAAAACCTTACATTTCTGTAAGATTTTTTCATTTATACTTTTTTAGAAATCCGCTATATATTTGTTGCAAATTCTCTATTTTCTTAAAATCTTCTGGTTTGGCTACTTCTGGTAATCCAGTGTTAATATCTGCTTTTTCTAATATATATTTCACAAACTCAGCACAATAAAATGATTTTTTTCTAGTAATTTTTTTACGAAATCCTGCGGCAAATAGACCTAATATATTAAAAGTATACTGTTCTTTTTCTTGTTCCATTTGCTTAATACTGTTTTTTACACTTTCATATTGTTGTTCTGTTATTTCTAAAGTATATACTTTTGTTTTGGTTAAATAGAATCTTTTGAAGGTTCCTTCATCAATAGATTCATGTACAAATCCTGCCCAAAAAGGATTGTATGGATGTAATCTTCCAAAACTATACATCTGCTTTAACTTAGAGTCTAACGCTATGGATACATGCGAAAATTCATCCTTTGTATAACTTTTTATTAATTTCGATAAGTTAGTTCCTGTATGGGTTAATACAATGTATATTTTTTTCATGGTTAGCACTCTCCTCTTTTGTATTATATCACCTTTCTTTCTATTTTAAAACCTATTTTATTCAAGTTTAGACTTTTGAGGGGTGAAGGCTATACTATATAATTTTTGAAACTACTTAAGTAAGCGACCAAACTAGCTATGCGAGTGAGATTGGAGCAACCAACTAATTTTTCTTTTATTTGGGAGGTTTCTTTCGCACAAAGTGTAAAAAAATTATATAGTAAAGCCTTCACCCCTCAAAAGTTTAAACTTGAATTATTTGATGATTTAAAATTTAATGAATCTCTACCAGTTCTTGCATTAATTGATGAACCGAAATAATTTCTTTTGCTTTTCCTACATTACTACCGCAAAATACTAAAGCCTCTTCCATATTTCCCTTAACAGCATTTATCAAAGCCTTTGTTATACAGTAGGGAGTATCTAAAACATTACAAGTCTTTATACATTGATAACATTTTTTTACTTTGCACTTTTCTTTTTCTGTTTCTTTCATAAAATGATTATAAAGTGCTCTTCCTGGCATTCCTACTGGACTATTAATTATTTTAATATCTTCCTTTTTCGCCTTTATATAAGCTTCTTTAAATTCATGGGAAGCATCACATTCATAAGTTGTAACAAATCTAGTTGCCATTTGAACACCAGTTGCACCTAAATTCAAAAATCTTTGTATATCCTTATTATCCCAGATTCCTCCTGCTGCAATCACAGGTATTTCCCTATTGGTTTCTTTTTCTATTTCTTTTATATATTCGACTACCTCTTTGGTAATCTCCTCTAATTTTGGTTTCTTATCTTCTTGTAATTCTTCTTTTTTAAATCCTAAATGTCCTCCAGCTTCAGTCCCTTCAATCACAATCATGTCTGGAACATAATTATATTTTTTTATCCAATGTTTTACGATTAACTTACAACATCTAAGAGAAGATACAATAGGTGCTATCTTAGTATTGGAACCTTTTATGTATTCTGGTAATTCTTTCGGAATCCCTGCTCCAGAAATAATCAAGTCAATTTTATTGTTAACGCATTCTTTTACAATCTCTTTATAATTGTTTAAGGCCACCATGATATTAACCCCTAATATTTTGTCTTTTCCCGCAATTTGCCTTGCCATTTTTATTTCTTTTCCAATAGCTCTTAAATTTGCTTTCATCGGATTACTATTAAAATCTTCCTCTTGATAGCCAATATCTGCTGTTGAAATAACACCAATTCCCCCTTCTTTACTAACGGTTCCTGCTAACTTATGAAGAGAAACACCAACTCCCATTCCTCCTTGTATAATAGGATATTGAGATTGCTTATCTCCTATTTTTATACCTTTCATTTTTTACCTCCTAATCTAGTATTAAATACTAGATTAGCACTTTATATTTACTTTGTCAATGAATCGACCAAGCCTTCTAATCAAATTAGCTTGAACGAGTTTAGTTTTATTCTATCCTATTTAAGTTGACATTCAAGTTTCGACTTTTTTGTAAGTGCTGGTTGTAATATATAATTTTTGCAACGCTGCGTAAGCGACCAAACGAGTGAAACGAGTGCGATTGGAGCAACCGACAAATATTTTTTTAATTTGTAGGTTGCGACACACAAAGCGTAAAAAAATTATATATTACAACCAGCACTTACAAAAAAGTCGAAACTTGAAAAGTTGACAACATTGACTATTCAGAGGTATTAAATTATATTTCTTTTTTACTATAAATACGATAGGCTATTTTATACGAGATAAAATAAATTACTGCTGTTAATATTACTAACAGAATTGGTAAAAAATTGATAAAATTATAAATCCAATCATTTGTTAGAAAAGAAATACTCATTTTTTCTCCTATAAAAATAATGCCACCTATTACAAATGCTATGATAGCCATAAAAATAAAAATTTGTATTCTACCTTTTTCAGCTCCATATTTATAAATACAAGGTATTTGAATAGCTTCTACTATCCCTATTCCAAATATTCCCCCGATCGCTAAAGTAACTAATTCTTGAACATTTGGTAATTCTTTCTGGATAGCTAGGGATAAAATGATACTTACTAACATTCCCAATATAGCTCCTAATATGGTTGCTGTCACTACCAGTGTATATTTAGATTGTATTACTTCTTTTTTGGTTAATGGTAAAGTTAATACGAATCTATCTGCTTTTGCCATCTCATCATAACTAAAAGTGGCGATACTAAACATTCCTAATCCAAGTGTCATCATAACGACTAATAAATTTCTTGTATTTTCTTGGGTAAGCGATGTCGCTATAAATACTATGACAAATACAATTAATGTTCTCTTATATGTTTTTAATTGCAATAAATCTTTTAAAATTAATCCTTTCATACTTTTCATTTTCCTATCTTCCCTTCCTTTTTATTTTTGAATTTTATTTTCCTTTAATATAAATTAGCATAATATCTTCTATGGTAGGTTTATCAATTATTTCAATATTATATTTTTTCCTGAATTCTACTTTACTTTCTACCAATATTTCGTATCCATATCTGTTTTTCTTAAATTTTAGGAAGTCTTTTTTGTCTATTTTGTTAAATTCTTCCTCCTTACATTTTACAATGCCATAATTTTCTAATAATTCATCTCTTGTTTTGGTAAATACCATTTCCCCCTCTTTCATAAAAGTAATATAATCTGCAATATGTTCTAAATCAGATGTTATATGGCTAGATACTAAAATAGAATTCTCTTCGTCTTCAATAAATTCTTGAAAAATGTCTAATATTTCATTTCTAGCAACAGGATCTAGTCCTGATGTAGGTTCATCTAATATTAATAATTTGGGATGATGCGATATGGCGGTTGCTATTTTTAATTTCATTTTCATTCCACTAGAATATTCTTTGGCTATTTTGTCTTTTGGTAGCTTAAATCTTTCGATGTATTCAAAATATAACTTTTCGTCCCAATTTTGATAAAAATTTTTCATAATTTTATTGATATCTGTTGGATTCAAATATTCTGATAAAAAGCTATCATCTAAGACAACGCCTATGTTTTCTTTTATTTCCTTTTCCGCTTTTTGATTGTCTAATCCAAATATTTTTATTTCTCCCTCTTCTCGATTAACAATATTTAAAATGGCTTTTATGGTAGTGGATTTTCCAGCTCCGATTTTCCCCTATTAATCCCATAATCGTTCCTTTTGGTAACGCCAGATTAATATTTTTCAAGATAAATCCTTCGTATGTTTTTCTTAAATTCTTGATTTCTAATACATTTTCCATTTTGTAAAATTCCTTTCTTTCTTTTTTTATTCTGTTACTTTTCTTCTTCATAAAAATAATCTATTAATTGCATTAGCTCTGATTTACTGATTTCTGTTATTTTGGCAATTTTAATCATTTCATTGATGTGTTCTTCTATTTTCTTGATTTGTTCTTCTCTTACTAATTCTTCTTTTCTTGGTTTAACAAAGCTTCCTTTTCCTTGTACTGTTTTTAAGTAACCCTCTTCTTCTAAGTCATCATAAGCTTTTTTGACAGTTAAGATACTAATTCGCAAGTCTTTGGCTAGACTTCTAATCGAGGGTAATATGCTATTTTCTTTTAACTCATTATTGTAAATTGATTGTTTGATTTCTTTTTTGATTTGTTCATAAATTGGTATTTCACTACTATTACTGATAATAAAATTCATGGTTTCACCCCTTAACTATATAACAGTATATAACACTATATAACACTTGTCAATAGTTTTTTATTTTAAGTTTTGTTTTTTTGCAATGGGAGCTTATACTTTATAATTTTTGAAACTACTTAAGTAAGCGACCAAACGAGCTATGTGATTGCGATTGGAGCAACTCGTTATCATTCACAACTAGATTTACTTTTATATACAAAATTTATATTATAAAAATACTAATAAATTTTGTTAGTATTTTTTTAACCGTGAATGGTAACAATTTTTAAATTTTTTTTTTTGAAATTTCTAGAATTTAGATATAAAATTTGAATTTTTAAAATTATTAGATTTTAATTTATTTATAAGCTTGTCCTCTATTAGTTGCTTTTGTTATTAAAATAATAAATTGATTTTGATTTAATTCATAAATAATTCGATAATCACCTATACGAAGTCTATATGTCTCTTTACAACCTACCATCTTTTTTACATTACCATTTGGTAGGTTGTAAATCGCTTTATAAATTCTAATTCTCTGAAGCTTATCTTGCTTTTCGATAAATTTGAGAGCTTTGGGTCTAATCTTTATTTTGTAAATCATCTATTGTCAACCCCTCTCTTTTTAAAATCTCTTCAAAAGGTAAGGCATCCTTTAATTCTTTATCTTTTGTCTTTTTATTTTCCATTAAATAGTCTAAATACATTACTTTTTCTGTAATATCCATATTTTCTAAAAGAATTGTTGGTTCTAATCTTAAAAGCTCGGAGTCAATTGCTTTTTCCATCAAAATTTTTACTGAATTTAAACACTCTGTATTGAGTCTTGGCGTCATTTTTATAACATCTTTTATTGCTTGGATTTGTGATTCAGACATGAAAATCAGCTCCTTTCTTTGTGTTTTATATTTTTATTATATCAAAATTGGAAAAAAATCACAATATATTTTCTATTTTAAATTACTTTTGTTTATAATTTTTTTGAAAAGCTTAACGTTAATCGAATTTAACTTCTGGTACTTCTTTTGCTTCTTCATCAGCCTCAAAATATGGTATAGGATAATATCCGCTCATTCCAGCTACTATGCTAATTCATCTTGTAATCCAATAAACTCTTGATTGGCTTTTAGTTCAGGATAATCTTCTGAAATTGCTAGTAATCTGCCAAGTGCAGAATCTAAAGCTTCATTTGCTTCACTTATACTTTTCATATCACCACTTGTGATACTTCCCGTAAGCTTTGACCTTGCTTCAGCAATTTCTGTGAAAACTTTTTCCTCATGAGCTGCATATCCCTTAACAGTTGCTACCAGATTTGGAATAAGGTCACTCCGCCTTTGAAGTGTTGTTTCGATTTGTGATTGTTGCATTTCGACATCCTCTTTTAAGGATATCAATCCATTTTTGGTTCCGAAAAACCAGAATACTGCTAATAATACAACTACACCAATGCCAATTAATACTTTCATTCCATCTTTCATTGCAAATTACCTCCTAATGTCTAATTTTGTACTTTTAGATTTACAATTTACTGTTACATATTTATCGTGAAGCACCACCTCCACCAGAAAAACCTCCGCCGAATCCGCCACTAGAGAAACCTCCTGATGTTCCTCCATAAAATCCTTCTGATGATCCTCCGCCATCAAAAACACAGCATAAAGCTACTAAAATAATTATTGCAATAATAATTATTATCCATGCCCATGATGGTATTTTATCCTCCAAATCTTCTTCGACATCTTGTGGTTTTTCCAGACTTTGAATCTCAACTTCATATTCTTCAGCAATAACACTTATTACTGCCTGTACCGTCATTTTCGTCGCTTTGGTGTACTCATCATTTTCACGATAAGGAACAAAGTAATTGTCAAGAATTCGTCCACATTTTGCGTCATTCAAGCATCCCTCTAATCCTCTGCCAATTTCAAGTCTAACTTTTTCATCAGACCGAGAGAATTGTCAAGTAGACTTTCTACTGAGACAATGACAAATTCTGATTCTGTTTTCTCCTCTAATTCTACTAGCATTTCGTTGAGTTTTTCTTCTACATCATCATCATAGATTTTGATATATATGTAAAATAACCAACATGCTTATCTATTAATTATTGTACCATATTTACATAAGATTTCAAATATTGTCTATTCATCAAAAAAACAGTATGCCTATCATCTAAGCATACTATCTATCTTTATTTAATAAAACAATATAGTCCTTCTATCAATATAGCAATTATTAGAATTGCCATTACCATAACCATACAAATTGGTTGAAATAAAATACTAAATAGTAAAGCAATACCGCCAACAACAAAAGTATAACCCCACATTCTAGTCATTTTTCGATACATTTCTTCGTTCTTAGGCATAGGATGGATTTTCCCCTTTGAAAATTCATAGCTCATCTTTGGTAAATAATTTCCTGTTAAAATAAATAATATCCCCATAACAAGACAAATACTTTTCCTAACATCTACTGTACTACCTAATGGGATTTCAATTATAATGGTAGATACTACAATACTTAAAATTGGTATAAACCATTTTATAATAGTAATAAATCTTGGCTCTTTTGTCATTTTATTTTTATTGCTATCACTAATTACGCAACACATAATTTGTAATAGTGTTAAAATCATTGGTATACCAAATAAAGCAAAATTTTTAGAAGCATAGCTATCTGGTTCGTTATTGAAATTAAAATGTACTGGCATTTGCACTGGCATTTGTTGATAAAATACAACTCCCATTACGATTGGTAATAAACAAATGATACTGGTTATGATTAATATTTTCCAATTAATATTTTTCATTTTCTATTCTTCCCTTCTTATTTAATTTGATTTAAGGAGAGTTATCCAATTTTCAGACTTTTCCTCCTAATTTGTAAATCCAAGTCAATACATCTTCAAAAACAGATGTATTTAATTCATAATAGATAAAATTTTTGTACTTGTTTTCTGTAATTAAATTTGCCTTTTTTAGTTGCGATAAGTGATACGAAACCGTTGCTCCTGTTAAGTTGAATCTTTCTCCTATTTCTCCAGCTGACTTTTTTTCTACTTTTAGCATTTCTAATATGTCTCTCCTTACTGGATCGGCTATCGCTTTTAATGTTTCTGACATTCCCACTTTTATCACTTCCTTTTTAGTATTTAGAAATATTTCTAAATAGATTATACTATTTTTATTTTCTTCTGTCAATAACTATTTAGATTTTTTTCTAAATAGTTTTAAAAAGAAAAACACTAGCTTGTTTTCTAAATGTTTTTCTTTTTCTCATTTTATTCCATGTTGAACATTCAATATCAAATACTAATATATTATTTCATAACATCTATAATATCTGACACAATCAAATCTTCTGTCAAATGATATTTTTGATATAACTCTTGTAATGGAACTCTATCTGCAAATTCTTTTTTGGCTCCAAAATTCAAAACTTTCATATTCGAATTACCGTAGAACCTTGTTATTTTTTCTCCAAATCCTCCCTCTAAAATTCCATCTTCAAGAGTAATAACTAATTCATGTTCTTTCTTTATTTCTTCTAATACTTTTGTATCGATTCCTGTTATATATCTTGGATTAATTAATGTTGCATTAATATTCAATTTCTCTTGCAATTTTTCTTTCACTGTTTTTCCAAGTGAATAAAAATTGCCAAGAGCTATAATTGCCACTTTTTCTCCTTGTTCTTCTATTTTATATTCATTGATATTATAATAATCTTTTTGGACTAGTAGATTTCTTTGTATTGCTATATCATTCGGTACACGAATAACAACTGAATGTTTATTTTGCTCAATTCCCCATTCTAACATAGACAAATACTCTTCTTGGCAGGTTGGGGCTAAATAAACAATATTTGGTATATTACTAATCAAAGGAATATCAAATCCTCCAAGATGTGTCATATCAGTACCCGAAATACCATTTCGATAAACTAGAATTACGGCTCCACTATTGTTCATTGCTAAATCTTGTGATAATTGGTCATAGGTTCTTTGTATAAATGAACTACTAATGGCAATAATAGGCTTTGTCCCATTTTTTGCTAAACCTGAACCGTAGGCAATAGCATGTTCTTCTGCAATTCCAACATCTATAAATTGTTTGCCAAGCTCTTTTCTAAATTCGGGAGTAAAACCACAAATTCCTGGTGTAGCAGGTGTTATTACCATTACTTTTTCATCTTCTTTTGCTTTCTTTTCTAAATATTTCGCTGTTATTTCTGGATAAGTTTGAGTATTCGTATTTTTATCTATTTTTTTCTTACCTTTTTCTATTTCAAAAGGAATACTCCAATGCCAAGCTTCTTTATTGTTTTCTGCATATTCTAAACCTTTACCTTTTAAGGTTTGTATGTGGACTACTATTGGATGGTCAATATCTTTTACTTTCTTAAAAGTCTGTATTAACTCTTGTATATTATTTCCATTTTTTACATAACAATAGTCAAATCCTAAAGCCTTAAAAAAATTACATTCTGCTTTTCCTTCTGTTTCTCTTAATTGTTTTAAATTTTTATATAATCCACCATAATTAGGAGCTATGCTCATGTCATTATCATTTACAATAACAATAAAATTGCTATTTAATTCTGCTGCATTATCCAATCCTTCAAACGCTTCTCCTCCTGAAAGAGAACCATCTCCTATTAATGCTATTATATTTCCTTTTTCCTTTTTTAAATCTCTTGCTTTTGCTAATCCGCATGCTAAACTAATAGAAGTTGAAGTGTGTCCTACTCTAAAAATATCATGCTCACTTTCATCTGGATTGGTATATCCTGAAACATTATCAAATTCTTCTTCCTCTAAAAAACCTCTTTTTCTTCCCGTAAGAATTTTATGAGGATAACATTGATGAGAAACATCAAATACAATTTTATCAATTGGAGAATTAAATACATAATGCATTGCAATAGTTGTTTCTACTATTCCTAAATTTGGCCCTACATGACCTCCTACTTTACTTACTCGATTTAAAATAGCCTTTCTTATTTCTTCTGCCAATTGATTCATCTCTTCTAATGATAATGTCTTTAAATCATTAGGATTCTCTATTTTATCTAATACCATTCTATCTCCCCTTTCTATGTAAGTAATTATAACAACATTTTTTTCATTTTTCAACATAATTAAAATTTTTAAGTTTCGGTTTTTTGCAATGGGAGCTTACAGTATATAATTTTTTCACACTTTGTGTGTCGCAACCCACAAAATAAAAAATTTATCTGTCGGTTGCTCCAATCGCACTCGCATAGCTCGTTTGGTCGCTTACGCAGTGTTTCAAAAATTATATACTGTAAGCTCCCATTGCAAAAAACCGAAACTTAAAAATTAAAATAAAATAAGCAGTATGTATACTATTATTTACATACTGCGATTTATTTTATTCCTTTATTTGATTATATCTTCTATTTCCTTAAAACTTGCATTATCTGTTAACACAATATCGAAATTAGCTTTATATAATGGCAAATTTTGTTCTATCTTTTTATCTAAAAATCCTACTGTTATTGTGTTTTCTAGTTTTCTTTTGTTATCAATATTTATATCCTCTACTACATCTCCAAATAACAGTGCATAATTCTTCATTGATATGGTATTATTTAAGTCTTTTGAAAAAGTAATTCTATTTTTATTAAGTGGTGTAACTGAATAAATATCCCTTTTACCTTTTCCCTCTATATCACAATAATTAGAATATATTGATATATTCATCTTATTCATTTTCTTCAAAAATTCTTTTGCTCCATCACAAAGTTGTAAATCCGTTTTTCTTACTGCACTTTTTACAATTTCATTATTTATGTTTTTTTCATGTAGTAGCTCTATATATTCTTTAAATCTACATTCCCATGATTCGTTGTGTTTGTCATGAATTTCATCATATCGTTGTTTAAAATCTTCACCTAACAAGTCAGAATAATATAATACTCTCCAAGTGCTTATGCTTCCGCCTTTTGTTAACGTCCTATCAAAATCCATTAAAACATAGAAATTTTCCTTTGTTAATCTTATACTATCTACTTTTTTAGAATTAATATATTTCATAATTCACATGATTCTCCCTTATTATAACACCTAATCTACTAAAACTACTGTATCTTGTTTCAAGCTTTTTTGTACGTCAATTACTCTTTGATTGGAAGAACCACAATATTTAAGTTTGGGGTTTCGCAATTCATCGACATATTGGCCATCTACTAAAACATCAATATATTTTGAAACTTCCTTATCTTTCAAATCTTGATCAAAGGAAAATCCTGTCCAAGACCACACTGTTTTATTAGGGAATTTTTCTTTAAAAGCCTTTGCTAATTTTGTTGTTCCTTCTATATTTTTAGGGTGCATTGGTTCACCTCCTAAAATAGATAAACCTTGTATATTTTCATTTTCGCCTAATTCTAAAATTCTATTAATCGTATTTTCTGTAAATTCTTTTCCACCATTAAAATCGTGTGTATCTGGGTTAAAACATTCTTTACAATTAAAGGTACAACCTTGCATAAAAATAGATACCCTTACACCTGGCCCATTTGAAATGTCCATTTTTCTAATCTTATTATATCTCAATTTATTTTTCTCCTTTTTTCTTTTACTAAAAAGCGAATTGAAAGTAATTGAGGTAGAAATTCTCTTGATTTATTTTATGGAAAGAGTTCACGCTTGACGTGGAAGGGAGCCATAAAATAAATTTAGAATTTCTACGAAAATTAGCTTGAACGAGCATTATAAAATTTATTATTTATTCATCATCTTTATTATCAATATGTAGCACTCTTTCCTTAATCTCTTGCGTTCTTCCCTTATTCCAAAAATTACTACCAATATAGCCGCAAGTTCTTCTTGCCACATTCAAAGTATCATGATTTCTATTATTACAATTTGGGCAATACCATTCCAAATTATCATCAATCAAAATTTCCCCTTCATATCCGCATTCTTGACAATAATCAGACTTGGTATTTAATTCTGCATACATAATATTGTCATAAATAAACTGGATTACTTCCAAAACGGCTTCAATATTATTTTGTAAGTTTGGTGTTTCTATGTAAGAAATCGCGCCACCAGGACTTAATTGTTGGAACTCACTTTCTAATTTTAATTTAGAAAATGCGTCAATTTCTTCAAATACTGGCACATGGTAAGAGTTAGTAATATAATCCTTATCCGTAATCCCTTCAATGACTCCAAATCTTTCTTTTAAACATTTTGCAAATTTGTAAGTAGTGGATTCTATTGGTGTTCCATAAACGCTATAATCCATATTTTCCGCTTGTTTCCATTCCTTACATTTATCATTTAATTTTTGCATTACTCTTAAAGCGAATTCTTTTCCTTTGCCATTATCGGTATGACTACGTCCAGTCATATATTTTACACATTCATATAAACCAGCATATCCCAAAGAAATCGTAGAATAGCCATCATGTAACAATTTGTGAATACTTTCCCCTTTTTCTAATCTTGCTAATGCTCCATGTTGCCACAAAATTGGTGCAATATCACTTGTTGCTTTACTTAATCTTTGATGTCTAGCTTGTAATGCTTTGTGACATAATTCCAATCTATCTTCATAAATTTTCCAGAATAACTCCTCGTCCTGATCGGAAGATAAGGCAACATCTACTAAATTAATAGTTACTACACCTTGATTGAATCTTCCATAATATTTAGATTCTCCTTCTTTATAGTTCTTTGCCTTTGAAGGATTTCCTTCTGTTGTCCAAGGTGTTAGGAAAGAACGACATCCCATACAAGGATAACAATTTCCATTACCATATTTATCTTTTTTCAATTCTTTCATTTTCTTTTCAGAAATGTAGTCTGGTACCATTCTTTTAGCGGTACATTTTGCTGCTAATTCTGTTAAATACCAATACTTACCATCTTTTTGTATGTTATCTTCTTCTAATACATAAAGAAGTTTTGGAAAAGCTGGTGTTACATAAACTCCCTTTTCATTTTTGAATCCTAGAATTCTTTGATTTAAGAATTCTTCTATAATCATGGCTAATTCTTCTTTGTATTCTTCTGTTTCTCCTAAATACATACAAACTGATAAGAAAGGTGCTTGTCCATTGGTATTTGTCATAGAATTTACTTGATAGTTAAAAGTTTGTACGCCATCTGCTATTTCTTTTCTGGTATCTTGCTCCGCATACTTTTTACAAGTTTCCTTGTCTAATCCTCTTTCTTCATATCGTTTTTCATATTTTTTAAAGCTATCTCTAACAAAAGGTGCTAAATGACTTAAGGTTATGGTTGCTCCCCCATAGCTGGAACTTGTTACGGCTAGTATAATTTGTGTGGCAATGGTTGCTGCTGTTGCGAAACGATGTGGCTTTTCTATCATAACACCATTGATAATGGTCCCATTTTGCAACATGTCTTCTAAATTGATTAATTCGCAATTGTGCAATGCGTTTTGTGCGAAATAATCCGCATCGTGAAAATGAATGATTCCTTCGTCATGTGCTTTTACAATATCATCCGATAACAAAAATCTTCTTGTTATATCTGTACTCGTAATTCCTGCTAAATAATCTCTTTGGGTTGTAACTACTTTTGCATTTTTGTTAGAATTTTCGTTGTTCCAATATTCACTTTCTCCTTCAATTAATTCTTTAATGGATTGATCGGTTGTATTGGCTTTTCTAACTAATTCTCTCGTATAACGATAGGTAATATATTTTTTGGCAAGTAGATATTTTCCAAATTCCATTAGTTTTTCTTCTATAATGTCTTGTATGTCCTCTACTAAAATTCTTGGTTTTTGAAGTTCTTCTATATAGGTTATTATTTCTTTTATTTGTTCTTTTGATATTTTTTCTCTTCCTTTTACTTCTTCGTTTGCTTTTTGTACGGCTACTCTTATTTTTTCTGGATCGTAGTCAACAATTGTTCCATCTCTTTTGATAATTTTCATTTTTCTATTTTTCCCCTTTCGTTTTTTCATCTTTTGATAGAGAAATTATATCACAAAAAACAAAACTTTTTGTTGCAATTGCAACAAAATAAGAGCAAGGTTTTTATAACCTTACTCTTTCAAGGAAAAATTGTTTTTATTTCATTTGTGTTACAATTGTGTTACATTTATTTCTTCTTTTTCTATTTTATTAAATTCAAATCCCCTTCTATCACAATTGGTGAGAATCCTGCTATTTCATCATATAGCATGCCTTCTGGAATAGGATTGTATAAATATATTTTTTTATTTTTCATAAAGGCCTCATATATATCAATAAAAGTTGATCCTCCTATATAGTTCTTTTTTCCGCTTTTATCAAAATTTAATGTTAATACCGCATCCATTGTTGCAATTCTTTGTTCACTCATTCTAAACATTCGCTCTTTAAATTCTGCATGTTCTTTTCTCCCTAATTCCCAACTTTTCTTTTCTGCATCTGGTTCATAATAGGAATTTGGTAATTCAGCTATGTGTCCCATCTTTTCTAATTTTTCTTTGATTGGCTGTATATTTTTATAAAATGCTTTGCTAGAAATAATTAATATTTTCATTTTATCCCTCCTATCCTTGTTTTTTCAAATAACCTTCTACTAATTTAATTAACTCTTTTGCTGTATCTATTTGGCTTTGCGTTTTTTCATAAGAAGGCTCATACTCATCATCATAATCAGAATCTTCTCTAATTCTTTGTGCTTGTGCTATTTTTCTTCCTATATTTCGTGGAAAAATTCCTGTATTTATATATTCCTTATTAAAATAGGCAATGACATCTTTATGTCTTTTAAAGTCTTTATTTTCTAATGCAATAACTGCTCTAATTGCATAAAATATTGCATAATATGCTCTATTATTTGCTCCTGTAAAATCTTTTAATTCTTTTAAAATAAATTCAGCTGTATTTAATGTTTCTTTCGCTTTCTCCAATCTGTATTTTGAAAAAGCTTCAAGTGTTTCTTTTTCCATTACAATATAACTCCTTCCTTTTGAACATTATTATAAAAAGGCACTATATTAACTCTTGCATTGTATTTATCAATATTTTTTATAATAGGTGATAACATAATTCCTGTTTCTAATTCAATATCAAATGCAATGTCTGATATATCATCTCTATATTTTTCTATTTCCTCAAAAGAAAAATCTGTCAATATCATTATATCTATATCTGAGCTTTCCTTATAATCTCCTCTTGCATAAGAACCATACAAAATTATTTTCTTTACTCTATCACCAAATAAATTTCTTACTTTATCTATAAAATCTTGTACTATGTTATTAATCTTTTTAGGCATAACTATTCTCTCCTTACTCCTCTATTAAAACATAAATTTTAAAAATTATCAACTTTCAAACAATTTAAGTTTTGGTTTTTTGCAATGGGTGCTTATCCTATATAATTTTTGGAACTACTTAAGTAAGCGACCAAACGAGCTATGCGAGTGCGATTGGAGCAACCGACAGATAAATTTTAAATTGGTAGGTTGCTTTTGCACTAAGTGTGAAAAAATTATATAGGATAAGCACCCATTGCAAAAAACCGAA
Organism: uncultured Clostridium sp.; assembly: GCA_947575605.1. Lineage (GTDB taxonomy): Bacteria > Bacillota > Clostridia > TANB77 > CAG-508 > CAG-269. The sequence goes on from CANPNZ010000002.1 coordinate 114,346, forward strand.
ACTTAAATCAATCAATTAAAACATGAATTAATAAAAATAAGCATTAGCATTGTTTACTAACACTTATTCCTTATCAATTTTATTTTTATGAAACAATTTTCATATTATCACATTTATTCTTCACCATTTCACAAATCAAATCCGCTGATTTTTCTACTCCTAAAGTATCACTATTAATACAAACATCATAATTAGCATGATTGCTCCATTCTTTTTCTGTATAATGTTTATAATGATTAGCTCTTAATTTATCAATTCTTTTAATTTCTTTTTCTACCTTACTCTTATTCAAACCATAAATTTCGGTAGCTCTTTTTATTTTATCTTTTATATCACCATAAACAAATACTTTAAGCACATTGGGTTTATCTTGTAAAATAAAATCGGCACATCTACCAATAATAACACAAGATTCCTGATTAGCTAGTTTCTTAATTAATTCTGATTCTTTGATAAATAATTCATCTGCATTATTTAGACCGACATAATAACCATTATTCATTCCTGCTAAACTATCTCTTTTTTGTTCATTATTTTCAATATATTCTTCTGATAATCCTGTTTCTTTTGCTACTTCTGCAATAAATTCCTTATCATAAAATTTAATGCCTAATTTATTGGCAACTAGTTTTCCTATATATCGTCCACCTGAACCATATTCTCTTGCAATGGTAATAACAATTTGTTTATCTAATTGATTTTCTGTTTTCGTATCATTTTCTAAGGCTTGACTCTCACTATTTCCCTGTTTTAAATGTTTCACTTCTAATAGTAATAAGATAGCTGCTACTACAAATGCTAAACCATCTGCTACTGGACCAGCATACAAAACTCCCATAATACCAAATACATTTCCTAAAGTTACTAAAGCTGGTATTAAGAATAGAATTTGTCTTGACAAGGATAAAATAGCACTTTTGATACTTTTTCCAATAGCTTGAAAAAAGATACCTGCTGGTATTTGTACTCCATTACAAATACATAATAAAAGATAGGTTCTAAATGCTAAACAAGCAAATTCCATATAGTTTTCATCACCACTACCAAAAATAGCAATTAATTTGTCTGGTATGGTTTGAAATAAGATAAAAGCGATGGTACTTATGATAATACTTGAACCTAATACCATTTTTAAAGCTGATTTAACTCGATCGAATTTTCTTGCTCCATAGTTATAACCAAATATCGGTTGTGAACCTGCTGCAATACCAATAATAATACTATTTAATATTTGACTAATCTTCATAACAATTCCAAGTACTGTAATGGGAATTTCTGAACCAAATTTTGATTCTGCTCCATATTTTCCTAATAAATTATTCTCAAATGCCATTACCACAACAAAACTCATTTGCGTAATAAAGCTACTAATTCCTAAAGCTGATACTTTTCTTCCTATCTTAAAATCTAATTTAAATGATTCTTTCTCAATTTTAATGGATTTGAATTTTTTGATATACCATATATTAATAACAAATGTAACAAATTGACTAAATATAGTCGCAATAGCTGCTCCTTCTACTCCCATTTTAAAGATAAAAATGAAAATAGGATCTAATATGGTATTTAAAATAGCTCCTAAAACCATGCTTAGCATAGCATATTTCGGACTTCCATCTGCTCTAATAATAGAGTTTAAAGCCGTTCCTATCATCATAAACGGTAACCCAATGGCAATAATTTTTCCATATTGTATCGCATATTCTCTCAAGTTATCAGTACAACCAAATAGATTTAATAATTGTGGTAAAAATAGTAAACTAAGAACACACAAAAGAATAGCTACTATTACCGATAGTAAAATTCCATTTCCTACTCCTTTTGCTGCTTCTTCTTTTTTCTTTTCTCCCAGTTTTAAGCTCAAATAACTAGAGGAACCATCTCCTAACATTAGTGAAAATGCTAGACATATCATAACTAATGGAAACACTACATTGGTTGCTCCATTTCCTAAATAGCCAACTCCTTGCCCTATAAAGATTTGATCTACAATATTGTATAATGAATTTACTAATAATGATATAATACAAGGAATCGAAAATTTCTTAATTAGTTTTCCTATTTTTTCAGTTCCTAGTATGTTTTCTTCTTTTTCCATTTTTTCTTCCTCCTTTTTCTTTCTGTATTTTTACTTTAAAATTGATGGTTGTGAGTTTGGTTTAAGACTACAATTTTCAATTTATAAAGCTTTCTTATGACTTAAAAAGACAACACTAGATTTGTGTTGGCTTTTTAGCTTGCTTATACAGCGCATTATTCATTTTAACATAATTTATCTTGTTTGTCAATTTCTGGTTTGTGAATTTTATGTGAATTATAAAGTTTGGATTTTTCTTCTAATAGTTTAAAATCACAACCTAAATCCTTATAAAATTTAGCCATTTTACTTTTGCTTTCTTTTGTAACTACATGATAAATTTTTTCAGCTTTGTTTATAATCTTTTGCTTATTTTTTGACATATTAATATTTGAATATTGTTCAGAAACCAATCTCCTATATCCATATGCTTTTGTTTAGGAGAAAATAAAGGTGCAAAATAGTAATACTTTTCTACTATAATAATACCCCCTATATATGGTCTTTTCCCCTTTTTATTATAAGCAATATGTTTATCAAATTGACTTAAATAATTAATATAATTATCGTCCACTATGTAAAAATTTAATTTTCCTAATTTTAATTTTTTATTATTCCTCACTAACCCTCCATGTACAAAAAGAGAGATACTGTTTTTAGTACCCCTCACAATTTTTCTGGAAACTTGTTTATAGTTTTACTAAAGGCTCGTTCCTAACCTAATGTTCAATAGGATATTCGTTTATAGGATTTTTTCCTAAAGGCTCATATCTAACCTAATACACTTTATGAAATGAATCAAAGGACGTGCAATCCTAATTTATAGTATATTCATAATACTATTTTTTTATTCTTGTGTCAATATTTTTTTACAATTTTTTACATCATTTTTATAAATGCTTATTATACTTGTTACCAATAAAATCATATCACCCATCACAATAAACCAACTTTGATAATACCAATAATATAAACCATACAAAATACCTGTTGTAATTCCTGATATTCTTACTAATTTCATGTTACTTTGCCATAAACAGTAGGTTCGAATAATCGATCCTATTGTTGGTAAAATAGAAATAAAGCCATTCCAAGTATAAACACAATTAGCTATAATAATTCCCTCAAATAGCAAAAGTATTAAAATATATACTTTTTTACCAATCTTTTCACTTTGCATAAAAATAAACGTTCTTATAAAATTAATAATACTTAAAAATGCACCTGTAAATGCTTGAATGGTAAAAGAATAGATAGCCTCAAAAAGACAATTTAGAGATTGTATCCCTAATGATTTTTTTCTTTCTTTGATACAGATACTTAAAACTAATGCTATAAAAGCTAAAACACTAAATATCATTTTTTACTCCAGTTACTTCGAAAACAAAATATTTTCTGATTTATATTGTTTCATAATAAGGGTAAGCACAATAGCAATATAGACAACTGTTGAAACTAACATTAAAGCAATATTTAGAAAATCTATCTTTCCATTGGTGATATCTGTAAATATCATCGTAAAATTAAGAAATGGCACAATAGAAAGTAATGGTGTTGTAGAAATATCTACCATAAATGCTACCATTCCCGGAAAAAAAGATATAAACGTTAATGGTGTTAGTGCACTTTGTGCTTCTTTAAACGTTTTTGATGTACTTGCTATGGCAATACATAATCCACTAATAAAGAAGGAATAAGTCAAAATAACTACTATCGCAAAAACAAGAGATTCTGGATTATACATAATGTCAATCCCTTCATAAATGCTAAATTTATCTTGTGCTATTATCAGTGATATAGCCGATAAAATCAAGCTAATTATACCTGTAATAACAGAAGAAATGGAAACACCTAAAAACTTACCTAAAATAATATCCTTGCTTCTTATTGGAAAAGTTAGTAACGTTTCTAAGGTTCCTCGTTCCTTTTCTCCTGCTGTTGTATCAGTAGAAGGATAAGTAGCCGAAACAGTAATTGCCATTATGATAAATAAGAAACCATAATTCTTAATATAATTTACAAAAAAGTTTTCTTTTTCTTCTACTTCTTCCTCTATTGTTATCCTATTAAATACTTCATCAGGATTCATTTGGTTTGCCTGCAAATATTGTTGTTGTAAATATTGTTTATAGGTATTCAAATACGTTTCAACCAATTCTTTCGCATAGGTACTATTTTCTGAAGCATTTGAATGAATGGTGTAATGTTTGTCCTGTTTTGTTACATATAAATTAATTTCCTCTTGTTCGTATTTTTGTTTTAATTCTTCTTCCGTTCCTTCTACCCATTCAATTTTCATTTCTTCTGCTAGTGCTTTTTCTTCTTCTGTCATTTCATAGGTAATTCCAATTTTATTGTATTCTTCTACATCTTTATTCATTTGCATTTCAAATAAAGCTGACATTCCGATTATTAATAGTGGAATAAAAATCGGGATAATTAACATCATGGCTAATGATTTTTTATCTCTAAATAATTCTCTTAATTCTTTTCTTAATATATGCCACAAATTATTCTTCATCGGAAACACCTCCTATCATAGCAAAAAATGCTGCTCTTAAATTGGTTGTATTCGTATCTTTTTTGATTTCCTCTGGTGTTCCTGTTTTAATTACGATTCCTTTATTCATCATTATTACTTTATCACATATATTTTCTGCTTCTTCCATATAATGAGTAGAATATAATACCGTTTTTCCTTTTTCTTTTTCTTGTTTCATAAAGTTTAATATAACTTGACTGGAAATAATGTCTAATCCTGTGGTTGCTTCATCTAATATGTAATAGTTTGGATTATGAATTAGACATCTTGCAATATTGACTCTTTGTGTCTGCCCTGTTGATAAATTGCCAATTTTATTGTATAAGAAACTTTCTAAGTTTAAAATTTGGGCTAATTCCTTAATTCTTTCTTCTGCTTTTTGCTCTGGCACATTATAAATCTCACTACACATTTTTAATAGTTCATAAGTGGATAAGGTATCGTATAATTTTGTGTTGCCAGAAAGATAGGCTATTTGCTGCTTAATTTCAATTTCATTTTCTTTATAGTTTAAGCCATCAAATTCAATTTTCCCTTCACTTGGTTCTAATATTCCTGCCATCATTCTTAAAAGTGTGGTTTTTCCCGCTCCATTTGGCCCAAGTATACCTACAATTTCTCCTTTTTCTGCTTCTAAACTAATCCCATTGTTGGCATAAAATTCTTCTTTTTCTTTTTTGTTTTTGTACTTTGTGAATTTCTTTTTTACATTCTCTACTTTTACCATTTTTTTCTCCTTTTTTGTATGTTGTTTATTTATCGAATCACTACACTATGAAAATATTTTTCTTGAAAATCTGTCAATTCTTTTATTTCATAATTCGTGTAATTTTTATTCGAAGGAACTATAATCAGTTTATCATCGTCTTCTTCTAATCTATGAATAACACCTATACATTTCCCAGTATATTCATTTAATGCTTTTTCTTCTCCAAGTACATAGCAATCTAATTCTTCGTTATCTCCACTTATGGTATTCGGAACAAATCCATAATTTACTGAATATATCATCTCTGGATATTCAGGATGACAACTTCCTATTGGTTGGTCTATTTTTACTTTGATATTTTTTCCAATGTATTGAATTGCTTTCATAAGCTCTCTTACAAATTCCCATCTATTAGCTAGGAGTTGCCTTTTGTCAAATAACTTTTCTATTTCTTCAAAGGTTGCCCATCTAACTTTACTTACTTCCTCTTCTTGCATGCAAATGTTTTCTAACTTAATATCTTGTCTTACAATATAAGCATCTAGCCAGACCTCTCCCGTTTTATAACGCTTTATCAATTGTACCTTTTCCATGTTTAATTGAATTCCTAATTCCTCTTTGGTTTCTCTTTCTATGGTTTGTAAACTTGTTTCTCCTTTTATGACAGAACCACCTGTCATGGCCCATACATTAGGAGATTGTTTTTTCTGAGGGGAACGTTTTTGTACTAATATCTTATTTTCTGAGTTGATAATCCATACATCAGCCCCTAAATGATAATATCCTTTGGGAACAATTTCTCCTTTTTTCATTGTTCTTCCTGTTATTTTTCCGTCTTTATCTAAAATATCCCATGTTTCCATATTTTATTTCTCCTTTAGCTAGGTATTAAGAATTTCTTTTTGCCTTTAATCGTAAATAGCCAAGTTCCTCCCAAACATTATAAGCCAAATTCAAGCGAAAAACCAAAGTAGGTTTAGCCCCAGCTCTATTTTTATCTACGACACAAGCATAATATCTAACATCTGGGTCGTCAAATTTTTTTAAATTATAAAACTTAGTATCCACTTCTTTCAAAGAATACTCATAATCATCCAAAGTATCTCGATGAATTTGTTTGATAAGAGCTAACGTATCTAATACTTCTTTTACCGTTCTACTAACCGCCAAATCATTGACAGTCAAATTAACGGGTAATGTATTACTTTCTGCTAATTGTAACGTCGAGCAGATATAAATTCCAAAATTTTGAGCGATATTGGAAAGTATGGTTGCTGTTTTCTTCAATTCTTCTCCTATTCCAATGTTGGCAGTATCGGTTTTTAACGTATCATAAAATACATATTCTATTTTTTCTTTATAATAGTAATTCATAATTACCTTTTTTAATTCATCATTAGTATGATCCGTAATATTAATAAAGTACATCGAATTTTTAATTTGTTTATTTACCCAATTCGTAACGGTTATTACATCTCGAAATTCTTTTGAAACCTCTAGTAATCTTTTTACAAAATCCTTTTGTTTTTCGTTTTCCTCTTTTACGATAAAACCATCTTTATCTGTTTTTACTTTTTTGCCTGGCTCCGGTCTATATTGAAATTCCAATAACTCTCCTTCTGTTTTTGAAATTTCAATTCCGTGCATTTTCTGAATTGCTTTATTATTTAAAATAGTAGTAATTAAACATAATCTCATTTTTTCTTCTGACATTTCATTGGATATAATTAATACTTTTTTCTGATGCACTAATGCCGTATGTGCTGCAACATCTATGGTAAATCTACTTTTTCCTGCATTAGAAGGCATAGCAAAAGCCATAGTTTCTCCCTTTCGAATTCCTTTAAATACTTGCGTTAAAATAGAAAATGGTAATGGTAAGCCATTGGTTAGATTATTATCCCCTAATTGCAAAAAGCTAGTTAATCCTTCATTTAATACTGCCCTTTTAAATTTTTCCGTATCATTTACTTGAATAACAGCATTTTCTACTTCTTCTACCGACATCTTATCATATAATTCGTATTCCTTTATTTCTACTACTTTTTCTTGAATGTTTTGAATTGGTATAGCCAAATAATTCTTTCTTAGTACAAATAACTTTTTTAAATCTATATAAATTTCTTCCATGTCGTAGTCTTGATCTCTTACTTCTTTTTTTAATGTACTTTTCAATTCATAAGATCTTTCATCATCTCTTGCAAAGTTAAATCCTTTTTTGGCTAGTTCTGAAGTATAGGCTCCTCCTTCTGTAAAAATAATACTTTTATAGATATTTAATAATTCTGGGTCTTCAAAACAACATTCTTCTTGTAAATAGAAATATTTAATAATATATCTAGGATCGTTTAATAATAGTCCTATATATTTTCTTTCTAATTTTCTATCTCGTAACTCTTTTGGAAATATACCTGCTACATTTTCTTCGTCTTCTTCTCCCTCTTCGTCATATTCCTCATCATATTCGTCGTCTTCTGTTTCTTTTTGGGGTGATTTTTTTACTTTCTGATTTCTTAGCATTTCTATTTTTTGTAAAACTGCCGTATAATCCTTTCTCTCTAAATCCATTTTTATCTCCCTAATAATCTCTTCATTGTCAGGTGTTATGGGTATGTTATTAATCAATTCGTATAATTGTTCTTGATTCATAATTAATCTTATTCCTCCTAAGTTATATAAATCTGGAAAGAAGCGGTATTATCTTCCGCCTCCACCTCCGCCGTCCACCGTCCGGCCTCCGTCCGCCACCAGAAAATCCTCCTCCACCTCCTGTGGCAGAAGAATAGGCAGTGGACATAGAACTGCTAACAGCATTTGAAAAGCTATTAGAAAAATTAGTATTCATCATTAAGTACATATAACTATAATGATTTCTGGTTAGCTCTTCACTCACATTAGGATATACCATTTTTAATTGTTTTAATACTTTGTCAGCTATTCCAAATGCTGTGGCATATACTAAAAATTTCTCCCATATTACAATTTCTGGAATTTCTCTTTTATCAAGCATAGAAAAGTCTTCCATATACTTTTTTAAACCTTTCCATTTTTCTTTTTCATCAATTCCTTGTTGTGTTAATTGACTGGTTCTACTAGATAAAATAGAAAATACAATTAATTGTATGATACCTGTTAAAATGAATGGTATGGTAGCTATTACCTTCACAGAAAGAGAAAGTGCTACAATGGAACCAAAAATAGTAAGTGGCATAACTATTGCTAATAATATAATACAGCCTGTTATATTGCTTTTCTCTTGTACTTTTTTCGAATCTGCTAATTGTTGTTCATATAATGCTTCCTTTGTGTATTCATTGATGTGTTCCGCTAACTCTAAAACTTTAGTTCCTGATTTTTTTATATATTTTTCTAATTCTTTGGTTGTGATTTCATCATTTTTATCTCCACAGCTGTTCTTTAGAAACTTAAAAATCTCTTTTTCATCTTTTATACTTTCTAATTCTTCTGACTTATCCTTTAGTATTTTTATGGTAATATCTTTTTCATTTTGTATTTGAAAATCTATAATTTTTTTCAAACTTAAATCTAGCAAAGTAGCAGAAAATATTTTTCCTAAATAACTACTATTGTTTAATCCCTTTATTTGTTCGTTAAGTAAAGCTAACGCTTCTGCTGGTGTAGCATTCTCTCTTGGCATTTCCCTATAATATTTTATTTCTTGACTTGGTATCAATTTTTTACGGTTTTTGATTTTTTTAATATTCTTAATAATTGATTTTATCATGAAAATAGTTAAAACCATAGCAATTATATTGATGGCAATTACGATTATTTTTCTGGTATTTTCTCTCATTTTTCTTCTTTGATTCGCTTGATTAACCCAAGTTGTTTCCTCTTGGATTACCCTTTCTAATCTAGGTATATTACTGCCTCTTTTGCTACTGGTTATCATTTGTGTTGGGAATAAAGTTCTTATTTCTACATATCTTCCAGAGCAAAATTGATTTATATTAAATTCAATTTTATTGGTATTGGTTGCATAAATTTCACCATTCATATCTTCCGTATGTCCCCAAACCTTAATTTCATCCATATTATTGACATGTGCTGGTAAAAAAATGGTTCCTGTTACATTTTTAGCATCTACCTCAAATTCTTCTCCTATAAATTGCCAATATAATTCTGCATAATCACTATATTTGGCTATGGCATCTTTTACTTGATACGAAATATGATATACTTTGGTAGCAGAGCTATTTTCTAAACCTACTCCCCAAGCAATTTCAAATTCGTTGTCTTCATTCATTCCTCCAAAGTAATTTCCTTTTGGCATATGATAATTCCATTGATTTTGTTGTCGTAACAACTGATTGCTTCCATTTGTTACTTCTGTTACTTTTACATTCGTTATGTCAGAATACTTTGATTTGTCTGTTTGAAAGGTTTTGTATAAAGTATTGGTATCTTCTATTCTTATATTCCATTTTTCTGTTACGTCCATGCTTCCATCTGTGTTAATTCGTGCCTCAAATGCTAAATGGTTTAATTTTAAATCACTAGATGAAGCTTCCACTTGTCCAGTCATCCCTAGTATCGCTAGGATTCCTATCATGAAATAAATGATTGTTTTTTTCACTGATTTCCTCCCTCTTTTTATTTTCTTTTTTATTATATCCTTTTGGCATTTTTTAAGCAAGTAATTTTTTTCTTTTTATATCATTTGGTTTGTTTTTCTAAGTTACTTACAATTGCATAATTTAATTTCACCATTTATTAGTTTTGGCAATAGTATATTTCTTAATTGTTCAAGTTTTCTATTTTCTTTCGCATTACAAATTATTTTATTCATGATTGGTTCTACTCTTTTTTCAAATTCTACAATTTTATATTCAGGTGCAAGTTTCACATCCAAACTTTTTAATTCCATTTGATTTAATCCAGGTTGGGCAGCTTTTCCATTAGCCATTGCAAATATTTTTGTTTTGTTTTCGTGATTGTTTAAAAGAAAATATAAATAAAATTTTGCCCAATTATTTTTTGTATTTAATATAAAAACATGTTCATTGACTGCACATTTTTCATGCGGGAAGCCATTTAATGCCATTGTAACTTTTCCTGTATAGGCTCCATCTTTATATAATAAAACATCTTCTGATTTTACAACTCCTTTTTTCAAGGTATTAAAATAGTCTTCGCTTATATATTTTTCAGAATGATAATCATATTTTCCAAACTTCTCTATTTTTTCAGCTCCAATACTGGGAATACCTTTTTTTTGTGCGCCTCCCTTTGGTCTAGAACCTGTTGAAATATTTGCTATTAAATTTTCTAATTTGTATGCTTCACCACTTTGATATATTTCGTTAAATATACTTTCAACAAGTTCATGTAAATTATCATTTATTTGATTATTTAATTGTATCTTTTGATCTAATCTTAGCAAAATATTTGACATTTTTTTCTGAGTCTCTATATTTTTAGGATACCTTATAACAATTTCTTCTCCTAATCTTTGTCTACTTATTTCAGTCTGACCTGTTGATCCTTCTGCTAATCTCTCAATATCTATCTGTTTATTTTTTAATATATAGCCTAAATAAACGGGGTCTATTTTTGTTATATCTGGTCTTACGATTGTTACATGACTATCTACTGTAAATCTTTTATCTTCAAAATTTTGGGCCACTCTTCCTGCAGTACCAACTCCCGTTGAATTTATTAAAATATCATACTTTTGTACTATTTTTTCATTTGTAATTCCTTTTTTGTTTATATCATGTATCCTTGCATTCCCAAGATTTAGCTTATAATTCCTAATACACTTTTGGTTTGCTACAAAAATACCCTTCAAATCTTCTGTGTATTTTGGTGTTATTCCTCTTGCTATATATTGGCTTAATTCTCTTAATTTTTCTACTCTATATTCCATCCCTAAAAAACTCCCAAATTTTCTTAATTCGTTACCATTCACAGTTAGATTTACTTTTATATACACAATTTATTATATTTTTATAAAATAACAATTCGGGGGGACCAACAAATTATAGAATGTTATCAAATTTTATTAATTTTTTTAATAAAATTTGATTTACAGTCTATTATGTAGTTGGGAGTTATTTTATAAAAATACTAATAAATTTTGTTAGTATTTATTTTAGCTATGAATTGTAAGCTTAATTCATCTTCTACTTAAAAAATATTCTATCACAATGTTTCTATTTTCTCAACAATGTGGTATAATATCTCTTATAAAAAGGAGAAAAATTATGGCATTTGATGGAATTGTAACCAAAGCAATTGCTTCCGAATTGCAACAGCTATCTGGAGCAAGAATTGATAAAATATTTCAACCTAACAAAAACACAATTTTATTAGGTTTTTATTTAAATGGAGCAAACTATTTACTCAATATATGTGTAGATTCTCAAAACTATCGCATTCATCTAACAACACATCCAAAATCGAACCCTAAAATAGCCCCTAATTTTTGTATGGTACTTCGTAAACATTTATTAGGACTTCATATAAAAAATATCATTACCAATAACTTAGAAAGATTAATTATAATTGACTTCGAAGGTTTTGATGATGTGGATGATATTATTTCTAAAAGACTAATCATTGAATTAATGGGAAAACACTGTAACATTATTTTAGTAGATGAGCAAAACATTATAATTGATAGCCTAAGGCATATTCATAACGAAGATAGTAATAGAAATGTTGTTCCTCATGTTAAATATGTCTACCCTAGTACCACCAAATATAATTTTTTGGATTGTACCGATTTTCAAGATTTTTACCAAAAACTACTTCCTAACCATATGATTTATGATGTATTTAATGGTATTAGCAAATCCTTTATCGACGCGTCTATTGAGCATCTTGGAATAGATGTATTAAATGAAACTACTTTAAAAATACTTTATCCTTATTTAAAAGAAATCATTTGTAAAACAGATAGTGATACATTAGGTTTTCAAATCATACAAAATAAGAAAAAAGATTACTTTTTAATCAATACTGATACTAGCACTAATCCTTTTTCTTTAAACTTTTTTATCGATGATTTTTATCATGAAAAAGAAAATGCCGAAGAGTTTAAAACCTATCGCAATAGCATTTTAAAAATGATTTTGGATGTATTAAAAAAATATAAGAAACGTCTTTTTCATATTGATGAAAAGTTAAATAGTTGTGAAGATATGGAAAAATACCAATTATATGGCGAACTCATTACAGCCAACTTATACCAGATAAAAAATGAAAATGTAACAGAAATTACACTTGATAATTATTATACCAATCAAAAAATCACGATTCCTTTAGATGATCGCTATTCCCCTTCTATGAATGCAAAACGTTTCTTTAAAAAATACCAGAAATTAAAAAATACCTTAGAAATTGTAAGTACACAAAAAGATGAAACTTTGAAAGAACTTACTTATATTGAAAGTATTGTATACGAATTAGAAAATTGCTCTACGATAGAAGAAGTCTCCGAAATATTTGAAGAAATCTCTGAAAATGTGATTTTTAAAGAAAAAACAGAACCCTATCAGAAAAAGAAAAAAACGAAAGTTAAAAAGTCTTCTCTTACTAAAAATAAAAATGTCTCTTTTAATCCTTTAAAATATACCATAGATGGCTATACACTATTAGTAGGAAGAAATAATAAAGAAAATGATTATTTAACTTTGAAATATGCTAAAAAAACAGACTTATGGCTACATACAAAAGATATTCACGGTAGCCATGCCATTTTGCAACTTCATTCAGACCTATTAGTAGATGATACCATTTTGGTTCGAAGTGCCGAAATTGTTGCTTACCATAGTAAAGCAAAATATTCTTCTAATGTACCTGTTGATGTTTGTGAGGTTAAATATGTGAAAAAGCCAAATGGCGCAAAGCCAGGTATGGTAATTTATAGTAATAACCAAACCCTTTATGTGACTCCTAAAAAATAAGACTAGGAAAGCTTTTGGATTCTTCCTAGTCTTTTATTTGCTTCATGAAAAACTTGTTTTTGCAATTGCTATTATTATAATAGCATATATCTTATTATATGTAAAATATTGTATTTTATCCCCAGAAAATCAAAAAAGTAATAGCAGTTGCTAATAGAATTTCTGATTGTGTTAATTCTTTTGGTAAAACTTCGAATTCATCTCCTGGTTCTTTTTCATTTACCGTTTCTATTTTATAAGAAGCCACATCTTCTGCCCTAAAAAACAATTCAAAAGGTTGTGTTTCCTCTTTTCCCGTCTTTTCTATTTCTATGTAGCTTTTTCCCACCAAAATATCTCTTTTGGTATATAATTCTATCTTCAAATATTTTCCTGTTAGTTTTTGTGTATCTTTTATCAATCCTCTCATTCTTCCATTCACATAAGTTGCATCTGCTTGATAAACAACAACTTCTGAGTTGCTATCTTCCCTTTGAATATCTCTATAAGCTGAATTGATGCCTACACTAATTAAAAAATCAGAAAGTACAAAAACTCCAACTAAAATTAAGATCCAAGCTATTATTTTTTGCATAGTACTCATTTTACAATCCCCCTTAGTTTGGAAAATAGTAATTATTTCTCAAACTCTTTTTTTCGACAATTCTATTATACCAAATTTTTCCTATCATTTCAATACTTCTAACTCTTTTCCCAAAAAAGTTGAATAAATATACACATGATTTACCTTTCTTTGCAACGCTTCCTCTATTGCCTTTTTATACAAATTTAGCTGTTTTTGATATCGATTGATTAACTCTATCTCTGTTTCAACAAAATCTGTTTTATAATCAACCAAAACCAATTCGTCTTTTTGATTAATATAGTATAAATCTATAATTCCTTGTACCAAAATATCTTCTGATACCTCTTCTTGATAAACTTCTTTTGCTGGTATCGTAATATAAAATGGTTTTTCTTTTTGTATCTCTTTTGCTTGTTTCATATCTTGCCAAATCTTAGATTGTGTAAATTTTAAAATAGACATTGGATTAATATTTTCTGCTTCTTTTGGTGTAATCATTTCTTTTTGTACTAAGTTAGCAATTAATTCTTTTATCCTTTCTATGTCATACGTTTTTCCTTGTTCTAATTTTTGCATACATAAATGTAGCAAAGTTCCTTTCTGTGCTCCTGTTAATTTGATTTCTTCCTCTTTTCCGTGTAAATTTAGGAACGGGAAAACTAATTTCTATTTTTTCTTGTTGCTCTCCTTGTTTTATCTTTGTTACCGAAGATTTCGTAGGAATTTTAGTAGCTAATTCGTGTAAATAAGTAATATTTAATTCTTTGGCTATTTTTTCAATCTCTTTTGTGTCCTTTTCTTTTTTCTCCAATATCTCTATCATATCAAGGTTTTCCGTCTCTATCTTTTGACAAAAACTTAGCACATCTTTTTTCGTATATGTTTTCAATTGTACTAGGGATTGAATTTTGGTTAATTCATAAAAATACACCAATAAAATCCAATCCATATATTTGCTATATTTCTTAACTAAAATCGGATTTATTTTGTCATCTTGTTTTTGATAACGTTCTATTTGTTGTAATAGTTTTTCTTTTTGCTTTTCATAATCTTTCTTAATCCCTGTTATGATTAATTTTTCTTTTGCTCTGGTTAGTGCAACATATAAAATTCTCATTTCTTCGGATAAAGTTTCTAGTAATGTTTTATTTCGTATAGCACATTTTGTTAAGGTATCATATTGCACTTGTTTTTCATAATCAATATATTTTACACCGAATTCCCAATTCTTGGTGTAATAATAAGTTTTGGTTTAAATCCATTAAATTGAATTGTTTGCCTGTACTTGCTAAAAATACTACCGGAAATTCTAGCCCTTTACTTTTATGAATACTCATAATTCTAATAACATTGTCATTTTCTCCTATGATTTTAGCAGCTCCCATATCGCCACTACTTAATCGTAATTTTTCAATAAAATGAATAAAATTATAAAGGCCTTTGAAACTTGCAGTTTCATATTGTTTCGCTCTTTCAAATAACATCCTCAAATTAGCTTGTCTCATTTTGCCATTTGGCATAAGTCCAACATAATTATAATATCCTGTATCAGAATATATCTTCCATATTAGTTCATCTAATGCTAAGTATTCTTGTTCTTTTCTCCAGTTTTTTAAACTTTCCAAAAATACTTCTATTTTTTGTTTTAAGCTACTATCTACCGAAAGTTTTGCTTTTTGTAAACAAGTATAAAAATTATCTTGTTTATCCGCTAAACGAATCTGAATTAGTTCGTCATCTGTAAATTTTCCAATATTCGATCTCATTACCGTTACCAATGGAATATCTTGTATTGGATTATCTATAATTTTCAACAAACTCATAATGGTTTCTATTTCAACAGATTCTAAATATTCTTGGGAACTATCTGAAAATACTGGCATTTGCAAATTTAATAATTCTTGTTCATAAATAGGGGCTACTTTGCTGGTACTTCTTAATAGTATAACCATATCCCTATATTGTATATCTCTGTAAACTTCTTGTTTTCTATCCCATACTTGGAATTTATTTTCTACCAATTTTTTTATCTGATTGGCTACGAATTTTGCTTCTAATTCTACATCTGCTATATTTTCTTCTTCCTCTATTTCTCCTTCTTCTGCTATATGTTCTGTTTCTTCGTTATCTTCTGTTGCTATGGAATCGATTACATGTATTTCAATTTTCTCATTTTGGTTACTTTCTGGGTAACTAGCTCCCAAATTTAAAAATTCCTCTTGATTATAATGAATATCGCCTAGTTCTTTACTCATAATATCTTCAAAAATTATATTGGTAAATTGTAAAATATTTTGCTTACTTCGAAAGTTCTTGAATAATTGAATTTTTAAGTCTTCTCCTTGTTTTTTGTTTTCTTTTTTCTGATAGCTTTCATATTTATTCAAAAATAATTCTGGCATAGCTTGTCTAAATTTATAAATACTTTGTTTTACATCTCCTACCATAAAAATATTATTGTTTCTGGATATAGCAGTTAATATGTATTCTTGTACTAAGTTACTATCTTGATATTCGTCAATGGCTATTTCTTCAAATTTATTTTGATACTTGGTTGTTACTTCTTTGGCATTTAATAAAATGGTTAGAGCAAAATGTTCTATATCACTAAAATCTACCATATTCTTCTCTCTTTTTCGTTTTGAAAATTCGTTTTCAAAAGTAAGAATTAGATCTTGTAATTTTAACAAAATATGGTACATATCTTGAATATCTTGATTCGCTTCTTGTGAATTACAAATTAATATTTTATCTAATATTTTTGTTAATTTTTTCTTTACTTCATCTCTTATTTCTTTGGCTCTTTCTTTGCTCTGTGATTCCACTTTTTGTCTTGGCCAAGTTACAAATTTAAATTGTCCGAACAATTTCGTAAGCCTTGTCCCAGTTTTTTAGACTGCTTTTTATCTTTTCCAACTGTTCGATATCACTTCTTATGGTTTGATAAAATTTTTCTAATTCTGGCTCATAGGATAATTCTTCTTCTACTTTTTCTAACATAGAAATGTCATCGATTAATTCTTCTTTTACTTCTTCTAATAAAATTTCTCCCCATATCGTTTGACTAAAATCTTCCTTGATTCTATCTTCTAGGTTAAACATCTCTATTTTTTCTGCTAACCATTTCTGCGGAAAAGGATTACTTTGTATGTAAGAATGTATTTTTAATACTAAATCTTTTAATGGCGTATCATCTCTATAACTGGTATATACATTAATTAATTTGATAAAATCCACATCTTCTGTTTCGTACTTTTCTTCGAAAATGTCTTCTATGACTTCTTGTTTTAAGAGCTCCATTTCTGTTGTGTCAGCAATTCTAAAGTTAGGAGATACATTTTCTAATGCAAAAAAATGGTTTCTTACTACTTCTAAACAAAAAGAATCTATGGTACAAATACTAGCTTTGTTTAATAAGGTTATTTGTCTTTGTAAGTTCTCGTCTTCTGGATTTTCTTCTAACTTTTGGTAGATTGCATTTAATACTCTTTCTCTCATTTCAGCTGCTGCACTATTCGTAAAGGTTACGACTAATAATTTGTCGATGTCAACTTTGTCTTGTATGATTTTATGAATGATTCTTTCTACTAATACTGCCGTTTTTCCACTTCCCGCTGCCGCTGCCACTAAGATGTTCGATTCTTTTTCATAAATGGCATCTTGTTGCTCCTTTGTCCATTTTACTTCTCCCATACAATACTCCTTTAATTTTACATACTTAATGATAACGAATACTTCGATAGAAAGTTTTTAGCAAAATTTTTGCAACCGAATCATTTAACGGATATTCTCTATGTAATCTTGATAAGTCTAATGTTTCACTTTGATTGACTCTATTATCAGTTAAGTTTTGTATAAATCCTTCTTTTTCTAACGCTTCTATCTTTTCTTCTCCGTTTAATCCATAAGGATAGGTAAATACTTTTGTCACTTTTTTTCCTAACTTTTCTTCAATATGGTTATGAGCATATTGAATATCCTGAACATATTTTTCAGTAGATACCATATTGGCATCTTCATGGTATCTACTATGTGTATAAATATCAACTAATCCACTATCACTCATTTCCTTTATTTGTTCCCACGTTAAGGCACCCGCTGTTCCTACATTATTATCAACGATATTAATGGCAACTGGGATATTGTATTTTTTTATAATGGGAAACATTACTTTATAATTCCCCTCTATTCCATCATCAAAGGTTATTAGAAAAGATTTTTCGTTTATCTTTTTTTCTCCTTTACAATAAGCGATTAAATCATCATAGGTGATAATTTGATACCCTATTTCTCTTAATCCTAAAATTTGCTTTTCGAAATTCTCCTTCGTGGTTTGCATATATTCTTCTCCTGTCATTTCTTCTACGATGTCATGATATACAAATATAGGAATATCAATCTTCTTTTCGCTAATGTAATATTCATGATTGGCATTGATAAATACCATATAAGAAATTCCTATTGTTAGGATTGCTATACTTATGATTCCTACTATACTTATTACTATTTTTTGTTTTGTCTTCTTTTTCATTTTTCTTCTTCCCTTATTATTTCTATCTTTTATAACTTCTATTGTTTGCCTCGTTGTTTCTTTTATTCTTAATTTTGAACCTCTAGCGTTCTAATTACTTTACATGGATTTCCTACTGCCACACTATTATTTGGAATATCCTTTACTACAACACTTCCTGCTCCAATTACACAATTATTTCCTATCTTTACGCCTGGTAATACTACTACATTTCCACCTATCCAAACATTATTACCAACTTCAATCGGCTTAGCATATTCTAATCCTTTATTTCTTTGTTCCGTATCTAATGGATGACCTGCGGTATAAAATCCACAATTAGGAGCAATAAATACATTGTCACCAAATTTCACTTTGTTTCCATCTAAAATTACTAAATTATGGTTGGCATAAAAATTTTCTCCTATTTCTATATTATAACCATAGTCACACATAAATGGTTGCTCAATCAAAAATTTTTCTTTGTGCTTCCCTAGAATTTTTTTCATTACTTCTTTTCTTTCTTCTATTTGAGAAGGTTTGATATGATTATATTCATAACACAAGTCTTTTACTCTATATAATTCTTTTACTAATTCTTCATTAACGCCATCATATAGTTCTCCTGCTAACATTTTTTCTTTTTCGTTCATATTCTATATCTCCTCTAATTAATTTCTATATTTTTGTACTATTATATAATAATACTTTGCTTTTATCAATAAAAATTTTTAAGTTTTCACTTTCCTAGCATATAGAAAAAGAATAAGCCTAAACACTTATTCTTCTACTTCTTCAAACTGACTATTATAAAGTTCTGCATAAAATCCACCTTTGGCAAGTAATTCATCATGTGTACCTTGTTCTACAATATCGCCATGATTCATAACCAAAATCAAATCGGCATTTTTAATCGTTGACAATCTGTGAGCAATAATAAAGCTAGTTCTTCCTTTCATTAAATGATCCATAGCATCTTGAATTTGTATTTCTGTTCTCGTATCAATTGAGCTAGTTGCTTCATCTAAAATTAATATCTTAGGATCTGCTAAAATAACTCTGGCAATCGTCATCAATTGTTTCTGACCTGCTGATATATTACTAGACTCTTCGTTAATAACTGAATGGTACCCCTGTGGTAATGTTTTAATAAAATGATGCACATGTGCTGCTTTTGCTGCTTCAATTACTTGAGCGTCGCTAGCTTCTTCCTTTCCATATTTAATATTATCTTTTACCGTTCCACCAAATAACCAAGTATCTTGTAGAACCATTCCAAACATTTTGCGAAGTTCTCCTCGCTTAAAATCCTTTATATTGTAGCCATCTATCGTTATATCCCCATCTGTCACATCATAAAAACGCATTAATAATTTTACCATTGTTGTTTTTCCTGCTCCTGTTGGACCCACAATCGCAATTTTTTGTCCTTGCTGAACTTGTGCATTAAAATCATGAATAATCATATTTTCTGGATCATACCCAAATTTCACATGTTCAAATTTGACATTTCCTTTTATCTTTGAAGTGTCAATACTTCCTTTTTGGGTATCCATTTCTTCTGTTTCTTCTAAAAACTCAAAAATCCTTTCTGCTGCTGCTATCATAGATTGTAACATAGCAGAAATTTGTGCAATTTGATTGATTGGCTGGGTGAACTGTTTATTATATTGAATAAAACTTTGTATATTACCAACGGTAATGGTTCCATTAATGGCTAAATAACCACCTGCCACAGCTACTCCCACATATCCTACATTGGAAATAAAGTTCATAACTGGAAACATTAAGCCTGACAAAAATTGGGATTTCCAACCAGAATGATATAATTCGCCATTAGCTCTTTCAAATTCTTTGGTTACTTTTTCTTCTCCATTAAATACTTTTACAATATTTAATCCTCCATAAATTTCTTCTACTTGACCATTGACATCTGCTAGATAAGCTTGTTGTCTTTCAAAATATTTTTGTGATCTTCCTACAATATTTTTTACCAAAATTCCTGCGATAGGAAGGATAATCAAAGAAATTAATGTCATTTGCCAACTAATGGAAAACATCATAATTAAAATTCCTATAATCGTACAAATAGAAGTAATAATTTGTGTAATACTTTGATTTAAGTTCATACTCAAAGTATCAATATCATTGGTTATAATGGACAATACCTCTCCATTTGTTTTGGTATCAAAATACTTCATAGGTAACTGATTAATTTTTTTGGCAATATCATTTCTTAATTGATACGTTAGCTTCTGCGAAACATTTGTCATAGCAAATCCTTGAACAAAGGAGAATACAGCACTAATTACATACAGAATTAATAATGTAATCGCAATTCCACCTATTTTTCCAAAGTCAATTCCACTACCACCAGATAGTTTATTTACTAATCCATTAAATATTTCTGTGGTTGCATTTCCTAATATCTTTGGTCCTATAATGGTAAAAAAAGTACTTCCAATCGCAAATATAAATACTACCATTAAAGCAATTCTATATTTAGCTAAATAACCATTCATTAATTTTTTCGTAGTACTTTTAAAGTCTTTGGCTTTTTCTGACATTGGTTTTCCTCCTGGTCCCATTGGCCCTTTTCCCATTGGTCCTGGCATATTATTCCCCTCCTTTCTCTAATTCTTCTTCTGATAGTTGTGACAATGCAATTTGTCGATATGTTTCATTATTTTTCATCAATTCTTGATGTGTTCCTATCCCCATTACTTTTCCTTCATCTAGTACAATAATT
Organism: uncultured Clostridium sp.; assembly: GCA_947575605.1. Lineage (GTDB taxonomy): Bacteria > Bacillota > Clostridia > TANB77 > CAG-508 > CAG-269. The sequence continues at coordinate 135,429 of CANPNZ010000002.1, forward strand.
TTTTCTGCATTCATAATGGTACTAATTCTTTGTGCTACAATGATGACGGTCTTATTTTTTGTTTTAGCAGATAAGGCTTCTCTTAATTTACTATCTGTTTTAAAATCTAAAGCAGAAAAGCTATCGTCAAACACAAAAATTTCTGGATTTTTGGCAATGGCTCTTGCAATGGATAAACGCTGTTTTTGTCCTCCAGAAACATTGCTTCCGCCTTGTGCAATTGGTTCTTTATATTTTTTCTCTTTCTCTTCAATAAACTCCGTAGCTTGTGCAATTTGAGCTGCTTCTTTCATCTGCTCATCTGACATATTTTCATCTGCATATTTGATATTCGATTCGATAGTTCCAGAAAATAATATTCCCTTTTGTGGTACAAAACCGATTCTATCTCTCAATTCTTTTTGTGAAACTTCTTTTACATTCACACCATCTATTAAAAGTTCTCCCCCTGTAACATCATAAAATCTTGGTAATAAATTAACAATCGTTGATTTACCACTTCCTGTACTTCCAATGATGGCTGTTGTTTCTCCTGGTTTGGCTGTAAAATTAATATCACACAATATTTCTGTATCAGCATCTGGATAATGGAAAGATACATTTTTAAATTCTACCAATCCTTTTTTAGACTCATCTAAATCTTTTACTTCTTGTTTATCTTTTATACTTGGTTCTGTTTCTATTACTTCATTAATACGTCTTGCTGAAACTGCTGCTCTAGGTAGCATAATGGATATCATAGATATCATTAAAAATGCCATTACAATTTGCATGGTATATTGGATAAATGCCATCATATCTCCTACTTGCATAATTCCTTGATCGACACTATGACCACCTACCCATACAATCAAAATCATAATCGAATTCATAATAAACATAAGTAGTGGCATCATCATTGACATGGCTCTATTAACAAAAATATTGGCTTTCATTAAATCTCGATTAGCCTCATTAAACCTTGCTTCTTCTTTTTCCTCCTTATGAAAAGCTCTAATAACTGGTAATCCCGTTAATATTTCTCTTGCTACAAGATTTAATTTATCCACTAAATCTTGTAATTTCTTAAATTTTGGCATAACTATAATAAATAAAGTTCCTACTACAAATAGAATCGCTAATATAGCCACACCGACTATCCAAGCCATTTGATTGTCACTATTGGTTAATACCTTAATAAAACCTCCAATTCCAATGATTGGTGCATATACCACAACTCTAAATAACATCGTAATTAATTGTTGTATTTGTTGAATATCATTGGTACTACGTGTAATTAAAGAAGCCGTTGAAAATTCTGACAATTCTTTATTTGAAAAATGAATTACTTTTTTAAATACTTTATCTCTTAGCGTTTTTCCTAATTTAGCAGCTACTCTGGAAGATAATAACATAATGGTTACGGCTGATACCATGGTAATAAAAGCTACACCTAACATTTGAAGTCCTGCTAGTAAAATATAATCATTTTGAAGTTTATCCGTATTTACTCCTAATTTTTTATAGATTTCTTTTATACAACTAACAGCTGCTTGCTCTTTGATGGAATCTTGCATTTCATCAATTTTATTCGTAAATTCTGACAATACTTGTTTACGCTCTTCTTCTGGCATATTTTTCACTAATTCCATTAAATTTTGTGATTGTATATATTGTTTTTGTTCTTCTGGCATATTAGTAGTCAATTGCTGCTTGATTTGATTGGCTGTTTCTTCTTTTTCTAATGTCGTCATTTCCATTAATGGTGTTGCCATTATTTTAGATAATGCGTCTTTTTCCTCTTGGTTCATTTCTTTTACTGTATAGATTGTATCCTTTTCTATTTGTTTGTCGTTTCCCAAATATTTGTTAATTATCTTCTCTTCTTGTTTTGTTGGATTCTCTCCCAATAATGTATAATGTTCTAAGATTTTAGCCTCCTGATCTGTAAAAATAAAAAGATTTTCCATATCTTGCTTCGAAATAATATCTGGTACTGCGGTTTCTATTCCTCCTGCTTGAATTCCTATATTTACTATTTTAGAGGTATAGTCTGGTAACGCTAAATCTGTTGAGGCTTGTATACATAGTAATATGACAATTATTACGACTTCACAAAATGATTTTTTTAAATTTTTTAATACTTTTAGCATTTCTTCTCCTTTCCTGTTTGGGGACGTTTCTTTTCCGACATTACGTGTGCCATTGGGGACGGACCTTTTTGGCA
>CANPNZ010000003.1 GCA_947575605.1 uncultured Clostridium sp.
CTAGTCTTGAAATACTTTTGATGTTTTAGGGTGTCCTAATCAAAAATTATTGACACAACCTAAGCTGTTTCTTTTTCGTTTTGACTTTCAGGCATTTGTCTTTTCTTCTTTACCACCGGTTTACGTACTGTCTTTTCTTCATTTATCACTGTCTGTGGGTCTGTACCATTTAGTACTGTATCTTTTGTTATGGTACATTTTTCAATATTAGGATTCGATGGTATTTCATACATAATATCTCTCATAATTTCTTCTATAATAGAACGAAGACCTCTTGCCCCTGTTTTTCTTTCAATTGCCTTATCAACAATAGCCTCAATTGCTTCTTTTTCAAAGACTAACTCTACTCCATCAATTTGGAATAATTTTTCATATTGTTTCACTAAAGCATTTTTAGGCTCTACCAATATTTTAACAAGTGCTTCTTTGTCTAGTTCTTTAAGAGTTGCAATAATAGGTAATCTTCCTATAAATTCTGGAATTAACCCAAATTTTAATAAATCCTGTGGTAATAGTTCTTGAAAAATTTCATATTGTTTCAATTCTTCTTTACTTTTTATTTGACTACCAAATCCAATGGCTTTTTCACCTGTTCTATCTTTAATAATGTCTTCTAATCCTTCGAAAGCTCCTCCACATATAATTAATATGTTTTCTGTATTAATTTGAAGTAACTCTTGATTTGGATGTTTTCTTCCTCCTTGTGGTGGTACGGACGCAACAGTTCCTTCAATAATCTTTAATAAGGCTTGTTGTACACCTTCCCCACTGACATCTCTTGTAATAGATGGATTTTCTGATTTTCTTGTTATTTTATCAATTTCATCTATATAAATAATTCCTTTTTCTGCTTTTTGAATGTCGCCATCTGCTGCTTGGATTAGTTTTAACAAGATGTTTTCCACATCTTCTCCTACATATCCTGCTTCTGTTAATGTGGTAGCATCGGCTATGGCAAATGGTACATTCAAAATTTTTGCTAACGTCCTTGCTAATAATGTTTTTCCACATCCTGTTGGTCCTAATAACAAAATATTGCTTTTTTGAATTTCCACATCTTCTTTGGAAGCATTTTCTTCGTGTGCCACTCTTTTATAATGATTATATACAGCTACCGATAATGTCTTTTTGGCTTCTTCCTGCCCAATGACATAATCATCTAATATTTGTTTTATTTCTTTTGGACTTGGAATATTGTTTAACTCATTTAAGGTATATCCCGCTTTTTCATCCTCATATAATTCTGATTCTATAATACTGGTACAAAGTTCTACACATTCATCACAAATGTATACACCTGGTCCAGCTACTATTTTTTTTACATTTTCTTGTGCTTTTCCACAAAAAGAACATCTTACACTTTTGGGTGTATCATTCTTTGCCATCTTTTATTTTCTCCCTCTTTATATCTTCTTCTGTTTGAAAAAGAATTTCTATTTTGCTAGGCACACAAGTTTTCAATTTATGAGGCGTACGTTGGTACGTTGATTAAATTGAAAACGAAGTGTAACAACGCAAAATACAATTATCTTTCAAACAGTTATTTTCTTTTATCCATAATACCATCAATCAATCCATACTTCAACGCTTCTTCTGCTGTCATATAATTGTCTCTTTCCGTATCTTTTTGTATGGTTTCAATTGTTTGACCGGTTCTATCACTTAAAAATTGATTCAATTTTTCTCTTGTTTTTACTAAATGATCGGCATGAATTTTTACTTCTGTTGCTTGCCCTGAAATTCCGCCACCACCGATTAATGGTTGATGAATTAAAATTTCAGCATTTGGGGTTGCAAATCTTTTTCCTTTTTCTCCTGCTGCTAATAAAGCGGCTCCCATACTTGCTGCCATACCAACACAAATAGTAGATACTGAACATTTAATGTAATTCATGGTATCGATAATTCCCATACCATCTGTGATAGATCCTCCTGGTGAATTGATGTATAGATTGATGTCTTTGTCTGGATCTTCTGATTCTAAAAATAATAATTGTGCAATGATTAGACTAGATGTTGTTGGATTTACATCTTCTCCTAAAAATATAATTCTATCTTTTAATAATCTTGAGAAAATATCGTATGATCTTTCTCCTTTACTGGTTTGTTCTACAACATAAGGTACTAAGCTATTTCTTTCTAACATAATTTTCCTCCTTTGATTTATTGTTTTTATTTTAAATAAAAACGTTTATAAAATCCAAAAAGCTAGGGTTAAAACTTAACTTTCTAATTTTACCCCAAGCCTTTCTTTTATTATCTTATTTTATTTTTGCATTTTTTACTAAGAAATCCATTGCTTTTTCTGATGCTAATCCTTCTTTTATGTATTTTCTTACATTTTCATTTTTTAAGAATTCTTCATCATTTTCTTTTCCATAGTTCTTAGCCATTTCTTTTAATTTTTCATCTACTTCTTCGTCTGTTGCTTCTATTTTTTCAGCTTTGATCACTGCTTCTAAAGCTAATCTTGATTTTATCGCATCGATTGCTTGCGGTTCATATTCTTTTCTCATATCTTCTTCTTTTTTACCCATCATTTGAAGATATTGTTCTAATTTTAGACCTTGATAAGATAATCTTTGCTCTATTTCTTTTAACATGTTATCAATTTCTAATTCTACCATTCCAGATGGAATTTCTACTTTTACATTTTCGCATACTGCTTTCATAACTGCTTCTTGTGTTTCATATTTTGCTTTATCATCATTTTGTTTTTGTTGTTTTTGCTTAATATCTTCTTTTAATTCTTTTAGAGTATCAAATTCGCTAACATCTTTTGCAAATTCATCATCCAATTCTGGTAATTCTTTTTTCTTGATTTCATGAACTTTTACTTTGAAAGTTGCGTCTTTTCCTGCTAAATCTTTTGAAAAATATTCGTCTGGGAATTTTACTTGGATGTCTTTTTCTTCGTCAATTTTCATGCCAATGACTTGGTCCTCAAATCCTGGAATAAAGGTATTACTTCCTATTTCTAATTCATGACCTTCTGCTTTTCCTCCTTCAAAGGCTTTTCCATCTACAAATCCTTCGAAATCGATCGTTGCGATATCTCCACTTTCTACTGGTCTATCTTCAATTGAAACCATTCTTGCATTATGTTCTTGCATATGACCTAATTCATGTTCAATGTCTTCATCTGATACATTATACTCAATTTTTTCAATTTCTATACCCTTATATTTTCCAAGCTCTGCTTCTGGTTTTGTTTGCATGATTGCTGTAAATATTAAGTCTTTTCCTTTTTCTATTTGGGTTACTTCTATATCAGGTCTACTAACAACTTCTAATTTGTTTTCTTCTACTGCCTCTTCTAAAGCATCTTGTGCCACTTCGTTAAAAGCATCTTCGTAGAAGATTTCTTTTCCATAATATTTTTCTACGATTTGCATGGGTGCTTTTCCTTTTCTAAATCCTGGTATATTGAAGTATTTTGCACTTTTAAAATATACTTTTTTGATGGCTTCTTCAAATTTTTCTGCCTCAACTGTTATTTCTAATTTTACTTCGTTTTCATTTTTTGTTTTTTCTACTTTACAATTCATTCTTTCCAATCCTTTCTTTGCATTTGCTCTTTTTCAAATTTAACAGCTTAATCATTATACCACATTTTTCCTATTTTGCAAGGAATTTTTGATATTTTTCAAAAAATACTTGTTTTTTTTCTTCTTTTGTGTTAAACTTGTAATTAGTCAATTTATTAAGAAGATTTAGGAGGTGCAATTAAGAATGGCAGTATGTGAAATTTGTCAAAAAATAGCAAGTCACGGAAATAAACTTAGTATCACTCGTTCTCATATTAGTAAAAGATCTCCACGTACATGGAAACCTAATTTAAGAAGAGTTAAAGTTGATATGAATGGACAAACAAAAAGAATCTATGTATGTGCTAAATGTTTAAAAGATGGTAAAGTAAAAAGAGCTTAAACCGCTCTTTTTTTGTTTCAATTTTCTATTAACTAATTATCTAATATTCTAATCTTTAATTCCAAAGATTAACTTCACAAATCCCCTTAAAAACTTTGGCACTTTTTTCACGACTACTGTCATATGTATCTCCCTCCTTTATATTCTAACAAGCAAGCCACATAAACCCAACACAAATTACAACTACTCCTATGATAAATAGCCAACCTGTTATAGGAAGTAATAATACTAATAAAATTCCCAATCCTAAACCAATTAGACAAATAGCTAATGTTTTTCTAAATAATTTTAACATATGATTATTACCTCCCTTGTTTTTGTATATTATATTATTTTTTATCATTATTGGTTCCTTTTTATGTTAAATTAAAAAGAGAATTTAAGTGTCAGCTTTTTATCAGGTTAGCCTCCCACTTCTTGGCATAAATAAGGGCTATTTTATTTCTACCGCTTGATTGGAACGAGAAATAGAAATTGTTAAGTAAGAAAATGAGGGATATTCAAGGCAAGACAGTATTCTATCTTTTGAATACTGTCTTGAACGTGAAAGCGGCTCATTTTCTTATTTTATAATTTCTTTTCAAGTGGAATGAACAAGGTAGGAATAAAATAGCCCTTATTTATGCCAAGAAGTGGGAGGCTAACCTGATAAAAAACTGAAACTTAATCATTGACAATCCTTCCCTACTCTTATAAAATACCGTATGGAGGCGAGCTTATGAAAAAAGAAAATGTTATCCATTTAATAGAATCCTTGAAAAAAAGATATCCAGATGCCACTTGTAGTTTAGACTTTACGACACCTTTTGAATTAGTAGTAGCTGTTATGCTTTCTGCCCAATGTACAGATGAAAGAGTCAATAAAACAACACCTGCTCTTTTTTCACGTTGCAAAACCATTCAAGATTTTGCTGACATCGATATTACAGAATTAGAAACATTAATTCATCCTTGTGGATTTTATAAAAACAAAGCAAAAAATATCAAATTATGTGCTAAGCAAGTTTTAGAAAACTTTCATGGAGAGGTTCCTCATACAATGGAAGAGTTAACAAGTTTAGCAGGAGTTGGCAGGAAAAGTGCTAATGTTATTTTATTAGAAGTATTTGGCATTGCAGAAGGAATTGCCGTTGATACCCATGCCAAGAGAATTTCTAATTTAATGGGATTATCGAAAGAAAAAGAACCGGAAAAAATCGAACAAGATTTGATAAAAATTTTTCCTAAGGAATATTTAAAAGATATTAACCATATTTTTGTGTGGCATGGTAGAAATACTTGTATAGCACGAAATCCAAAATGTGATACTTGTGTTGTAAATAGCTTTTGCAAATTTTTTAAATCAAAAAAATAGCAATATTGTTCAAATTTTAAATTTTTTAAGTTTCGGTTTTTTACAATAGGTGCTTATAATATATAATTTTTTCACACTTTGTGTGTCGCAACCCATAAAATAAAGATTTTATCTGTCGGTTGCTCCAATCGCACTCGCATAACTCGTTTGGTCGCTTACGCAGTGTTTCAAAAATTATATATTATAAGCACCTATTGTAAAAAACCGAAACTTAAATTAAATTTTTATTGACAAAAACAAAATAAAGATATATAGTTTTTACATATTGATATATAAATTTTAGGAGGGATTTTTCATGTTAAAAAACAAATTTGCCATAATTACGCTATTAACCGTAATTATTTTAGCTCTTACACTTCCTATTGTAAGAGCAGAAAATGAAACTGCTGCTGATGTAGCAACACCAGATGGAACAGCATCTGAAAACACACCTAATCCTGACATAGCACCAATTTCAGAAGAAGAACCAAATTCTGAAACACCAACCACTAATGCAACAGATGAAAGCTTTAAAAAATCTGATGTATATTTAACTGGTGATGATGTTACCATTGATTACATTGTAGATGGAAATTTATTTGTAGCAGCTAATCATGTTACCATTAATTCACAAATTGGTGGAGATGCTTTTATTTGTGCCAATACAGTTACCATTGGAGAACAAGGATATATTTTTAGTAATCTATTTACTTTTGCTAAAAATGTCACTGTAAATGGAGTTGTTTATGACCTATATTCAGCTTCTGAAAATACAACCATAAATGGTTATATTTATAGAGATATTCGTGTAGGTTCTAACACACTAAATATTTTTGGTACCATTGGAAGAAATGCTTATGTAGAATGTGATAACCTTAACTTTACACAAGATGCTAATACCGATAATGCCGAAGCTAATAATACAAATACCAAAGCTTCTATCACTGGTAATTTAACTTATTCTGCCAATAGTGAATTTTCTATTCCAGAAGGAATTGTTACTGGTCAAACAACTTTCAACCAAAAATCATCTTTTGATGGAAATACCATACAAGATCAAATTATGAAATTAGGAACTTTTGTTATTACGATTGTTGCCGTTTGGCTAGTATGCTTATGGCTTGCACCTAAATTCTTAAAAAATACGACTGCTTACTTAACAAGTAAAAAAGTTTTACCTGCTATTGGATTTGGTATTTTGACACCTATTGTTCTAGTAGTGTTAGCTATCTTATTCTTTATTTTAGGTATTACTTCTACTTTAGGATTACTACTATTCTTAGTATTATTTGCTTTGATGGCTATCAGCACTTCTGTATTTGCTATTACTCTTAATACGATTATTTGTGATAAATTAAACATTGAAAAAACAATTGGTATTTTCGGTATGCTAATTGTAACTTCAATTGCCTTATGGCTAATTGGATTAATTCCTTACATTGGTTCTGTTTTAGGAATTATCGTTGTTGTTTTAGGATTAGGTATTGTCACTTCTAGTTTAGTTTTAAGAAAAAAAGAAATAACAGAATAACTATCATAAACCTATAAATAAGAAAAAATCCACATTCAGAAAATCTATCTGTTTTGTGGATTTTTTCTTATACAAAGGCTATCTCATTTTTTATTATGCTTTTAACTCATCAATAATCACTTTAAAATCATTTGCCATAACAATAGCTGTACCAGAAACCAAAATATTAGCCCCTGCTTTTTTTACTTCTGGAGCTGTTTTCAAATTAATTCCGCCATCTACTTCAATATCCAATTCTAAATTGTGTTCCTCGCTATATTTCTTCAAAGTTTCTATTTTTTGTAACATATCGGTCAAGAAGGCTTGTCCCCCCTTTCCCGGTTCTACTGTCATAATTAAGCACATATGAATATATGGCAAAAACTCATATATTTCCTCTATTTTAGTATTTGGTTTTACGGATATTCCGACCTTGCAATGATTATCTTTTATATAATCAATCATTTGATACACTTCTTCTTTACTTTTGCATGCCTCTAAGTGAAAAGTAATAATATTAGGTTCTATTGCTAAAAAATCGTCAATAGCTGGTTTTATATCTTCCACCATCAAATGGACATCAAATGGCAAATTAGATATTCTCCTGATATAAGATGTATTTTGTAACATTTTTTCATAGGTATCTTTTTCTACAAATTTTCCGTCCATAACATCAATATGAAAATAATCTGTTTTTGCTGTTTCTAGTTCTAAAAAAGCGGTTGCCTCCTCTCCTTCTTTTACTGACAATATAGATGTTGATACTTCTACCATTTCTTTCTTTCCTCCCTTTCTTTTAATTTTTGATATATTTTACTAAATCTTTCGTATCTTGCTAAAGAAATCTCTCCTTTTTGCATTGCCTTTTTTATACCACAATTTTCTTCTTTAATATGGGTACACCCTACAAATTCACATTCTGTTATTTTATCTTTAAATTCCACAAAGTATTTGGCTAAATCCTTGCTTTCAATTTCTTCAATAGAAAAAGTGGAAAAACCTGGCGTATCTGCAATATAAGTATTTTCGTCTATTTGATATAACTTAATAGCAGTCGTCGTGTTTTTTCCTCTTTTATTTCTTTGACTAATCTCCCCTTCTAATGTCATATCTTGTTTAAAAATCCCATTAATTAGTGTTGATTTTCCTACCCCAGAATTGCCAGAAAACGCATTAATATTATTTTTTAGTGCTTCTTTTAATTCTTCCATTCCTTTTTCGTTTTTAGCTTCGGTTTCCAGCACTTTATATCCAATTTTTTTGTATATGCTTTTAATTTCCTTAAATTCTTCTTTCTTATCTAAATCTGTCTTATTTAATATAATCAAAGTTTTTATCTTCAAAAATTCTGCAAAGGCTAATTGCTTATCTAGCATTAATAAATCTGGCTTTGGATCTTTACTAGAAACAACAAATACAATTTGCGTAATATTAGCAAGCTTTGGTCTTTTTACATAGACTTTCCTTTCTAAAATTGTATCAATAACCGCTTTTTTACTCTCTTCATCTGTTACTTCTATTTCAACAAAATCTCCAACAACTGGTGTTATTTCCTCTTTCTTAAATCTTCCCCTTGCTGTCGCTTCATACACCTTGCCATTGGTTCCGGGTTTGTGCCATTGGGGACGGACCTTTTTGGCAATTTTTTTGTTTTCTATAACCTTATCTGTTATTTCTTCTTTTAGCTGAATTGGCTTTACCTGGTATAAATTGGCTATGTTTTCTATGATGATTCCTTGCATGTTTCCTCCTTTTTTCTATATTTCTATTATATAGAAAAAAAATTCAATTAGCAATCGTCTAATTGAATTTTCTATATTTTATTTACTATTAAATGATATTGTACTTTCAGATCCAAAAGTTGCTGGTCTGGTAGTACTGTATATTGTTTTTCCTGTCTTTGAATCTGTTATTGTTAAATTTATAGATACTCCTTCTCCATCTTTTCCTGTCAAAGTTATTTGACAATTTGAATCTTCTTTACTAACTTCTGTTCTAATCTCATTATTCACTTGAACTGTTACAGTTTTACTTGTTGTATTATCTCCTTCGCTTTCTGTATAGCCTCCTGTAAGAGCTCTGACATTGATATTAACTGACAAATTTTTCGGTTCTGCTACTTTATTAACTGTTAATGTTATATTGGTTCCTTCATCTACCTTTTTATTTTCTTCTATGCTTTGTTTTGCTACTTTGCCATTATCACTTGTACTATTCGTATAAGTTACATTCACTTTTAGTCCTAACCCTTCCAACGTCTTTCTAGCAGTTGCCTCATCTTGGCCGATTACACTAACCACAGTAACCTCTTTAATACCAGTACCTGTGCTAACATGTATTTTTATAATATCTCCTGCAAAAACCTCTGAATCAGGATCGATCTCTTGGCTAATAACAAAGCCTTCTTTTACTGTCTTGCTAGTCTCTTCAATTATCTCTGCCTTTAATTTGGCATCTTCTATCAATTTAATTGCCTCATCTTTTTCTTTTCCTTTTACATTAGGTACTTTGGTTTTTTCTTGTCCTTTACTAATAATAACACTTACTATACTACCTTCTTTTACCTTGTTAAATCGCTCCATATAAGTTGGGTCTTGCGAAATAACATACCCTTCTGGTACCTCTTTGTTATACTCTTCTTTCTCTACCTCAAACTTTAACTTGGCAGCTTCTATTTCCTTTTGTGCTTCTTCTTTCGATAAACCTACTACATTTGGCATTTCCACTTCTGCTGGATTGGTTACATTTAAAGCAAAAATTGTTCCCCCCAGGCTCAAAGCAAATAGTAAAATTAGTCCTACTACTGAGCTAAGCACTTTATGGTTTTTAATAAATTGTTTGAATTTTCCTTCTTTTTTGCCTTTTTTACTTCTACTATTTGGTATATCTTCTTCCATTTCTCCATACTCATCTAAATTGATCTTTTGAGTTCTAGCTGTTTCGTCATATTCTAGTTCTTCTACAAAATCTCCATCTGGATTTTTTAAAGATTTTTTCAAGTCTCTTAGCATTTCTGAAGCAGATTGATACCTTAAAGTAGTATCTTTTTGTAATGCTTTCATAATAATTTTATTAATGGCTACTGGAACATTAGGATTAATTTCGATTGGTTCTTCTGGCTCTTCTTGCATATGTTTCAAAGCCACCGATACTGGCGTATCCGCATCAAATGGTACTTTTCCTGTTACCATTTCATACATTACCACTCCTAGTGAATACAAATCAGATTTTGCATCTGTAAAGCCACCTCTTGCATGTTCTGGTGAAAAATAATGAACCGATCCAATGGTTGTGCCAAAAGCTGTAATGGTTGAATTTGATACTGCTTTTGCAATTCCAAAGTCTGTTACTTTTGCGATTCCATCTTCTGTTATGATAATATTATGTGGTTTAATATCTCTATGTACAATATTATTTTTATGAGCCATCTCTAAAGCTGATGCTATTTGAATGGCAACATTAACTGACCATTTCCAAGGCAATGGTCCTCTTTCCTTTATAATAATTTCCTTCAATGTTTTTCCTTGTATCAATTCCATCACAATATAATATAAATTGCCATCGACTCCAACATCGTAAATAGAAACAATATTAGCATGTGTTAATCTAGCAGCTGATTGCGCCTCTGCTTCAAATCTTTTAATAAATTCTTCATCGGTTGTAAATTCATCTCTTAATATTTTTACTGCCACATTTCTTTTTAAAACTTTATCAGTTGCTTTATAAACAGTAGACATCCCGCCATTTCCTACTTTTTCGATCATCTCATATCGATTTCCTAACAGCTTTCCTTCTAAATTCATAATTTTTTCATTCCTTCCTAAGGCTTGTTATATATTCTTTATAACAACAACAGTTATATTATCATATCCGCCATTTTCATTGGCCAATTCGATTAATTCTTTTGGTGCTTGTTCTATGTCTTTTCTCGCTATTTGATAGATTTCTTCTTGTGGTACCAAATTGGTTAAACCATCTGAACACATCACATAAATGTCTTCTTTTAGAAATCCTCTTACCATGACATCAGGCTCTACAAAAGCATTACATCCTAGTGCTTTCATTAACATATTTTTTTGTGGATGATGAACTGCTTCTTCTTGTGTGATTGTGCCATCTTTTACTAATTTTTGGACATAACTATGATCTTGTGTTAACTTTCTTATAAAATCTTTTCGAATTCTATAAATTCTACTATCTCCAACATGTCCAATAAATGCCTTATTATTATATATTAAACAAATTTCTAAAGTAGTACCCATTCCTTCCAATTCTTTACTTTCTTTGGATTTTTCAAATACTACCATATTGGCATATTCCATTGCACTTCCCACTAGCTGAATAATACTATCTTTATCTTTATTGATTTCACCAAAATTATTTTCAATATAGCTTTTGGCTGTTTGGATAGCTAATTTACTTGCTATTTCTCCGCCATTATATCCTCCCATACCATCTGCTAGTAGATACAATTGTACTTCATCTAGTGATTCAGATATATAGTAATCATCTTGATTCATTTCTCTTACTTTACCTACATCTGATTTTGCATAAGCCTTTATCATTTTTTCACCTCAATTTCTTTGTGAATCTATTTTGCTGTTTATTATATATCACAAGTTCATCCTTTTTGCAAGTGTCCATCGGGGACGGTTCTATATGGACATTCCTATTATCTTTTTATAAACAAGCCTTTATTAAACCTACAAACAAGGGAGCTGGTTTATTAGGTCTTGACTTTAGCTCTGGATGAAATTGTCCTGCTATAAAATAAGGATGATCTTCAATTTCCACCATTTCTACTAATAAGCCATCTGGGGAAGTTCCAGAAATCTTTAAGCCTGCTTCTTCTAATCTTTCTCTATACGCATTATTATATTCATAACGATGTCTATGTCGCTCTGATATTTCTTCTGTTCCATAAATCTTATGAGCTAACGTTCCTTTTTTTATGGTACATGGATAAGCACCTAGTCGCATGGTACCACCCTTTTGGTCAACTTCTTTTTGTTCTTCCATAATATGAATAATAGGATTTTGAGTCGTTTCGTCTAATTCTGCTGAATTTGCATCTTTTAAGCCTAACACATTTCTAGCAAACTCTACCACTGCCATTTGCATTCCTAAACAAATTCCTAAAAATGGTATTTTGTTTTCTCTTACATATTTAATGGTTTCTATTTTTCCTTCAATTCCTCTGTTACCAAAACCTCCTGGAACAACTACGGCGTCAATATCTTTTAATTTTTTAGCAACATTTTCACTGGTAATGGTTTCTGAGTCGATTAAATGCACTTTCACTTTTACTTGATTAACAAATCCTGCATGATATAAGCTCTCCATTACAGAAATATAAGAATCTTCTAATTTTACATATTTTCCAACAATAGCCACATTAACTACTTTTTCTTCGTTAATATTTCTGATATTTTCAACCATTGCTTCCCATTTTGAATTATCTGGCACATAATTTTCTAATTTTAAGTGATTACAAACTTCTCTTGCTAATCCCTCTTCTTCTAGCATAAGTGGAACAGCATACAAATTATCTGCTGTTTTATTTTGAATCACACTCGTTTTTCTTACATTACAAAATAATGATAGTTTCTCGCGAATAGCATCTGGAATATCCGTTTCCGTTCTACAAACTAAAATATTCGGTTTAATTCCAAAACTTTGTAATTCTTTTACGGAATGTTGTGTTGGTTTTGATTTTATTTCATTAGAACCAAATATGTATGGTAATAAGGTAACATGGATATAAATGACATCTTCTGGATTCTTTTCTAAGCCTACTTGACGAATCGCTTCAATAATAGACAATCCTTCTATATCACCTACGGTTCCTCCTATTTCTGTAATAACAATATCGGTATCGGTTTCTTCAAAGCCATATATTTTTTCTTTAATTTCGTTGGTAATATGAGGAATTACTTGGACTGTTTTTCCTAAATAATCTCCTCTTCTTTCCTTTTCTATTACATTTTGATAGACTTTTCCCATCGTTATACTTGAATTTTTCGTTAAACTTTCATTAATAAATCTTTCATAATGACCTAAATCCAAGTCTGTTTCTGCTCCATCATCAGTAACAAAAACCTCTCCATGTTCATAGGGATTCATGGTTCCTGGATCGACATTAATATAAGGATCAAATTTTTGAATGGTAACCTTATATCCTCTATTTTTTAATAGTCTTCCCAAAGATGCTGCTGTAATTCCTTTCCCTAATCCGAGATACCACTCCACCTGTCACAAAAATATACTTCGTATTCATGGCTAACAACTTCCTTTCCCTTCAAAACCAACTTTCTTCTGCCAAAGGTTGCCATTGGTTCTGGGTTAATTTGGCAACCCTCTTTTATCTATTAAAAACTCTATCTTTTTTTAAGTATTTTTCTACTTAAAAACTAAAAAAAGATTAAAAAAATTCCCAAAAGCGGTTTTTTTTTAATCTATTCTTATTCTAACACTAACTTTATTTTTTTTCAAGTATTTTTTTGCTTTTTTTTATTTTTATTGATATACTAATATTATCATTCACAGCTTATGTTTCTATTGCAAAAGATACTCATTAAAAATATTCAAAAAAGCTAGGTACGAGCTTGATTTTCCTATTTTTAATGATTATCTTTTGAAAAAACAGTTGTGAACTGTAATAAAGAAAAAAGGAGGATTTCATACTATGCCAACACCACATAATGAAGCAAAAATAGAAGAGATTGCCAAAACTGTAATTATGCCAGGTGATCCCTTACGAGCCAAATATATAGCTGAACATTTTTTAGAAAATGCCAAATTAGTAAACCAAGTCAGAGGAATGTATGCTTATACTGGTACCTATCAAGGAAAAGAAGTTACTGTTATGGCTTCTGGAATGGGAATGCCTAGTATGGGTATTTATAGTTATGAACTTTATCAATTTTATCAGGTAGAAAATATTATTCGTATTGGCTCTTGTGGTGCTT
This sequence comes from uncultured Clostridium sp., assembly GCA_947575605.1. Taxonomy (GTDB): domain Bacteria; phylum Bacillota; class Clostridia; order TANB77; family CAG-508; genus CAG-269. The sequence continues at coordinate 13,742 of CANPNZ010000003.1, forward strand.
ACAAGCCAGAGTTAAAATTATTTGATATTGTATTATCTCAAAAAGTTTATAGTGAAGGAAATTTTGCTCTTACCTTAAATAATGATACTTGTCATATTGTAGAAGCAAATGAAGAATTAAACACTAAAATTATGGATACAGCCAAAGAAACAGGAATTTCTTTCACACAAGGAAATACCATCTGCGCAGATTGTTTTGATGTATATATGACAGATGTTAACCAATTTTTAGAAAGAGTTCCTCAAGGTTTTAACCCTGTTAGTGCAGAAATGGAAGCTTTTGCTTTATTTTATGTTGCTAAAATACTTAACAAAAAAGCTTCTTGCCTAATGAGTGTTGTAGACTCAAAATATATAAAAGATGTTGCTACACCAGAGCAACGACAAAATGGATTAAATTCTATGATTAAATTGGCTTTAGATAGTATTTTAAAAATTTAACTTTTAAAAACGGGAATTTCTTTATGAAAATCCCGTTTTTTATATTCTAGGAAAGTTAGGTCCACTATTTTTTTATAGATAAAATCTTATATTTCATAATACCTGCTGGAGCATTAACTTCTATTACATGATTTTTCTTAGCTCCTAATAAAGCACTTCCTAATGGTGATTCATTTGATATTTTATTTTCTGCCAAATTAACTTCTGTTGATCCTACAATCGTATATTCCACTTTTTCGTCAAATTCCATATCTAATACTTTTACTTTATTTCCAACTTGAACCGTTTCTGTGTCAATATCTTTTTCATCTATTATTTTAGCATGTCTTATTTTATTTTCTAATTCTGCTATTTTTACTTCGTTTTCTGCTTGTGCTGTTTTTGCTTCATCATATTCTGAGTTTTCTGATAAATCTCCAAATCCTAAAGCTACCTTTATTCTATCTGCAATTTCAGCTCTCTTTTCTGTTCTTAGATAATTTAACTCTTTCTCTAAATTATCATATCCTTCTTGTGTTAATATTACCTCTTTTTCTTCCATAAGTATATTCTCCTTTCAACTTTGTGTTTATCATCATTTTTTATACACTTTCAAAAAATCTTTTACTATCTTACGGCAAAAAATCAAATTTGTCAAGCATTCTTTTCTTCAAGTTTCGGTTTTTTCAATTATAAAATAGCAAAAAAGGGTAATCTATAAATATTTTGAAGAAAAGACCAATAGGTAGACCCTAGCTATGTTTTTTCGAAAAATAGTTATAGATTACCCTTTTCCTAATACTTATTACAAGTTTAATCCTTTATTAAGTCTTTTGCCCCTTTCATATAATCAACGCCAGAAAAAATAGTAGCAATCGTTTGTACTATCATCATAATTGTTACAAGAAGATTTAAAACAAATGCGCCTCCTTGCAAATTTCCTGAAAAACATTCTGCAAAACCATGTAAATCAACAAATGCTAAAATAATGGCTATCATTTGAGTCACTGTTTTTAATTTTCCCCAATTAGAGGCTGCAATAACTTTTCCTCCTTTTTCTACGGCAATTAAACGATACCCAGATACTAAAAATTCTCTTGCCAATACAATAATTGGTATCCATGCTGGTAATTTAGCCATTTCTACTAACATCATCATAGCTGCTAATACTAAAATTTTATCAGCCAATGGATCCAAAAACTTTCCAAATGTTGTTACTTGATTATTTTTTTTAGCCAAATAGCCATCTAATTTATCAGTTAAAGATGCTATCATAAATATCGCTTCAACAATCCAGTAAGTAATTGGTATTCCTAAAAACTCACCTTTTATTCCTAAAAAAGGGATGATTACCATAATTGGCACTAATATAATTCGAAATATGGTTAATTTATTTGGTAAATTCATTTTCTTTATCCTTTCCCTTGAAAACTGAAACTTCCTATATTTATCATTATTTTAACATTTGTATTGCCTTTTGTAATTGTGTATCGTCTTTTTCTTCGACTAATAATACGTTTTGAACCGTGTCTGGCAATTCTACTTTCTCATCTGGTTCGATTCCTATTTTGTTAATTTCTGTTTTATTTGGTGTTAAATATTTTTCTGCTGTTATTTTTAATCCACTGCCATCGGCTAAGGTTAATACCTGTTGAATGACACCTTTTCCATACGTCTTGATTCCACAAATTTTAGCTTTTCCTAAATCCTTTAACGCCCCTGCTAAAATTTCAGAAGAACTAGCTGTATTTTCGTTGGCTAAAATAACAATTGGTAAATTAATAATCGGATCTCTCTCAGATTTTTTGACTTCTTCTTTATTATTTTTATCTACTTCATATAATAAGACAGAACCTTTATCTGTTATATAATCTGCTATTTCTAATGCTTCGTCTACAATGCCCCCTCCATTGTTTCTTAAATCAATAATTAGGGATTCAATTCCTTGTTTTTCTAATTCTTCATATTTTGCTTTAAAATCCTCAGCGGTTCCCTCATCAAATGAGGAAAATTCAATATAGCCAATTTGATTTTCTAATACTTTTCCCTCTACTGGATTTACTTTTATACTTTCCCTTTTTAAGTCAAATGTCTTGGTTTCATTTCCTCTCATAATTTCAACTTTTACGCTAGTCCCTTCTTCTCCCTTTATTTTGTTAGAAACCACCGACATATCTTCTCCTGTATAGGTAACGTCATCGACTGCTATGATTAAATCTCCTGGCAATATTCCCGCTTTTTCTGCTGGACTATTTTTGATGGGTGCTAATACTTGTATTTTATTGGCTTCTGTGTTTTTCACCATGTAAATACCAATTCCTACAAAATTCCCCATTGTGTCATCTAAGTAATCTTTCATATCTTCTTTGGATATGTATTCTGTATAAGGGTCATCTAACCCTTCTATATAGCCTTTGATGGCTCCTTCTTTTAGTTTTTCTTCATCAATTTCTCCTAAATAATATTTGTCAATAATCTTTTTGTATCGATTGAGTGTGGTTGTTATATCTGAATTAGATGTTGTTGTAAGTATAGAAGACTTTTCTGTGTTACTGTTGATAAAAATTTGATACATTCCTATGGATGTACATAAAAATGTAATAAATGCTACTAATACTATTAGCATTATCATTTTATAGACTTTAAATCTTTTCTTTTCTTCCATTTTAACCTCCGTTGTTATATTTATTCAATTACCCAAAATTAATTACAATAGGCGGAAAAATTCCGCCTTTCTTTCTATTAATTATGGTAAATATGGCAATGGGTTAACTGGATTTCCATTAATTAATACTTCAAAATGCAAATGTTCTCCTGATGAATTTCCTGTCGTTCCAACTGTCATAATAGGTTGTCCTTGTTGAACCGTTTGCCCCACAGTTACCCTTCTTGAACCAGGTGATCCGTGTGCATATAAAGTTGCAACTCCTCCACCATGATTAATAACAATACATTCACCATAACTATAATATTTTCCATTCTTAATATATGCTTTTGATCTTTGTACTGTTCCTCCTTTTGCTGCTACTATTGTTTTACCACTAACATTGATGTTAACATCCACACCTGTATGACCTGCATAAGATGGATAGTTTTTATTTCTAATATTAGCTTTACTTAAACCAGATACAGGAAAAACAAATCCATTAGCACTTGGGGCTGTATTGGTATTTCCTCCAGTTGTATTTCCTCCTGTATTATTTCCATGATTATTATTCGTATTGTTGTTACCATTATTACTATTTTCTTTTTCTTGTTGAGCAATAGCTCTTAATTCTGCTTGTATTTCTCTTTTATCTGCTTCAAATTGTTCCAAATCTGCTTGTGTTTGCTTTTCTTCTTGATTTAATTTTAAAACCTGCGAATCTTTTTCTTTTTTAGAAGTTTGTAATTGTGATGAAATTTGTTGTTTACTTGCCTTTGAATTGTCTAATTCTTTTTTACTATTTTCCAAATTTCGTTTTGCTGTTTCTATTTCCTTTTTCTGTTCTTGAATCTTTTCTAATAATTCTGTATCACTGGTTGCCACTTCCGTTATTAAATAGTAATTTGAGATCAACTCTGTAATGCTAGCTGAAGATAAGATAAAATCTAAATAGGAAGTTTCTCCTGCCTCATAAGTTGCTACTAATCTTGCTTGTAACAATTCTTCTTGTTTCGTATAATCTTCTTCTGCCTTTTTCAAATTTTCTTCTTCTTGTTCTATTTTATCATTTAATCCTTCAATTTCTTCATTTAATTGTCTAATTTGAGTCTCATATTCAGAAATTTGACCTGTCAACTGTTCTACTTGTTTCAAAGTCTCTGATTTTTCTGTTTGAATTTCATTCAAATTTTCCTTTGCTTCATTAATTTTCTTTTCCGTTACGGTGTTACTATTATTTAATTCTGATTTAGTAGCTGCTATTGCTACACTACTTTGTGACAAAATTATAACTATAACGACTACTCCTACTATTTTTAATCCTAACTTCCTCATAAGTTCCTCCTATTTTTTCTTTTAATTCGTTGTCTGTTCTTCTGTTGTATTATTTTTATTTTCCTCTGATGTTTCCTGCTCTGTTTTATTTTGGGTGATTGGTACCATTCCATTTGTAATATAGGGTAATGGGTCTGTTACCACCCCATTTAATCTAACCTCAAAATGGGCATGTGGTCCTGTTGAATATCCAGTTGAACCAACCTTTAGCACTACCGTTTCACCACGTTTTACGGTATCACCAACTTGTACCATAATTTCTGAACCATGTGCATATAAAGTGGAAACACCCCCGCCATGATCGATAATTACCATATTACCATAGGCTCCATTATATTCTGCTTTAACAACAATTCCATCATTAGCAGCTACAAAATTTGCTCCCATTGGTGCACTTACGTCAACACCTGTATGTAATTTATAAACTCCTGTAATGGGATGGGTTCTCATCCCATATTTGGAAGTAATCCTGGTATATCCTGGAATTGGCCATGCCAATTCTCCTCCTATATATTGGGTATCAATTCCTTCCAAAGCAAGTAACAATATTTCTCTATTTACTTCTTCGAATTTTGCATTATATTCATCAATTTGAGCTTGTACATCTTTTTCTTTGTCTGACAATTTTGCAATATAATTTTCTCTCACCATTTTGGTATTTTCTAATACTTTAGCTGTCTTTGTTTGATTTTGTTTCATGGTGGCATATTTTTCTTTTGTGGTATCCAATTTCTTTTTATCTAATTCGATTTCATCTTTTTGCTTTTTTATATCTTCTAATAATTCGGTATCATACTTAGCTAATTCCGTAATTAGGAAATAATTGGATAAGAAATCAGAAACACTCTTAGAACTCAAAATAACGTCTAAATATTGGGTATCTCCTGTTTCATACATCGTCACTAATCGTACCTCTAATATTTCTTTTTGCTGATTATATTTTTCTTCCTCTACTTTTAGCTTTTCTTCTACTTCGTCAATGGAATCTTGTAATTCTGTAATTTTAGTATTCAATTCCTCCAATTCTTTTTGTGAATTAGCAATTCGTTCATCTAGTCTTTGCACTTGCTGAAGATTTTCTGATAATTCTTCTTGTACATTTTCTAATTCACCAGTGGCATCATTAATTTGGTTTCTTAGTTCTTCTTGCTGTGTTTGTAAATCCGTCATTTCTTCTGCTTGCACATAAGAAATAATACTAAAACTACTAATTAGGAAAGCTAAAACAACACATAAAATTTTACGCATGTTTTCTCCTTTATACTTTTAAATATTTTCTCATAGAAATAATACTTCCGGATGGCTCCAATTCCAATTCCTAGTAACATATACACAAATATAATAGAACTAAACATATCGCCAAATGTTACTAAACTCATATTGATTACTTGCATAAATTGAGAATTTACCATCTGTTCTGCTATAAAACTGTAAGCAATTCCCACTAAAGCAATTGATATGGCACTTGCAAATACCCCTATTATCATACCTTCTACAATAAATGGCCAGCGAATAAATCCATTGGTTGCTCCTACATATTTCATAATGGAAATTTCCTTTCTTCTCGCATGAACCGTAAGTTTGATGGTATTGGCTATAATAAAGACAGATATGATAACTAATAAAATTAAAATAACACCTGTTACAATTTTAATACCATTTGCTAAATTAATTAAAGTAGCTACGGTTTCATCTTTACTGGTTATTTTTTTGATATTATCAAAGGTTAAAATTTGATTTTGTACTTCTTTACTTTTACTTAAATCGGTTAGTGTTACCACATAAGAAGCTGGGAATATATTGTTTTCTTCATAACCAGCTAATAAATCCTTTTTATCACCAAATCGGTCTTTCATCTGTGTTAACGCATCCTCTTTGGATACATATTCTGTTGTACTAACGCCGTCTAAGGCTCTTAATTTTTCTTCTATTTCTTCGATTTGTTCTTGTGTTGCTTCATTTTTTATAAAAACTTGTATTCCTTGTGCCGATTCAACTTCTGCTACAAAATGATTGATGTTTTCTGTTAGAATTAGGAAAATTCCAAAAATAATCATAGTGGCACACATAATCATCAGGGATGCTCCTGTTGATTTCTTATTTTTGAATACATTTCCGAACCCTTCTCCTATTAAATATCCAAATATGTTATATTTCACAATCATACCCACCTTTTTTATCATCTTTTATTATTTGACCTTTGCGTATATGGATAACTCTTTTTTTCATTTTATCTACAATATCTTTTGCATGTGTGGCAACGACAACCGTTGTTCCTCTCATATTGATGTCATTTAATAAATTCATAATATCCCAAGCTGTATCTGGGTCTAAGTTTCCTGTTGGTTCGTCTGCAATTAACATGGATGGATTGTTTACTAGTGCTCTTGCTAAAGCTACTCTTTGTTGTTCTCCTCCTGATAATTCATTGGGATACATTTTGGCTTTACCGCTTAATCCTACTAAGGAAAGTACCATTGGAACTTGTCTTCTAATGTGTCTTGGTGTCGCTCTTACAATATACATAGCATAAGCAACATTGTCATAAACCGTTTTGTCTGGTAAAAGCCTAAAGTCTTGAAATACTACTCCCATGCTTCTTCTTAAAAAAGGAACTCGACTTGGTTTTAAAAAAGTGGTGTCTTTTCCATTAATGATTAGATTTCCTGAGGTTGGTTCTTCTTCTTTTAAGATTAATTTAATAAGGGTAGATTTTCCACTTCCTGATGTTCCTACTAAAAAAGCAAATTCTCCTTTATCAATTACAAAGTTAGCATTTCTGACCGCTTTTGTCCCTGTGTCATAGATCTTGCTTACGTTTCTAAATTCTATCATTTTGTTTCTCCTTACCTTATATTTATGGCATTGTATTCTATTCTCTCTAATCATAACAATAAACTACTTTTTTTGCAATACTTTTTTGGTAAAAAAATGATAGAAAATGTTGGTTTTTTTACATTTTCTATCATTTATCTCTTATTTTCTATGTTTCTAATATTTTTTATGAAACATTAGAACATATAATTACTAACTTTTCAAGAATTCTTCTACAATTGCCTTTGAAGTAAGACCAAAATATTCCATTAGTTGCTCTGCTTTACCAGACTTTCCAAAAGTATCTTTCATACCCATTCTATTTAATTTAGTTGGACATTCTGTGGTTAAAATCTCGCTAATTGCTGATCCTAATCCTCCTATTATACTATGATCTTCAATAGATACTAACTTTTTTGTTTCCTTTGCACATTTTACAATTATATCTTTATCAATTGGTTTAATAGTATGTATATCTACCACCCTAATAGCAATTCCTTGTTCTTTCAATTCTTCTTGTGCTTTGATTGCTTCTGCTACTGTTACTCCTGTTGCAAATACCGTTCCATCCGTTCCTTCTCCTATTTGAATGGCTTTTCCTATTTCAAACTTTTGATTTTGGTCGTAAATAATTGGAGTTGCTAATCTTGCTAATCTCACATAAACCGGTCCCTTTATTTTACTAATTTCTTCAATCATCCATCTAGTTTGTGTATCATCTGATGGTGAAATCACGGTCATATTTGGCAAAGTTCTCATCAATGAAATATCTTCTAACATTTGATGAGTAGCCCCATCTTCTCCTACTGTAATTCCTGCATGAGTAGCACAAATTTTCACATTTAGATTAGGATAACAAATACTATTTCTAATTTGATCATAGCCTCTTCCAGCTGCAAATACAGCAAAAGTGCTGGCATACGGAATTTTTCCACAAGTTGCTAATCCTGCTGCTGTCCCCAACATATTAGATTCCGCAATTCCTAAATCCAAAAATCGATCTGGAAATTCTTTCGCAAATAAATTGGTCTTAGTAGCTCCTGCTAAATCTGCATCTAATACTACTATATCTTCATTTTCTTTTCCTAATTTTACTAAAGTTTCTCCATAACTTTGACGGGTAGCAATTTTTTTATCTTCCATTTCTATCCTTCCTTTCCTTTTCGTTGCGAATCTTAGGGATTAGGGGACATTCCTTAATACCTAAGATTCGCAACTTTTCATCTTTAATTTTGTTTTAAGCCTTGCATAGCTTCCTCATATTGTTCATCATTAGGCGCTTTTCCATGCCAACCAGCTTGATTTTCCATAAAAGATATTCCTTTTCCTTTAATCGTTTTTGCTATGATGCAGGTTGGTTTTCCTTTTACATTTCTAGCTACTTCAAAAGCCTTTATAATTTCGTCAATATTGTGTCCATCTATATGAATAACCTCAAATCCAAAACTTCTGAACTTTTCATCAATCGGATAAGAACTCATGACTTCTTCTATGGTTCCATCAATTTGTAAATTATTATTATCTACCATTACGCATAAATTATCTAATTTGTATTTGTTAGCTGCCATTGCTGCTTCCCAAATTTGCCCTTCCTCGATTTCTCCATCTCCTAAAATACAATAAACTCTGTAATCCTTATGATTCATTTTACCTGCTATTGCCATTCCATTAGCAGATGACAACCCTTGTCCTAATGAACCTGTCGTCATATCTACTCCTGGTACTTTGTTTTTGTCTGGATGTCCTTGTAAATAACTATTAATATTTCTAAAAGTTTTTAAATCTTCTACTGGAAAAAAGCCTCGATTGGCTAAACAACTATATAAGGCTGGTGAACAATGTCCTTTTGATAATACCAGCCTATCCCTATCTTCCCAATTTGGATTTTCTGGTTGGATGTTCATTTCTTTAAAATATAATACTGTTAAAATATCCGCAATAGAAAGAGAGCCTCCTGGATGACCTGATTTGGCACGATATACCTCTTCTATGATATCCTCTCTTACTTTTCTTGCTTTTTTCTCTAGTTCTTGTATTCCTAATTCTTTCAAAACTACACTCTCCTTTTACAATATTTAGGTTTTTAAACGGTTTTACCTATAAACCTTCTCTTTCATTCTGCGATTTTATTCTATCCTTTTTTATAAAATGTTGTCAAGAGTATTTTCATATTCAAGTTTCGACTTTTTGTAAGTGCAGGTTGTAATATATAATTTTTGCAACGCTGCGTAAGCGACCAAACGAGTGAAACGAGTGCGATTGGAGCAACCCACAGATAAAAATTTAATTTTGTAGGTTGCGACACACAAAGCGTAAAAAAATTATATATTACAACCTGCACTTACAAAAAGTCGAAACTTGAATATTTTCGTAATTCTTATCTTTTATTGCTATCATAAAAGACACATCTTAGAAAAGATGTATCTTTCATATTATAATCCATATCCACACGTATAAGAATTTCCTAATTCGTCTATATATTCATAACGTAATCCATTTTTCATATATTTGCTTTTGTCATATCCTGGCACATCATTTGGTGAAGCACAGTTTCCGTTTTCATCTATTGCCACTACTTCTCCATTAGCAGGTAAGGTAAATGGTAATACTCCTGTTATTTCTGTTTTTCCTACAATTGCTTCCATAATAGCTGAGGTATAAGTATTAAAGCCACCTATTAAACAATCTGTATTTTGTTCGATTCCATCTACTATATAGCCTGTTTTAAAATTAATGATAGTAATTCTTTTTCCGCCATTTTCTTTAATCGTATTTCCGATTCTTACCCATTCTTCATATTCTTCCCCAATTACACTGTTTTTCAAGTCCAACTCATAGGTCGTCTGATTGGTTATCTTTCCAGCAATATATGTTATTAAATAGTCTGCTTGGGCTTCATCTTTTACGACTTCAATAGAATTATATTCTCCCATATCTAAAGCATCCATAATAATTCTTCCTGTTGTTCCAAATTCTTTGATATAAACTTTTATTTTATCTTCCTTTTCTTGTGCTTTAATTGGTAGTGTTTCTTCTTTATTTTTTAGTAATACAACCGATTTTTGATGTACGCTGTATGCTTCTTCTAACGACTCTTTGGTTGCAATTTGTTCATTGGTTTCTTTTTCTTCTATATAGGGATTTTCAAAAATCCCTAATGAAAACATTTCTTCTAATACTTTTTTTACTGATTCATCGATTCGTTCTTCCGTTATCAATCCTTCTTCAAGGGCTTGTAATATCCATTCGGTATGATAGGTATCTGATATTAAATCTACTCCTGAATTAATTGCCTTTGCTACTTTTTTAACATTTGTTTTATCTTCTTCGCCCCATGCAATAAAATCTACTACCCCACTGTCTGTATTGATATATCCTTTGAAATTCATATTTTCACGTAATAAATTCTTTAAGAATTCTTCATTATACGCATAGGAACTTCCTTCCATATGAATCTCTTTTCCCTTATAAATTTGTTTAGCACTATTGGGATCTGGTTGTGAATAATAGGGTAAAATAGATGAAACATTAGCATTAATCGCACTTTCGAATGGTGGTAAATGATAATTGGCTAAACTATTTTCTGTATTATACGGAGAATATCTCCCATTTGGCAAATGAGCATCCATTCCATTTACTCTTGCTCCACTACCTGGAAAATGTTTCATAGTTAGTGCAACTCCTGTTTTACTCAAATGTTCTCCACCTTGTATGGTTTTTACAAGAGTTTCCATTGTCTTACTTACAAAGTCTACATTTTCTCCAAAGGTATCACTGTTTCTTGCCCACCTTGCATCTGTCATTAAATCGGCACTATACATATAACCTTTTCTGATTCCTGTTGCTATCCATTCTTTTCTCACGATTTCTGCAAAATTCTGAATAATATCGGATTGACCTTTCTTTTTTTCTTCTCCCATAGTTGCTGCTGCAATCCCTGTTGGTGTAGGATATTGTGTGTATTGAATATCATTTGCATTAGTAGCTACCATTTCTGCATGGTTTCTTGGGTTAGATGTAAATACAATTGGAATTCCTAGTCTACTACTTTCTGCTAATTCATTCATGGCATTTTCCCAAGTTGCTATTTGTTCTGGGTTAATGTACTCCCTAAGTATGATATGCCTTATATTTAAGTCTTTTATGGTTGTTGTATTTCCTGTATAATTCAAATATATTTTTTCATTATCGGTTGATTCTTGCTCATTTAATAAACCATCACAGCTGGTTAATTCTTTGTTTTGTTGTTTGGTAGCACTTAATTGGGAATGAATTAACATCATTCCCGCTTTTTCTTCTATATTCATTTGAGAAACTAGATCTTCTGCCCTTTGTTCTGGACTAAGATTCCAATTCTCATAATTATCTAATTTTCCATTATTGTTTAAATCTTTATACTCAAGTTCATCTACTTTTATGATATTTTTATTTCTAGCTGATAATTCTACTTGCTTTTTATGGGGTTTTATGATAAAAAATATTCCCATCAAAATCAAGCCTATTAGGATTATTAGAATTATTATTTTTCTTTTTTTATCCATTTCTTTTCCTTTTTATTGATTTTTATATATAATATTAGCATCACATGCGTGGTCCCATTCTCTGGAATTCCATCCATCTGTTGATCCCATAATAGTTATAGTTTGCTCTGAAGTCCATCCGAAAAATACATCTCTTCCAACATATTTCACACTAGCTGGAATTATTATATTTTTTATATTAGTGTTACTCCAGAAAGCTCCCTCCTCTATTTTCTCAATTGTATTTGGTAAGACTATTTTTTGTATTGTTTCAGAAGAATTAAATGTATATTCAGGAATATTCGTTATGCCTGATGAAAATTTGATATTTATAAAATCTGCTTTCCAAGTAGTAAGACTTCCAAAACTTGCATAATCTGATAGTCCACTTCCTAGAGTACCATTATCCCATCTACTTCCAAATTCACCAGTTCCCACAAATATCATATCATAAGCATTTGCATTTTCTGCATTTTTAACAATATACCCTATAATATTATCTCCATCTTTACCCGCATTAAAAGAACTTACAAAGGTTTCTGGTGCTGTTACTATTTCTTCCTCTTCCTCTGTATTGTTCTTGCTTTTTTCTGTTATTTTTCCTTTATTATCAATAGTATATGTTTTGTTCTTTGTATCTACTATTATATCGTCTCCACTAGGTGTTCCTATTAGTTCATATTTGTTTAATTCACTTGGAAGTAAGCTTGAATCAAAATTTCCATTATTATCGATAGAAGCTGCTACTGCCAATCTTACCTTCTCATCTTCTGTTGCCATTTCGGTTTCTTTTTTTGCCGTAGAAGCCTTTGTTAAAATTCCATTTTCCCCTGTTAAAGTCGCTATACTTACTGCCGCTAAAATTAGCAACACAATAATCGTAATAACTAAGGCTATTAAAGTAATACCTTTGTTAGACTTTCCTTTTTTCTTTAATTCAATTTTTTTCTTCATAAAATCCTCCTCTTTCTTTTGTTTTTTCTTGGTTCACTTTTTACTATTATTCACTATTTTAAAACGTAATATACATTGTTTCATATGTACTTTTTATTCTACATAGACTCTTTTTCAATGTTTTACTATTTTTAATAGTTCCTAACTTATAAGAGAATTTTATCAATCTTTAATTTGTTTGTCAATGAGTTTACTTTTTATTTATTAAAAGCAAGTTTACTTTTTTTATTATTGGTTTTTATATACAATATTAGCATCACATCCTGAATTCCAATTACTATACCATCCTTCTGTTGAACCCATAATGGTTATTGTTTGATTAAATGTCCATTCTGGAATATTAGTTATGCCTGATGAAAACTTTATATTTATAAAATCTGCTTTCCAAGTAGTAATACTTCCAAAACTTGCATAATCTGATAGTCCTCCTAGAAAATCATTATCCCATCTACTTCCGAATTCACCAGTTCCCATAAATATCATATCATAAGCATTTACATTTTCCACATTAATATAACCAATAATAATATTATTTCCGCCCTTACCTGCATTAAATGATTTCACATAACTTTCTGGTGCTGTTACTATTTCTTCCTCTTCGTCTGTATTAGTCTTGTTTTTTTCTGTTATCTTTCCTTTATTATCAATTGTATATGTTTTATTATCTGTATTTACTATTATATTTCCATTACTATCCTTGTTCCCACTTAACCCTTGCTTTGTCAATTCTGGTAACAATAAGCTTGAATCAAAATTTCCATTATTATCAATAGAAGCTTCTACTGCCAATCTTACTTTCTATATTTTAACTTTTATAGTCAAACTATATATGTATTTTATTAATATATGAAAATTATGTAAATAAGTATATTGTACTAAAAAGTTTCTATCTGTAAATATTTTAAAAATACTTTAATATTTCTATTATTTCTACGTATAATACCCATTATCTTGCATATTATGTTATACTATAAGAAAACTAAATAGAATAAGGAAGGATTGATAATATGATTCATAAATATATTGAAAGCCACAAAAATGAAATCATACAAAAAACGCAAGAATTAATAAAAATACCAAGTGTCATTTCTATTTCTAACAATGCACTTCATCCTTTTGGAGAGCCCATTAACGATGCCTTAGAATACATGCTTGAGCTTGGAAAAAAACTAGGATTTCGAACTAAAAATATAGATGGTTATTGTGGTTATATTGAATTTGGGAAAGGCAAAGAATTAATTGGAATTATTGGACATTTAGACGTTGTTCCTGAAGGTGACAATTGGACCTATCCCCCTTTTAGTGCTACTATTTCAGACAATAAAATTTATGGTAGAGGTGCGATTGACGACAAAGGACCTGTCATTAGTGCTTTATATGCTATGAAATCTATCATGGAAACTTGTGAAGTTCATAAACGTGTTCGTTTAATTCTAGGATTAAACGAAGAAAATGATTGGAAATGTATCAATTACTATAAAAAGCACGAAGAATCTCCTTCCATAGGATTTAGTCCTGATGCTGATTTTCCATGTATCTATTCTGAAAAATCAATTATGACTAGCTATTTAAAAATGGATTACTCTACCTTTTTAGCCAAAGATATTGTTATAAAAGATATTAATACTTATGATAATGCTATTAATGTTGTTCCTAAAATGTGTAGTGTCACTTTAAAAGTTAATTCTCAAAAAATAGCCATGAATATCTTTATTAAAAATTTAAGAAAAACCATTTCAGAAACTAATTTTGAAATAGATATTTATAAAATAGATGAAGAAGAAATCAAACTCACCTCTTATGGCAAATCTAGCCATGCTGCCCATCCAGAATCAGGAACCAATGCAATTGCTAGATTATTGGTTATACTTTCTAAAATTTTTAATTTATATGCTATAAAAGTACCCTTGTTAGATTTCTTTACCGCTTATATAAACACCCAATATGATGGTAAAAAGTTAGGAATTGATTATGAAGACGAATCTGGAAAATTAACCTTAAATGTAGGGAACGTTTCTTTAAAAAATAACCTATTAGCCATTGGATTAAATCTTCGTATTCCAGTAACAGCAAATATCATGGATATAGAAGATAGATTTTCTAAATCCATCTATTCCTATCCTGATGTTGATTTTAATACTGTTTTTTATAAACCTGCTCTTTATATTCCAAAAGAAAATAAGTTGGTAAAAACACTTTGTAACATTTATAACGAAGAAACCAACTCTCATTTAGAACCAATTGCAATTGGCGGTGCTACCTATGCCCGTGCTTTTGACAACTTCATTTCGTTTGGCGCTAACTTTCCAGGTGATTTAGATAGGTGTCATCAAACCGATGAATTTATAGATATTGATAAATTATTACTTTCTTGCAAAATTTATGCTAAAGCTATTTTAGCTTTAGATGATTTCTAAGAAAATGCCAAAGTTGCCAAAAGGGACGGACCTTTTTGGCAACTTTTCTATACTGGCAAACAGTCAATGCTGTCAACCTAATGTACAAGTCCTATAAATCTTCGATTTTTCCTATACAATAAAAAGCCCCGCCTTAGCCGTCAGCTGCCATGAATTTTTAAGGACCTGTTCCCAAAAACAGGTGGGTGCCTACCTAAATACTTCTGGGCTTCTCACTACAAATTCGGTGAGCTTGCACGCCATATTGAGAGTTCGGCCCCTCTTATCATGTGTTGGTTCTAAAAATTCTGCCTATACGCACTACGCAGGGATAAACTTATTCTTTTATTATCTATTGTTATTTTAACATAAACTATCTAGTTTTACAAATTAAATTAATTGATAAATTACCTTTATTTCTGTTTTTTAATATACTTATCTTACTCTTTCCTATAAAAATCTCTTTTAATGGCTATTTTTTATCATTTTTTAAGTTTCCCTTACATTACATATAATAATATACACAAGAAATGTAAAAAGCTACCTAATAAAATAAACAAGTGAAAAATGGAATGAAAATACTTATGTTTTTTTCCTACTCCATAAATAATAGCTCCTATGGTATAAGCAATTCCTCCCGCTACTAATAGAATAAAACCATTTGTTGTTAATAATTCAGGAAGTAAACTTCCTTTTATTAAAATACACCATCCCATTAATAAATAACATATCATAGAAAATGTTTTAAATTTTTTAATATCAATGGAGTTTAATATAATTCCTAAAATAGCAAATAGCCATATTATGCCAAATATTGCCCAACCTGCTAAGGTATCGACTTCTCGAATGGCACATAGTGCAAATGGCGTATACGACCCCGCTATTAATAAAAATATAGAACAATGATCTAGTATTTGAAATACTTTTTTAGATTTTATTCTTGGACTTAATCCATGATAAATACTCGACATCGTATATAAAATAATCATAGTAACACCATAAATGGAACCACTTATTACCCCATATCCATTACCATGTACCGCTGCGAATACAATACATAGCACTGTTGCTACCACTCCTAAAACAGCTCCTACAATATGGGAAGTCATATTAAAGATTTCTTCTCCTTTTGTGTACTTGGGTAATATTCTATCTTTTAATTTTGTTCTTTGCATTTTTTCTCCTATTCTATTTTTATGATGATTTTTATTCTACCATAGTATGGAAATATTTTCAAGTGTTTATAAAATTCAAAAATTTAGTCAATAGAGCTCCATACTCTAACTTATGAAAAAGTAATATAAAAATTTAAAAGGGTCATGCACTTTTATTTTTCTGTAACATATACTTCATTATGTAGAAATAGAAATTAGAAACTATTTCTATATCGTTGGTTAAAAAAGATAGAAAGCAAGCTTAGACCAACAAAAATGGAGGTGCATATTATTGCTATCATTATGTATGACAGGAATACTAGGTTTTTTAGAATTCCTAAAATCAGCTGTATTTGTCGTTGGCTATATTCAAGGTGGAAATCTATTTCCTGAACCACTAACAGCAGAAGAAGAAAGAAATTGTTTAGAGCAAATGGCAAAAGGAGATGATGAAGCAAGAAATATTCTAATTGAAAGAAATCTAAGATTAGTAGCCCATGTAGCTAAAAAATACAGTACAGCCAAAGTAGAACAAGATGACCTAATATCCATTGGGACTGTTGGTCTAATTAAAGGTATTAATAGTTTTAAAGTAGAAAAAGGTGCTAGACTTTCTACTTACGTATCACGTTGCATTGATAACGAAATATTAATGCACTTGCGTGCCACGAAAAAGCTAGGAGCAGAAGTTTATTTAAATGAACCAATTGGAAAAGATAAAGATGATAATGTTGTTACACTTCAAGAAATTTTAGAAAACAACGAAAGAAATATAGAAGATGAAGTAGACATTAAAATGAAGATAAAATTACTTTGTCAAAAAATGAAAGAAATTTTGAAAGATAGAGAAAGAACCATTTTAGAATTACGATTTGGCTTAGGTGGTCATAAACCAAAAACACAAAATGAAATTGCTAGCATGATGGGAATCTCCCGTTCCTATGTATCACGAATTGAAACAAAAGCAATTGACAAATTAGCACAAGAAATAAAAGAATAAAATAGTCTTAATACCCGACAGTTTTTTGAAATGTGTAATAAAATTAAAAACTATCGGGTATTAAGTTCTATTATTTTTTAAATCCCCATAATATTATATCCATTATCAGCATAAACCACTTGACCTGTTACACTATCTGACATAGAACTTAATAAAAATGTTGCTACATTTCCAACCTGTGTCGTAGTTACATTTTTATGTAAGGGAGCTTTTTCTTCTATCACTGTTAAAACAGAACCAAAATCTTTAATTCCCTTTGCCGATAAAGTCTTAATTGGACCTGCTGAAACCGCATTTACTCTGATTCCTTCTTTTCCTAAATTTTCCGCTAAATATCTAACACTTGCTTCCAAAGCTGCTTTTGCCACTCCCATAACATTATAATTATCAATTACTTTCGTAGAACCATGATAGGTTAATGTCACTAAACTTGCCTTTTCATTTAACATATCTAATGCTTTTGCTTGTCTTGCTGCTAATACAAACG
Organism: uncultured Clostridium sp.; assembly: GCA_947575605.1. Classification (GTDB taxonomy): domain Bacteria; phylum Bacillota; class Clostridia; order TANB77; family CAG-508; genus CAG-269. Next base: position 31,465 of record CANPNZ010000003.1, read on the forward strand.
AATAACTACTTACATCACAAGCATGAGCAAATCCTTCTTTACTGGTAAAAATAAAATCATTGTGTAAATCCTCTGTATTAGCATGTGCTACGGCATGCACAATACCATCTACTTTTCCATTTTCTTCTTTGATTTTTGTAAAAGTTTGTTTAACAATTTCATCTTCGGAAGCACCATCTAAAACATAAGCTTTACTTCCCTTAAATTCTGCTATCAACTCTTCTATTTTTTCCTTATTTTCTTCTCCCATATACGTAAAAATTAACTTTGCTCCATTTTCATAAGCAGCCTTTGCAATTCCAAATGCAATACTCCACTTATTTCTAATTCCCATAATTAAAATTTTCTTTCCTTCTAAAATCATTTCCTTTTCCTCCTTGTATAACATTTTATTATTTTTAGTTTGCTATTTTAATATTTTGAAGGCAAGACCCTGATCGTTAACCCCAGCTATATTTTGCCAAAAAATATTAAAATAATAAACTTGAAATACTAAATCATTTTATATTCGCCCATATTTCTAAACTTTTGATATCGTTGTTCTTCCATATCCTCTGGACTCATATCTTTCATTTCTTGTATGGTCTTTTGTATTTCTTTTTTTAAACTTTTAGCTACCTTTAAAAAGCTTTCTTCCTCATCACCTTTAGGTTCTTTTATTATTTTATCAATTATATGTAATTCATACAAATCCTTTGCTGTCAACTTCATTTTTTCAGCAGCTTCTTTTGTTCTAGAAGAATCCTTCCATAAAATACTAGCATATCCTTCTGGTGACAAAATAGAATAAATAGCATTTTCTAACATAAAAACTTTATTTCCAAGCCCCAAAGCTAAAGCGCCTCCGACTTGATCCTTCTCCTATTACAATGGCTATTACTGGCACTTTTAACTTACTTAGCACCAACATAGACTTGGCAATAGCTTCTCCGTTGTCCTCTTTCTTCTGCTCCAATACCTGGATAGGCACCTTTTGTATCAATAAAAGTAATAACTGGTCTTTTAAATTTTTCTGCCTGCTCCATAAAACGGATTCCTTTTCGATATGCTTCTGGATTTGGCATTCCAAAATTTCTTTCTATATTTTCTTTTGTGGTTCTTCCTTTTTGTTCTGCTATAATAGTATAATTTTGGCTTCCTATTTTCGCTAATCCACATACAATCGATTTATCATCTCTGAAATTTCTATCTCCATGAAGTTCTACAAATTCGTCAAAAATTTCTTCTATATAATCTAATGCTGTCTTTCTTTTAGGATTTCTTGCTATTTCTACCTTTTCCCAAGCCATCAATTCTTTCATCTACCTTCTCTCCTTTCATCACGTCCATTGGGGACGGTTCTTTTTGGTCAAATGTCCATCGGGGACGGTTCTGTTTGGACATTTTTCTTAAGAATTAATTTTTAATAATTGCTTTTAGTAATCGATGTCCAAACAGAACCGTCCCCGATGGACATTTGACCAAAAAGAACCGTCCCCAATGGACACCCAATAGATATTTAATTTTCTTTATGAAACTGTATTAACTGATACAAGGTATCTTTTAATTCTTTTCTTTCTACAATTTTATCAACAAATCCATGTTCTAGCAAAAACTCTGCTGTTTGAAATCCTTCTGGCAACTTTTCTCCAATGGTTTGCTCTATCACTCGTTGTCCTGCAAACCCTATCATGGCGCCTGGTTCTGCTAATATAATATCAGCAATACTAGCAAAAGATGCTGTAACCCCTCCATAAGTAGGATCGGTCAATACTGATATATATAACAATCCTGCTTCATTTAATTTACCAATGGCAGCCGTTGTTTTTGCCATTTGCATTAACGATATAATTCCCTCTTGCATTCTAGCACCACCAGAGACACAAAAGATGATAAGAGGAAGTTTTAATTCAATGGCTTTTTCAATGGCATAGGTAATTTTTTCTCCTACCACAATTCCCATACTTCCCATCAAAAAGCCACTATCCATAACACAAATCACCACTTTTTCGCCTTTTATTTCTCCAGTCCCACAACTAACGGCTTCTTGAATTCCTGTTTTTTCTCTCAATCCTTTTATCTTTTTTGGGTAATCTTCTAAATCTAATGGGTTGGTAGTATCAATATTCAAGTCAAACTTTTGATACGTATTTTTGTCAATAATACTTTCTAACCTTTTATTAATATGCATTCTAAAATAAGCTCCACAATTGGGGCAAATACTACTATTGGCTCTTACCGTTTCCTTATATAATATTTCTTTACACTTATCACATTTCACCCATTTACCAACTTGTATGTCTACTTGATTTTCTGTTCTTTTAGCAGTTGGCTCTCTCTTTTTTATTTTGTCTACTATCATAATCTTTTCCTTTCCTAGTAACAGAGAAACAATGTCTTTGTATCAATTTGATGTCCATTGGGGATGGTTCTGTTTGTGCCATTGGGGACGGACCTTTTTGGCAAATTATCTGTTACAATAAAAAGAGTTTCTTACTTTATTAAATTTATTAATTTGCCAAAAAGGTCCGTCCCCAATGGCACAAACAGAACCATCCCCAATGAACATCAAATTGATATAATTGACATTTCCCTTAATTTCTACTTTTTAAAATCTCCTTTTCAATAAATGAGGTATCAAAATTTCCTCTTATAAAATTAGGGTTTTTGATTATTTTAAATAAAAAATCTATATTGGTATCTACACCCTCTATTACAATTTCTTCTAAAGCTCTTTTCATTTTACTGATGGCTTCATTCCTTGTATCGCCACGCGTAATAATTTTGGCAATCATGGAGTCATAAGAAGGTGGAATGGTATATCCTTCATAAATAGCAGTATCAACTCTGACGCCATTTCCTCCTGGTAAATTTAATCCTGTAATGGTTCCTGGACAAGGCATGAAATTTTTAGCTGGATTTTCACTATTAATTCTACATTCTATACTATGACCTTTAAAGATAACATTTTTTTGTTTTATTTTTAATGGTTCTCCTGCTGCTATTTTGATTTGTGCTTTTACAATGTCTATTCCCGTTCTTTCTTCTGTAATGGGATGTTCTACCTGAATTCTGGTGTTCATCTCCATAAAATAGAAATTCTTATCCTTGTCTACTAAGAATTCAATGGTACCACAGCTGGTATATCCTGCTACTTTAGCAGCTTTTACGGCAGCTTCCCCCATTTTATTTCTTAGTTTATCGTCAATGGCCGTTGATGGTGTTTCTTCTATTACTTTCTGATTGTTACGTTGAATGGAACAATCTCTTTCTCCTAAATGAATTACATTGCCATGTTCATCTGCTAAAATCTGAATTTCTACATGTCTTGGGTTTCTCACAAATTTTTCTATATAGATTTCGTCATCGTTAAAGGATATTTTCGCCTCTTGTTTTACAATATTATAGTTACTTTCTAATTCTTCTGCTGAATTCACAATACGAATTCCTTTTCCGCCTCCTCCTGCTGCTGCTTTTAACATAACTGGATATCCTATCTTTTCTGCTATTTTAATGGCATCTTTTAATCCTTTTACACTTCCGTCTGAACCTGGTATCACGGGCACTCCCGCTGATTTCATTAATTCTTTGGCATTTGACTTATTTCCCATCCTTTCAATAACTCGATAAGAAGGACCTATAAATTTTATATTGGATTCTTCACATATTTTAGCAAATTGACTGTTTTCCGATAAAAAGCCAAATCCAGGATGAATACTATCTGCTCCTGTTATATTAGCTGCTTCTATAATGTTTTTGAAATTTAAGTAACTTTTTCCGCTATTGGCTGGACCAATACAAATGGCTTCATCTGCTAAACGAGTATGCATGGCATCTTTGTCCATTTCCGAGTAAACGGCTACTGTCTTTAGGTTCATTTCTTTACAGGCTCTTATAATACGAACTGCTATTTCTCCTCGATTGGCAATTAAAATCTTATTCATGATTTTATTTTCCTTTCCCTAAAAAATATAATAAATTTCTAAAAATCAATTAAACTAACCTATACTACTGCAAAAGTTAGCTCTCCTTTTGCAACTAATTTTTCATTTACTGTTGCTATGGCTTCTCCTACTCCAATTGGTCCTTTTTGCTTGATAATTTTAACTTCTAATTTTAACTTATCACCTGGCACAACCATTTTTTTAAATTTCATTTTATCAATGCCACCAAATAAAGCATTTTTTCCTTTATTCTCTTCTAAACTAAGAATGGCAATCGCTCCTGTTTGGGCTAAACTTTCTGTAATTAATACACCTGGCATAATTGGATTTCCTGGAAAATGTCCTTTAAAATACCACTCTTCTTCGTCTACGTATTTATAGGCTGTGGCACTTTCTCCTGGTATGTATTCTTCTACTTCATCTATCATTAAAAAGGGATCTCTTTGTGGTATAATTTCTTCTATTTGCTCCTTATTTAACATTCTTTTCACTTCTTTCTATTTTTATATTTTGTAGGCTGTTGTCATTCTTTGTTACTACCCTGACTTTTTCAAAGTTTATTATAAAATCATAGAGCTTATTCAGTAACAATTTATGTCATTTTTATTTGATAATAAACAATGGCTTTCCGTATTCTACGGTTTCCTCATCTTTTACTAAAATTTCTTTAATTTCCCCATCTAGTTCAGATTCTATCTCATTCATCAACTTCATAGCTTCTATAATACAAAGAACATCACCTTTTTTCACTTTTTGTCCCACTGTTACAAAAGCTTCACGATCTGGAGAAGGTTTGGCATAAAAAGTTCCCACCATTGGAGATTTCACAATGATACCTTCTTCTTGTTCTTCTTTTTCCTCTTGCTTTTTCTGGACTGTTTCCACTTTTACTTCTTGTTTTGTTGATACATTTTCTACTACCACTTGTTTTCCTTCTTTTTTCATACTAATTTTGGTACCATCTGGAAAATCGATCGCAATTTCTGTTAATTTTGAATCTCCCATATCCTCCATTAGTTGTTTTATTTTCTCATATTCCATTCTCCTCTATCCTTTCCATAATATCTATCTAGTTAAATCTGTCACCGCCAAAAATGTAATTTTTTTTAGCCTATTCTTTTTATTCATATTTTTTTAAAATAATGCTAGCATTGTGTCCGCCAAATCCTAGAGAGTTTGACATGACCGTTGTTACTGCTACTCTTCTTACTTCGTTTGGTACGACATCTAAATCACACTCTTCATCTTTTTCTTGATAATGAATGGTTGGTGGCACCATTTGATCTTGAATTGCTTTCGCACAAATAATCGCTTCTACGCCTCCTGCTGCTCCTAGTAAATGTCCTATGTTCCCTTTGGTTGAACTTACCATTACTTTTTTGCTCGCTTCTCCTAAAGCTGTTTTAATTGCCATAGTTTCGCAAGAATCGTTTAAATGGGTTGATGTCCCATGTGCATTGATGTAATCAATTTCTTCTGGTTGAATTTGGGCATCCTCTATGGCTCTTTTCATGGCTCTTGCCCCGCCTTCTCCTTCTGGTAATGGGGAAGTAATATGGTAAGCATCAGAGGTAGCTCCATAGCCAACTACTTCGGCATATATCTTGGCACCTCTTTTTTTGGCATGTTCTAATTCTTCTAATACAAGAACTCCTGCTCCTTCTCCCATAATAAATCCACTTCTTTCCTTATCAAAAGGAATACTGGCTCTGTTTTTATCGGTTGCATAAGATAAAGCTTTCATATTTTCAAATCCTGCTATCCCCACTTTACAAATTGATGCTTCGGTTCCACCTGCTAATATAACATCTTCTGATCCGTATTTTATGGTTTTATAGGCCTCTCCTATGGCATGAGTAGAAGAAGCACAGGCCGTTACAATGGAAATGGATTCTCCTTTTAGTCCTAAATCAATCGCTATATTTCCTGCTGGCATGTTAGCAATTGCCATAGGAATGAACATAGGTGATACTCTATTATTTCCTTTGGTATAGTTTACTTCACATTGGTCTTGAATGGTTTTTAGTCCACCAATCCCAGAACTTACAAATACCCCTACTCTTTCTAAGTCTGTGTTTTCTTCTGTTATGCCACTATCTTGGAAAGCCTCTCTTGCTGCTATTAGTGCAAATTGTGAACTTCTATCTAATCTTTTTGCTTGCTTTCCATCAAAATATTCGGTTGGATCATATTCCTTGACCTCTGCATCTAAACTGGTTTTATATCCTGTGGTATCAAATAAGGTTATTTTATCAATTCCACATTTTTTTTCTTGGATTCCTTTCCACATTTCTTCTGTATTTTTTCCGATTGGAGTGATCGCTCCTAATCCTGTAATAACAACTCTTTTTTCCATTTTTTTATTTCCTTCCTCTTTTTTTCAAAAGGGATTAGAGGACGTTCCTTAAAATCCCTATTTTACATCAACATCCCGCCATCTACATGAATCACTTGCCCCGTGATGTAAGAGCTATCCTCTGAAGCTAAAAACTTCACAACATTTGCCACATCTTGAGCTGTACCCATACGTTTTAAAGGAATACCTTTTGCGATTTCTTCCTTAACCTCATCCTTTAAAACAGCCGTCATACTTGTTTCAATAAAACCAGGAGCCACTACATTAGCTAAAACACCTCTGGAAGCCACTTCTTTTGCTAAACTTTTGGTAAAACCAATCACTCCTGCTTTAGAAGCTGCATAATTGGTTTGCCCCGCATTTCCCGAAACACCTACAACAGATGAAATATTAATAATTCTTCCTGTACGAGCCTTTAACATATGACTAATAACATTTTTTGTTACATGAAATGTACCAACTAAATTAACATCAATTACTTGTTCAAAATCCTCTTTCTTCATTCTCATTAGTAGCATATCTTTGGTAATCCCTGCATTATTAACTAACACATCAATCCTACCAAACTTTTCCATGATTTGTTTTACGAACGCTTCACAATCTTCAAAATTAGAAACATCACCCTTCACAGCAAAACAAGTTACCTTATTTTCTTCTATTTCCTTTTTTACACTCTCTAATTCCTCATTTTCCTTACGATAATTTAGAGCTATATCATATCCTTCTTTGGCAAGGGTAATCGCGATTTGTCTTCCAATTCCTCTGGTTGCTCCTGTAATTAAGGCTACTTTATTCATTTACTTCTCTCCTTTCAAAAAACTCTCCAAAGTTTCCACATTATTAATGGTTAAAATAGTAATCTCTTTATCCGTATTTAATCTTTTTACAAAACCAGATAATGTCTTTCCTGGACCTATTTCCACAAAAGTGTCGATTCCTTCTTCTAACATTGTCTCTAATCCTTTTGAAAATCTAACAGGACTAATAATATGGCGAGCTAAAATATCTTTTACATCTTCTTGCTTTTGATAAATCTTCCCATCTAAGTTTTTAACAACTGGTATTTCAAAATCATTAATTGTAATATGTTCTAATTCTTTTCTTAATGCTTCAGATGCTTGTATTAATTTTCTGGTATGAAATGGTCCTGCGGTTTTTAAAACCCTAACTTTTTTAGCCCCTAACTCTTTGGCAATGATTTCTGCTTGTTCTACCGCTTCTTTTTCTCCTGAAATAACAATTTGTCCAGTCGTATTAAAATTAGCAGGAACCACAAATCCATTGGTTACTCTTTGGCATACTTCTTGCACTTGTTCTTCTGTCATTCCCATAATAGCTGCCATACTCCATTGCCCCTCTGGAACTAACTCTTGCATGTATTCTCCTCTTTTTTGTACCAACTTTATGCCCTCTGCAAATTCTATCGCTCCACTATAAATCAGTGCTGTATACTCTCCCAAACTCAAACCACTTGCCATTTCTGCCTTAATTCCATTTTGTCGTAAAACTTCCAAAATAGCTAAACTCATCGTTAAAATAGCAAGTTGGGTATGCTTGGTTTCATTTAAAATCTCTTCTTTTCCATGAAAACTCATTTCTGCTATGTCAATCCCTGTTAATTCTTTTACTTTTTGATATACTTCCCTTACCATTTCATATTTTTCGTATAAGTCTTTTCCCATTCCTACACTTTGAGAACCTTGACCTGGAAATAAAAAACCTAATTTCATTTACTTTTCCATTCCTTCCTTATTTTTCTCTATCCTATTGATTTACTAATCTATCCTGTATTTTCGATTCTAATTGATTGCAAAATTCTGCTATCACTTTTTTAGCCTCCACTGTAACCTGAAATTCTTTTTTTATCGAAGAAGCACTTTTCCTTATTTCTGGTGAGAATTCTTCTTGATTGGTATTCATACCTATTCCAATCACAACATATTTCACATACTCACCTTTTAGTTTGGTTTCTGTTAAAATCCCTCCTAATTTTTTACCTTGATATACTAAGTCATTGGGAAATTTAATCGTAAGTGAAATATCATACAATTTTTTGAATACCTCTACCATCGTTTCTGCTATTTCAATTGTGATTCCTTCTAATTGACTAATTTTACAATTTACTTCTAGTAAGAAAGAAAACGCTATATTATCCTTTTCATCGGTATACCATTTTCTGCCATGTGTTCCGTTTCCCCTTTGTTTGTTTATCTGCCATTACAATTGTGCCATTTGGTATGATGTTTTCTTCTATTTGTCTCCAAACTTCTAATTGCGTGGAATCAATCTCTTCATAATAGATGATATTTCTTCCTAAAAATTTAGTTGTTAAATTTTCTAATGACACAGTGCTTCCTCTTTTCTAATTTGTTCTAGGTTGTTTTGTCTTTTTATTTTATTGGTAGTAGTTTTAATTAATGGTTCTTGTGTTAAGGTAATTCCCTTAATTGCTTTGTAATGTGGCATAGATCGATTAATTTCCTTTATCTTCTCATTGATTACCTGATAAAAATTTTCTTCTCCTTGTACTTTATAGGTATTTTCTACAATTTCTTCATTGTAAACTAATTTAGCAAATATTTTTATATCATTTTTATCTTCTGACATTTGTTTTCCATAGACAAAAGATTCTTCGATTCCTTCAATTCGATTGATTAGATTTTCCATTTCTTCTGGAAAGATATTTTTTCCATTTTTCAAGACAATAACACTTTTCTTTCTTCCACAGATAAAGATATATCCTTCTTCATCAATCTTTGCTAAATCTCCTGTATAGAACCATCCGTCTACTAATGCTTTTTTAGTATCGGCTCGGTTTCCAAAGTATTCCAACATAATGTTTGGCCCTTGTACAATTAATTCTCCAATTCCTTCTTGATTGGGATTGATTACCTTTGCTTTTACACTAGGAACCGTCTTTCCAATGGAACCCACTTTATAATATTTTTTGGTTCCCATTGCAATAACTGGCGATGTTTCTGTTAGGCCATAACCTTGCACTAAATTCAATCCTAATAATCTATATTTTTCTTCAATTCCTGCCTCTAAACTAGCCGCTCCACTAATTAATAATTTTATCTTACCACCTAATATATCATGGATTTCTTGAAATACTTTTTTCTTTTCTTCCATACTGCTATTTCTGTAAATTTCTTCTTTTTCTAAAATTTCTTCTACTTTTCCTTGTTTTTCTAATTGTCTCCTTATGATCTTAAAAATCCTTTCGTAAATAGCTGGAACCGATGCCATAACCGTAACTTGATATTCTCTCATATTTTCTGGAATATGTCTCATACCATCACAAAATACGGTTTTTGCTCCCTTATATAAAGAAAATAAAAATCCAACGGTACATTCAAATACATGATGTAATGGTAAAAAAGATAAAAAAGTATCTGTTTCATCCACATCTAAAATAGAAGCAATGTCCATTAAATTAGAACATAAATTTTTATGCGATAACGCTACTATTTTAGAAGCTGATGTAGTCCCTGATGTAAATAGCATAATACTCATTTTTTCATTATCTATTTTAGCATGCGTAAAATTCTTATTTCCTTGTTTTATCAATTGCTTTCCTTTTTCTATTAATTCTTTTTGGGAATAAATACCACTAGTATGTTGTTCTAAGTCCATTGAGATTAAATGTTTTAATTTGCCAATCCCTTCATTTTTAGCATTTTCTAATATGGACTCATATTTCTTTGCATAAAAAATGGCTTCTATCTCAGAACGTTCAATTAAATTTTTTAATTCATTTTCTGGTAAGGATTTATCCAGTGGTACTACGATTCCTGTTCCACATACGATGGATAAATAGGCAATTTCCCATTCCCATCGGTTTTCTCCAATGACAGCTATTCTTTTATCTTTCAATCCTATATCAATTAAAGCGGTTCCTAAGGCATCTATTTTTTCTCTTACTTCTCTATGGGTTATATTCTGATAGTTTCCTTCTTCTATTTTGATTTGATAGGCTATTCTATCAGCATATTTTTTTCCTGATTTTTTTAACATATCTTTTAGGTCTGTTATTTTCATAGCCTCATATATTCTCTCACTCATAGTTTTCTCCTTGTTTCAAGTTTCGATTTTTTGTAAGTGCGGGTTGTAATATATAATTTTTTTACACTTTGTGTGTCGCACTCGTTTGGTCGCTTATGCAGTGTTGCAAAAATTATATATTACAACCCGCACTTACAAAAAATCGAAACTTAAATCTCCTTGTCTATTATTTATGCTATATTTATATCATAAATTAGCAAAAAAACGATTAGACTGAAAGGTCAGTATAAATCGTTTCTTTCTAAAAAATCAATTTGACATACAAACAAAAAGACATTAGAGGTAGTATTTTTAGTCATGTTGTTTTTTCTGTATCATACAATGTGATATGTGAGGTGCATGAAAAATGAAATTTTTATCCAATTGTTTCAAAGGAATTGCCATTGGGAGTGGAGCCATTTTACCTGGTATTAGTAGTGGGGTTTTTTGTGTGATTTTTGGAATTTATGAAAAACTTTTAGATAGTATTTTAAATTTTTTCTCTGATATAAAAAATAATTTTAAATTTCTTTTTCCTATTATCTTAGGTACTGGTTTTGGTATTGTTTTGTTTGGTAATATTTTAAACTACTGCTTGTATCAATTTCCCGTACAAACGAAATCAATTTTCATTGGACTTATTTTAGGAAGTATTCCTTCCTTATTAAAAGAAGTGAGTAAAAAACAAACCTTTCAAATTTCTTACTGGTTTTTCTTTTTATTCACCCTTTTTATTGGGATTAGTTGTATTTTTTTAGAAAAAACATTAGCCATACAAGCCCTTGAAACTGTCAATTTTCCTTATCTTGTTTTATGTGGTTTCTTCATGTCTGTTCGGAATTGTGGTACCAGGTGTTAGTAGTACAATTATTCTAATGCTTTTAGGTGTTTATAGTGTTTATCTATCTTCTGTTTCTAGTTTATATTTTCCCGTTTTAATTCCCCTAGCTATGGGGGTAATTCTTGGTGGTTTTTGTTTTATGAAATTAACTAAGTTCTTACTAGAACGTTTTTATGCTCCGACTTTTTATGCCATTATTGGATTTACCGTTGGTTCTATTTTCGTTTTACTGCCAACTTTCTCTTCTATTATTGATGTAGTAATAGGTACTTTATGTTGTTTTTTACGGTTTCATCCTTGCTTCTTTGCTTGAAAATTGCTAAATGGCAACTTTGCCACTGTGCCACTGGGGACGGACCTTTTTGGCAATTTTAAGATTAATAGAATAAAAATAGTAAAAAATAAAAAAGTTTTGCTTGAAAGTAATTGAATTAGAACTTCTTAATTCATAATAGGGAAAGAGTTCATGCGTCGTGCATGGAAGGGTGCCATATTATGAATTTAGAAGTTCTATGATAATTAGCTTGAACAAAAAACTTTTTTATTTTTTTCTATTTTATTATGAATAACAGAAACATTGCCAAAAAGGTCCGTCCCCAGTGGCAAAGTTGCCATTTAAACCCGGAACCAATGACAACCTGAAGGCTTTTATTTTTTTCTTCTAATGATCCAATCTTTTTGACATGGAATTGGCAATTTCATTTTTACTTTTTGTCCTTTTACACCTGGACTTACCTCTGTAATCTCTTGTTCCGTTTCCTCATTCCACAATTGATTAATTGTAAATACATAAGGTTCTATTTGATTTGGTACAATTATTTCTAACGTATCACCTACTTGTAATTTATTTCTTATTTCTATGATTGATTTTCCCTCCGCATATTCTACTACTTTTCCACCAAATTCATAATTTTCATTGTATTGCCTTCCACTATATTCTTGAATATCTTTATTCTTTCTATCATTAAAATAAAAGGTGGTTAATCCTCTTGTTTTTACTTTTTCTAATTCTTTTAAATATTTGCTAGCATTATAATTTTTAGGATCTTTTTGATAATCGTCAATCGCATTTCGATAAGCATTGATTACGCTCGCTATGTAATATTCTGTTTTTAATCTTCCCTCTACTTTTAAACTATCAATTCCCATTTCTATGATTTCTGGTAATTCTTTTATTAGACATAAATCTTTGGAAGAAAAAATACTGGTTCCATGTTCATCTGTTTCAATTGGCATAAATTCTCCCGGATTATTTTTTTCTTCTGCATATAAATTATAAGACCAACGGCAACTTTGTACACAATCTCCTAAATTGGCACTTCTGCAAGATAAGAAATCACTTAAAAAACATCTTCCAGAAAAAGCAAAACAGATGGCTCCATGTACAAATATTTCTACTTCTAGGTCTTTGTGTTTATTTTCCATGATATATTTTAATTGTTCTTTGTTCATTTCTCTAGCCATAATTACTCTTTTGGCTCCATTGTTATACCAAAAGTTACAATCATGAAGACTTATAATATTGGCTTGTGTACTGATATTAATGGGTACAGATGGTGCCTGTTTTTTTAAGGCTTCTATAACTCCTACATCGGCTGCAATGATTCCGTCTGGTTTTAGTTCTTCTAGTTTTTTTGCCATTTCTTCTATTTCTTGATATTTGTCATCCCATGCGAAAATATTTAAGGTTACATATACTTTCTTCCCTATGCTATGGGCATATTTTATGGTTTTTTCTAAGTCATCGTTTTTCATGTCTGCTCGTGCTCTTAATGATAAGGATGATGTCCCACAGTATACAGCATCTGCTCCATAAAGATACGCTATTTTGGCTTTTTCAAATGATCCCGCTGGGGCTAGTAGTTCGATTAATTTCATGTTCATTTCTCCTTTTGAATTTATTATATATTTAGTTTTTCCTATTGTCAAATTAATATTATGTTTATAAATTGTACTTTTTTCTCTTTTTGTGTTATAATTATTTTAATATAATATGTAAGAAAGGATTTTTAATTATGAGGAAAAAAACCAAAATATTACTACATCGGTCTTATGTAACTGCCGTAGAAGAATCAAGCAATATTTTAGAGATTATTGAAAATTTATACAATTTATTGCATGAATCTTCTGGTATTCCTAGCGAAGATATGGGAGATTTCGAGAATTTCTTGAGAGGTCTTTATACCTCTAAAATGATTCGACGTCAAACCTTCCAATTGACTAATCTTACAACAGATATGGTATCAGTCATTATGTATATTATTGTTTGGTTAAACTCTACCAAACAAATGCATTTACAAGCTGATATAACAGGTCGGCGGAAAGCCTTAGAAACAGAATTGGGGAAATTATGGGAAAAACCTTTTCTTCATGATAGATTCGGAATACGTACTATCATTTCCACACCAGGTACTACTGAGGAAAATAATGCCATAATTATTGAAGTATCTTCTTATATTATTGGCATATTAACCCGGAAACATAGGAAGATGTATAATGAATTTCTATCTTGGATTCATACTGTTAATATTGATAAGCTTTCCATTTTCAAGATTGAATATATTTTAAATCTTCCTTTAACATCTGACCCAGATTTATATAAAGATTATGTCAGTAATCCTAAAGATTCCACTTACCAATCTTTACACTTTGTTTTAGATTTAGAATCTTTTTCTCCTATTCTTCCTGGATCTGAATTTGAACTTCAATTCCGGACTCATGCTATGCATGATAACGCTGAAAAAGGTCCTGCCTCTGAATACAGTAAAAAACGTCGTCCAGAAACACAAGGAATTTTTTGTGTTGACGATTTTTCTCAAATTCATATTGATGGTTTTACCAGTTATGATTCAAAAGAGCATGATACAGATGGAATCCACTTTCCCAAGCAATTTATTGCTCGAAAAGTAAGTCCAACACTGGTCTATCTGTAAAATTGGACCATTGTTCACCCATTAAAAAACTTTACTCACCCAGAAGTTCTTTCTGGGTGAGTTTTTCATATATTATTTAATTCTACTAACAGCCAAACCATCTCCCACCTCTAAAATCTCAGTTTCCAAATATGGACTTTCGCTCACTTCCTTAATATACTCTCGTAAATTTCTAACAGCTGTACGTTGTTTATGTTTATTATAATCACTTAGCACATATCCTTTATATAAAATATTATCCGCAAAAATAATACCATTTGGTGCAATGAGCCTTAAAGCTTCTTTCAAGAAAAAAGGATATTTTCCTTTGGCTGCATCAATAAAAACAGCATCATATTTTTCATTTAAAGTTGGTAGAATTTCAACCGCATCCCCTTCATAAATATTAATTCTGTTCTCCACTCCAACTTTTTTGATATTTTCCCTTGCTTCTTTTACTCGTTCTTCTTCTCTTTCTATCGTATCTATCTTTCCATTTTCACACAAAAAATTCGTGAAACACATAGCAGAATATCCCACTGCTGTTCCTATCTCTAACATTCTTTCTGGCTTCATTTTAATTAAATATTTTTCCATTATTGCTAAGGTATCATCCATAATAATTGGTATATGTTCTTCTAACGCTTTTTGTTTTATTTTTTCTAATTCCTCTTGGTTCATTTTTCCTCCCCAATTTTTCTAAAGGTTGCCAAGAGGGACGGACCTTTTTGGCAACCTTTTCTATTATCTTTCTTTTTCAAGACTACTTTGTCGTTCTCTGTATATTCTATTGCTCCAAGTTAAAATACATTTTCTAATATCTAATCCATTCTTCGTTAAATAATTAAACTGTTCTAAAACTTCCTTGTCTTGCATAATTAAATCTGCTGCTTCTTCTTGAGTGATACCTTTTTTCCTATATTCCGCTATTCTTTCCACAACTCTTTTTCTATTTTGGGTATCTGTATCTGTATTTGGATTTGCTCTTTCTTTTTGTCTCTTTCTGTCACTTTCTATTTCATCCATTATTATTCTAGCTATTATTGCTCTTTTATTTTTTTTTGTCTATCCATCAATTAATCCTCCTATTTATTTCTATTGGCTCTTTCTCTTTCTTTGCTGTCCAATATTTTTTTTCTTAAACGAATGGACTCTGGTGTAACCTCTACTAGCTCATCATCTTGAATAAACTCAATTGCCTTTTCCAAAGACATTTGAATAGGCGGTACTAAACGAAGTGCCTCATCTGATCCAGAAGCTCTTGTATTTGTCAAATGTTTTTCCTTACATACATTGATTGCCAAATCTTCTCCTCTCGAATTAAGACCTACAATCATTCCTTCGTATACTTCAACACCTGGTCCAATGAATAGCTCACCTTTATCTTGTGCATTGTATAATCCATAAGTAACCGATTTACCATTTTCAAAAGCAACAATGGTTCCTCTTACTCTGGCTTGAATCTCTCCCTTGAATGGCTCATAAGAATCAAAAATATGATTCATGGTTCCTTCTCCTTTAGTATCGGTTAAGAACTCTGTACGATAACCAATTAGGCCTCTTGCTGGTATTTTAAATTCAATCTTCGTATGCCCTGCTTCCGCTGGTTCCATATTAACCATTTCTGCTTTTCTTCTTCCCAATTTTTCGATTACATTTCCCACGCAATCATCTGGAACATTTACTACTAAGCTTTCGATTGGTTCTGATTTTACACCATCCATTTCTTTGATGATAACTTTTGGTCTGGATACTAAAAGTTCAAAGCCTTCTCTTCTCATGGTTTCAATTAAAACGGATAGATGCAATTCTCCTCTTCCTGATACCTCAAAAGAATCTGGTGACTCGGTCTCTTTTACTCGCAACGATACATTTCTTTCTAATTCTTTAAATAATCGATCTCTAATATGTCTTGATGTAATAAATTGACCTTCTTTTCCTGCAAATGGTCCATTATTTACACTAAAAGTCATAGAAACCGTTGGTTCATCAATATCCACAAATGGTATTTTCTCTGGATGGTTAAAATCACAAATGGTATCTCCTATGTTGATATCTGGAAGTCCTGCCAATTCTATAATATCGCCCGCTTTTCCTTCTTCTACTTCTACTTTGTTTAATCCAACATGAGTATAAACTTTCGCAATTCTACCTTGTGTAACTTTATCTTCTTTTCCACAAATAGAAACAGGCATACCATTTTTAATGACTCCTCTTTCAATTCTACCAACTGCAATTCTTCCTACATAATCATCATAATCAATGTTAGATACTAGCATTTGAGCTGGTCCTTCTTCATCACAATCAGGAGCTTGAATCGTATTTATCATAGTTTCAAATAAGCAATTTAAATCTTCTGTTTCATCGTTTAAATCCATTTTGGCAATTCCATTTTTAGCGGAAGCATACACAACTGGAAAATCTAATTGTTCATCACTAGCATCTAATTCTATGAATAATTCTATTACTTGATCCACTACTTTTTCTGGCGTTGCTCCTGGTCTATCAATTTTGTTGATAACAACAATTGGTTTTAATCCTAATGCTAAGGATTTTTTCAAAACTTCTCTTGTTTGAGGCATAGCTCCTTCAAAGGCATCTACTAATAATAAAACGCCATCTACGGTTTTTAAAACTCTTTCTACTTCTCCTCCAAAATCGGCATGGCCTGGCGTATCTACAATATTAATTTTGACATCACCATGCATAACCGATGTATTTTTGGAAAGTATCGTAATTCCTCTTTCTTTTTCTTGATCATTGGAATCCATGATTCTTTCTTGCACTTGTTCATTTTCTCTAAAGATATGGCTTTGTCTTAATAAGGCATCTACCAATGTGGTTTTTCCATGATCTACGTGTGCAATGATTGCAATATTTCTAATATTTTGATTGTTCATTTTTTATTACTCCTTCATCCTTTTATGTTTACAAATTTTAAGGACTGTCCCCCAGTCCTCTTTTAGGGATTTTAAGGAACATCCCTCAATCCCTGTTTCTCTTAAAAACATATAAAATTATACATCTTTTGGGTGATTTTGTCAAATAGCTTTCTTTTTAACTTTCGGTTTTTGCTAATTCTATAATATTTCCCATAATTTCCTCTGTTATCTTATCTAAAACCTCTTTATCTTTACTTCCCTTGTATTGGCTATAATCTAAAGGTTTCCCATAGGTAATCGTAACCTTTCGATTTTCCTTCGTTCCTCCTTTAATGCCACATGGCACTACTTTTGCTCCACTTCTTACGGCAAAAAATGCTACGCCATCTTTCACTTTTTCCCCTTTTTCTAGTCCGTTTCTTGTCCCTTCTGGAAATAGTCCTATACATTGTCCATTTTTTAAGGCTTTTAGTGATTCTTTGATCGCTGTTACATCTTTTTCATCTCTTTTTACATGAATTGCCTCAAATGCCCAACCCAAAAAATTCAAAAATGGATTTTTAGCTAATTCATCTTTTGCTAAAAAACGCATATCTCTTTTAGCTGTACATACTATCAATGGTGGATCTAAATAACTTCTATGATTTCCACAAAATATGGCGGCGCCTTCTTTAGGTATATTTTCTAATCCTATAATTTCTGCCCTGTAATAAACTTTACACCACAAATAGATAGCACCTCTTACGATCCATTTTATTATATTTTTTATGATTTGCTTCACTTTACCCGTCCTTTCTTTTATAGGACTGAATTTTTTAGTTCTTCCTATAAACTTTGTGTTTTCTCCTCTTGCTTTTGTTTGATTATCTTAACAATCTCTTTTGTTACTTCCGCAACTGACATATTAGTCGACTCCATATAAATAGCATCTTCCGCCTTTTTCAAGGGAGCTATTTCTCTTGTCGCATCTCTTTTATCTCTCTCTATTATATTCTGTAATACTTCTTCATAAGAACCACCTTTTATTCCCTTTTCTTCATTTTGTTTCACTCTTCTTCTGGCTCTTTCTTCTGGTGAAGCATCTAAATAGATTTTGATATCTGCATTGGGAAATACAACGGTTCCAATATCCCTTCCTTCCATAATAACTTTTTTGCCTTGTGCTATCTTTCTTTGTAAATCTAGTAATTTTTTTCTTACGATTGGGATAACAGAAACAGGAGAAACCATACGATTCACTTCTTCTTCTCTTATCTTTTGTGTTACATTTTCCCCATCTAAGAAAATCTCTCCCTCTTCTTTCATGTCAATTTTTATGGTGTCCAACATTTTTTTTATGCTGTTCTCATCTTCTATTTCAATGTTTTCTTGTAATATCTTTAAGGTAACACATCGAAACATAGCTCCTGTATCAATATTGATTAATCCTAGTTTTTCTCCTACTTGTTTCGTTATGGTTCCTTTTCCAGCTCCTGCTGGTCCATCGATGGCAACAATAAATGACATTTTATCCTCCTAAATTTTGTTACATTTTATTTTCTAATCTTCTTTTTCTGGTACATAGATATTTTTTGCTACTACCTCTAGTTCAACTACATTCATAGCCGTTAACTTTTCGATTTCTTTTTTGGCTCTTTCTTTAAACTCTTTCAATCCATCCATCACATTATAACCATACAAAATAGTAACTTCCATATAAATTTTAGCACCATCTCCATAGTTTTCAACCCTTGTTTTTAATATCTTATAAATGGATGGTGTTTGTATGGCTAAATATTCTACAATTTGTCGAAATACTAAATCTGAAATGGTAAATCTCCCCATATAACTGAAGGTAGGTCTTATGATGGATTTTTCTGATATGTACGGTTTTTGTCCCTTTCCTTTTGATTTAAAGATTTGAAGAGGATCTAATAAATATCCTGAAAAATCTTTTTTGATTTCAAAGGTTGGTACTGGTATAACGTGTTTCCCTTCTGTTACTCTTATTCTTCTTGCTGTTTTCATTTCCGCTTCTGTCGCTACCTCTGTAATATACGTTGTTTCTGAAATTTCTGGTAAGCCTAAATTAGCGGCAATCTTTTGCACCATCCCATCGGATGTACCTAATATTAAGATACTTTCTGGCTTATATTTTTTTAAAGCTTTTATAATTTCTGCCTTTTCCTCTTCTTCATAAAAAAGGGCGTGCTTAACAGTCGCTACTTTTGTAGATGCTTTTTTGGCTGATTCGCCTGCTACTACTTGATTGTCTTTGATTAATAATCCATCATCTATAATAAAATGGGTGTCTTTTTCTCCTGCTACCATTTGTGCTCGATAGCTTTTCCCCGTTCCTGATGGTCCTACAAAAGCATATACTTTTATTTTATTGGCAAATGGTAAAATCTCTTTTATATCTTTTAATATCATGTTTTCTCCTTTTGATTCTTTTTGACAAATTTTATATCATTATTATAAACCATCTCATCTGTTTATTCTCATTTTCTATCCTTCTTAGTGTATAACATTTTTTCCAAAAAAACAAGCGAACACTAGATTCAAATTTCGATTTCGTAACTGTTCCAACCTATTGTTTTTCTTAATAAAAGTTTATGTATTTTTTATTTGGAACTACTACGAAAACACTACAAATTCTTTCTTCTTAATTGTCCACAAGCAGCATCAATATCGGAACCTAGCTCACGTCTAATCGTTGCCACAATCCCATGATCATTCAAATAATCTCTAAATCTCATAATATTTTCATTGGAACTTTTAACAAATTCACCATTTTCAATCTTATTAATTGGTATTAAATTGACATGGCATAGCATTCCTTTCAAAAGCTTTACTAACTCTTTGGCATCTTCTAAATTGTCATTATTATCCTTCGCTAACGCATATTCAAAAGATATTCTTCGATTGGTTTTTTCTATATAATCTTGGCAAGCTTGCAACAATTCCTCTATGGGATAAGTATGATTAACTGGCATCATACTACTTCTTTTTTGATTATTGGTTGCATGTAAAGAAATCGATAAGGTACATTGGATATTCTCTTCTGCTAATTGATAGATTTTAGGAACTAATCCGCTGGTTGATACACTAATATGTCTTGCTCCAATATTTAAGCCTTTAGGATGATTTATCATTCGAATGGCATTTACTACA
The DNA here is from genome assembly GCA_947575605.1 of uncultured Clostridium sp. Classification (GTDB taxonomy): domain Bacteria; phylum Bacillota; class Clostridia; order TANB77; family CAG-508; genus CAG-269. Next base: position 51,576 of record CANPNZ010000003.1, read on the forward strand.
TTATCATAATTATCTAATGGCTCTCCTATTCCCATAAATACTACATTAGATATCCTTTCTCCTGTATCTTGTTCTACTCGTATTATTTGTTCAACAATTTCACCACTGGTTAAATTTCTAATAAAATTAATTCCCGTAGAAGCACAAAATTTGCATCCCATTTTACAGCCAATTTGAGAAGATACACAAATACTATTTCCATGATGATAACGCATCAAAACTGTTTCAATCGCATTGCCATCTAATACATCAAATAAATACTTTATTGTCCCATCTTTGGATTCTTGCTTTTTTAAAATGTTAAAATGACACATGGTATAGTTTGTTTTTAATTTTTCTCTTAACTCTAATGACAAATTCGTCATTTCGTCAAAAGATTGTACTTTCTCTTCATATAACCATTGGAATATTTGCTTGGCTCGAAATGGCTTTTCTCCCATTTCTTTTAATTCTTTTTCTAATTCTTCTAAGTTATAATTTTTTATATTTTTCATAGCTTTCTTAGGTCCTTTCCCATTTCTTTTGGTATGATGATTTGACTACTGTTTTTTGGCCTTTTGGGTTTGATTAAATTCTCTAATCTTCGTATCATTTCGTAATCCTTTTGATAGATAACGAAAAAAAGACTTTTTCTGATTTTATCAAATATCGTTTCTTTTTTGATAATAAGACTGGTTTCTACTAGGTTACCCATTCCTTTTCTCCTTTTTTTCTTTGATGCTATCTAGCCTTCTTTAAAAATGAAACTTTCTAACCATTTCTTCTTTTATCTCTTTAGCACACAATCCCAAGCAAAGCAAAAAATTCAAGACAGAAACACCACTAGCAATTATGCTTAAGGACTTATCTTGCACAACATGTTCTGTCACCAATATCACTGGTAGCATGCTAAAAAGTACAATCAATAATTGAAAAATAGCATATTTCATATATCTTTTAAAACTAACAATTGTCAGCACAAGCATTGTCAAATTAGCAATCATAATCATAATAGGAATAGCCATACTCAATGACCATCCTTTCATTCCCAATTTATAATCTATATATACAGTCAACACGGAAAGTGCTATTGTTTGTAGCAATACATGACCTGCTATATTAACATTTTTCTTAATCGAATACATAACAATAATCCAACTATATAAAACACCTGCATTAGCCAAAGCGGCCCATGGAATAGTAGGAGTTGTCAATTTATTAATAAGCAATAAGATAAGAGCCATTACCACAGATAAGCCTATCCCTATTTTAATCAATTTATTACTCTTCTTTGCTTTTATTTTCTTTGGATATATCATCTAAAACACCATTACTTTCTATTTGTATTCTAATTCCCTTTTCTTTTAGAAAATCATAAAACCTCTTTTCAATACGATTATCTTGTAAAATAGACGTAAAAGTAAAAACCATCTTATTTTCAAACGTACAGCTAGAACACTTTATCTTTTCGACTGGTTCTGGTGCAATTAACATTAAAAAATAATCAATATAATCCTTATATTTTCCTATCATACCAACTCTTCCTATATTAGAAAATGTAGTTGTCGTATACTTTCTAATTTCAATATAGCTTAATCGAACAATAGCCTTTTTTAGCCATAATGGAACTGGTCTAACGAATGGATTATTCCCTATTTTGACATTAGCTGACATCGTTTTCATAATCTCTTCTTCTGTCAATCTTTTACTAAAATCGCTTTTCACAAAATCCAAAATCTTATCAAAAGTATCTAAATTATCTTTTTTCAGTTCCGCTTCCACCGTAATATACGAAAAGAAATTTGACATCGTTTTAGAAGGAAAATACTTTTTCAAATTAACTGGAATACATACTTTTACTGGTCTTTTCCCTCTTGCTTTTTTATAATTCTCATGGTAAATACTATCAATCAAAACAGCTGTTAAATACTGTGTTATCGTCGCCCCTTGTTTTTTACTCTCTCTTTTTAAATCCTCTAAATCCATTATCTCATGAATAGCACTTACCGCTCCTAACGGTATCTTTTTCCCCTTCAAAATATAGGCTTTCTTACCAGACGCATTGGACTTTGCCTTTTTATCATAATTCTTCATATAGCTGTCTTCTGAATCGTACTCAATCTTGCGAAGTCTTCTTTGTTCTTCCTCCAATATCTCTGGATTTTTTAATTCTAAATATGTATAAATAATCTCCTTAAAAAAAGTCGTTCCACTATTTCCATCTGTCAGAGAATGGAAAATATCGATATTAACTTTATTCTCAAAATAAGTAACCTTAAACAAATAATAATGATTGCGTCTACCATCAATATATTTACAAGGATAATCTTGTTCCTCCTCTATGATTGGCAACTTATTATTATCTTCCAAATAATACCAAAAAAAACCAGGCTTCATTCTCACTTTAAAAAACGGATACTTCTCCAAAGTTTGATTTACCGCTTCAGCTAATAACTTAGGATCTACCTTCTCTTTTAACACAGCTGACAAACGAAACACCGTACTATACTTCTTTCCGGTTGATATAGGAAAAATCTTAGCCGAATTATCCAATCTTCTCCAATGTAATTTACTATCCTTTTTATTCTTCTTACTCTTCCTCTTCATTTTCATTCGTTAAAATCCTTTCTTTGGCTAGTTTGGTGGCGGCTTTGGGACAGGTACAACCTATCCATTGTGGTGTATGTCTTGGGACAAGCTAGGTTGATTGTATCCAAAACTATCTCAAAATGGTCAATTGGTGCCTGTCCCAAAGCCGCCCAAAGCCACCACCAAATTAGCCCAAAAAATGAAGGATGTCTTGATATCCTTGTTTTTCTAGTTCTTGATTACTATTTTTCTCAATGACCCAAATATGCCCTGCTTCTTCATATTGCTTGATTTCTATTTGTTCTCCGACTTCTTGCTCTTCTGCTTTTTGTTTTAATATGTGTACGTCTGGATTTAAGATGTCATGGGTTCCTGTTAGTATAGTTATATTTTTTAGTTTGGCTAGGTCTCCGTCAATTGGATTGACTAAATAGCTGTCTATTCCGTCTTCTCCTGCATAGGCTATTCCTGCTAATTTTAGTGTTTCTTTGTTTAATTGCTTGTCTTTTTTTTGTACTTCGTCTATTTGTGGATTGGTTAGTCTGACGTCTAACCATGGTGATATTAATATGGTTTTGGCTGGCATGGGTAGATTTTCAGTTCCTACTTTTTGCTCTAATGCTAAGGCTAACCCTCCTCCTGCTGAGTCTCCCATGATGATTAGCTGGTTTGTGTCTACTTTTTCTATGATTTCTTTATAAAGTGGAACTGTCATTTGAAAGACGTCTTTGTAATTGTACTTTGGAGTTAGTGGATAGTCTGGTAGGATAACGGTTGCTCCTGTGTCGCTGACAATGTTTTCAATGAAGTCCCAGTGCTGTTTGGTTGCTTCTGCTACATAGGCTCCTCCATGAAAATATAAAATTTTGATACTGGTTTTGGGTCTGCTTTTAGGCGTTACGATGAATATATTTCTTCCCATAAATTTTTCTGTTTGTAATTGACATTTCTCTTTTACTTGCTCTGGTACTTTTGTTTGAATGTCGATTAACCAATAATAGGCAATGATTACCAACGCTATGGCTAATAGGATTAATAAGATCCCGTATAATGATTTTTGCTATTTTCATTTTTCTTTTTCCTTCTTATTCCTGTTTTTTCCTATTGTATCACAGCTATTTTGAAAACTCAAGTGATGATATATTCCTTTAAGTTTCGTTTTTTTGCAATGGGTACTTATATATTAAAAAACGGAATTTAAAATGATCTTAGTACCCGACACTTTTTTTGAAATGTGTAATAAAATATAAAAATTAGAAAAAAAGCGAATGGAAAGTAATTTTAACTAGAACTTCTTAATTAATTTTATGGAAAATGTTCGCACTTTATGTGTGAAAGGGTGCCATAAAATTAATTTAGAAGTTATGTGAAAATTAGCTTGACCGAGCATTTTGATAATTTTTATATTTTCTTACACCTATAAAATTAAAAACTGTCAGGTAATAAGTAAAATGATATATCTTGAGGTTACAGGAAAGTCGATTTTTCTTATAACAAATAATTATCCCCCAGTATGACAGCTTTTGCAGCATAACTGGGGGTTACTTTATCTCACTTGTATAGCTCGTTTTACTATCCACCATTAAAGCTTTGCTTGTTACAGTGACAGTCTTATTCATCAATTGTTGAAATTCCAAGTGTAATCTCTTCTAGTACATCAAGCAATACTCTTACCGTATCAAGAGCCGTAAAAATTGGAATGTTGTTTTCAACCGCACATCTTCTAATATGGGAACCATCAGTATCTTCACCAATCGAATCAATATTTCTGGTATTAATGACATAATTTACATAGCCTTTTCTCATAGAATCCAGAATTTCTTCACTACCTTCACTTATCTTCTTTTTGATTCTTGTTCTTATGCCATGTTCTTTTAAGAATTTTGCGGTTCCTTCTGTTGCCTCTATATTAAATCCTAGATTATAAAATCTTCTAATCAAGGGAAGTGCTTCTTCTTTGTCTTTATCGGCTATCGTTAAAAAGATCGTTCCATAGTTAGCCAAATGCATGCCAGAAGATTGCAATGCCTTGTAAAGGGCTCTTGTCAATTTCTTATCATAGCCTATCGCTTCTCCTGTTGATTTCATCTCTGGTGATAAACAAGCATCTAAACCATTTAATTTAGAGAAAGAAAAGGCTGGTGCTTTTACATACCATTTTTCTTTTTCTTTTGGATATACCGTCTGTATTCCTTGTTCTTTTAAAGATTTTCCAAGCATAACTAAGGTTCCGATATCAGCTAAAGAATATCCTGTTGATTTTGATATAAATGGCACGGTTCGAGAAGATCTCGGATTCACTTCAATCACATACACATCTTCGTTTTTATCTACAATAAATTGAATATTATATAATCCTACTATTCCAATTCCTAGTCCAAGTTTTACGGTATAATCTAGTATGGTTTGTTTCGCCTTTTCACTGACACTAAAAGTTGGATAAATGCTTATGCTATCCCCTGAATGAATCCCTGTTTTTTCAACATGTTCCATAATGCCTGGTACAAATACATCAGTTCCATCACAAACCGCATCCACTTCCAATTCTTTTCCTATAATATATTTATCTACTAATACAGGTTGTTTTTTGTTAACTTCCACAGCCGTTTTTAGGTATTTTTCTAGTGCCTTTTTATTAGATACGATTTGCATCGCTCTTCCTCCTAGCACATAGCTTGGTCTTACTAAAACAGGATACCCAATTTCTTCTGCTACTTTAATACCATCTTCTATATTAGTAACGGCTTCCCCTTTTGGTTGTAGTAATTTTAACTTTTTCATTACTTTTTCAAAAGCATCTCTATTTTCTGCTTTTTCAATAGCATTTACATCGGTTCCAATTATTTTTACACCTAATTTTGCAAGTGGCTCTGCTAAGTTAATGGCGGTTTGTCCTCCTAACGCTGCAATGACTCCTTCTGGCTTTTCTAAATCTATAATATTCATAACATCTTCTACGGTTAGTGGTTCAAAATACAATTTGTCACTGGTTGTATAATCTGTTGATACGGTTTCTGGATTATTATTGATAATAATCGCCTCATATCCCGCTTCTTTTATGGTTTTAATGGCATGTACAGTGGAATAGTCAAATTCTACTCCTTGCCCAATTCTAATTGGTCCTGCCCCTAATACAATTATTTTCTTTTTCTTACTAATAATAGATTCATTTTCTTGTTCATAGGTAGAATAAAAATATGGCACATAGCTTTCAAATTCACTACTACAAGTATCTATCATTTTATAGACTGGATAGATATTTTCTTTTTTTCTTAGTTGATAAATTTCTTCCTCTGTTTTCTTCCATACTTTAGCAATATATTTATCACTAAAACCTAATTTCTTGACTTGTTTTAAAACTTCGATGTCCCCTTTGTTTTCTTGTAATACACTTTCTGCTTTTACTATATTTTTTATTTTATCTAAGAAGAACATATCTATTTTAGTAATGTTATAAATAAGTCCCAAATCTACATTTCTTCTCATTAATTCCGCAATGGCATAAAGTCTATCATCAGTTCCTTCTTTAATATATGTCATTAGTTCTTCTGTTTCTGTCTCATTAAATTTATCCATTTGTATATGGCATACACCTATTTCCAAAGAGCGAATTGCTTTTAACAAGCTTTCTTCTAAGGTTCTTCCCACACTCATTACTTCTCCCGTTGCTTTCATTTGCGTACTTAATTTATTAGATGCTAAAGTAAATTTATCAAATGGAAATCTTGCTACTTTTGATACCACATAGTCTAATGCTGGCTCAAAGCTAGCTGGTGTGTTAGCTAACATGATTTCATCTAATCGCATACCAATAGCTATTTTAGCAGAAACCCTCGCAATTGGATAACCACTTGCTTTAGAAGCCAAAGCAGAAGAACGTGATACTCTTGGATTTACCTCAATTAGATAATAGTGAAAAGAATGAGGATCTAGGGCAAATTGAACATTACATCCACCTTCTATTTTTAAAGCTCTAATAATTTTTAATGCACTATCACGTAATAATTGGTATTCTTTATTAGTTAAAGTTTGACTTGGTGCTACAACAATAGAATCTCCTGTATGAATTCCTACTGGATCTAAGTTTTCCATATTACATACTGTAATGGCAGTATCATTTTTGTCCCTTATTACTTCATATTCAATTTCTTTGTAACCTTTAATACTTTTTTCTACTAATACTTGTCCTACTGGTGAAAGTTTCAAAGCATGTTTTATAGTTTCCGTTAATTCTTCTTCATTATCAGCAAAGCCTCCTCCTGTTCCTCCTAAGGTAAAAGCTGGCCTTAATACGACTGGATACCCTATTTTATTGGCTGCTTCAATTCCTTCTTGGATAGAAGTTGCTATGATAGATTCTAATACTGGTTCTCCTAAACTTTCACACAATTCTTTGAATTTCTCTCTGTCTTCTGCCTTTTCGATACTTTCACTGCTGGTTCCTAAAAGCTCTACTTGGCATTCTTGTAAAACTCCCTTTTTATATAGTTGCATCGCGATATTTAAGCCTGTTTGCCCTCCTATTCCCGGCAAAATAGCATCTGGTCTTTCATAACGAATGATTTTTGCTACATATTCTATGGTTAATGGCTCCATATATACTTTATCGGCAATGGTAGTGTCTGTCATAATGGTAGCTGGATTGGAATTGACTAATATTACTTTGTACCCTTCTTCTTTTAAGGCTAGACAGGCTTGTGTTCCTGCATAATCGAATTCTGCTGCTTGTCCAATTACGATTGGTCCTGAGCCAATTACTAATACAGTTTTTATATCTTTTCTTTTTGGCATATTTAAACTCTCCTTATTTAATATTTATTTTATTAACTAAACCTATGTTAAATTTTAATTATTTAGTAGATTAATAAACCTATCAAACAAATACCCACTATCTTGTGGACCTGGTGCACTTTCTGGATGGTATTGTACACTAAATACTTTATCTTTTTTACATTCTACTCCTTCTATCGTATCATCTAAAATATTTTTATGTGTCACCGTTAAATCTGTTTTTTGCAATGATTTTTCATCTACGGCATAGCTATGATTTTGGCTCGTAATTTCTATTTTATCTGTCGCTAAATTCAATACTGGATGATTTCCACCTCTATGTCCAAATTTCAATTTATACGTTTTGGCTCCATAAGCTAGACTTATCATTTGATGACCTAAACAAATTCCAAATATCGGATATTTCCCCTTTAACTCTTTTACTAACTTTATTACTTCTTTTACATCTTCTGGGTCGCCTGGTCCATTCGATAAAAATATGCCATCTGGTTTTAAATCTATAATTTCTTTAGCAGTGGTATTGTAAGGAACAACGGTTACATTACAACCTCTTTTGTTTAGACTTCTTACGATATTTAATTTGATACCACAGTCAATGGCAACAATGTGATAGTTTGGATTGGCTGTTCTGGAATACCATTTCTTCTTACAACTTACTTTTGCTACCGCATCTTTTGGTATCTCTGTTTCTTTTAGTTTTTTTAATGCTTGTTGTTTACTGGTATTGCTATCTGTGATAATTACTTTTCTACTTCCCTTTTCTCGAATACTTCTTGTTAGTTTTCTTGTATCAATCCCTGCAATTCCTGGTATATCATTTTCTTCTAAGTATTCTGATAATGTTTTGGTATACCTAAAGTTACTTGGCAGGTCATTATATTCTCTTACAATCATTCCTCCTATGGTTGGTTGCTTGGTTTCGTAGTCATCATCCGTTATTCCATAGTTTCCTATTAGTGGATATGTCATCACTACCATTTGATAGGTATATGATGGATCTGATACAATTTCTTGGTAACCTACCATAGATGTATTAAATACTATTTCACATATGGCTTCTTTGTCCGCTCCAAATCCATATCCATAGTATTCTTCTCCACCTTCTAATACGATTTTTTTGTCAAATTCTTTCATTATGTATCCCTCCATTTTTTCTTTATTTTCTAACTTTTCTCCAAAAAAAAATAAGGAAACTTCTCCTTATTTAAAATGTAAGCAAAAATAAAACAACGATTAAGAAAACTTTTAGTTTTGCTATTACGTTTTCTTGTTTTAGCTCGTTTTTCATTTTCCCTACTCCCTTCTTTTTTATTACTTTTATGTTCGATTGTTTTTTCCTCTTTCTTGTTTTTAATATTATAACAAATTTCGATTATAAATTGCAAGCGTTTTTTGACATTTTCAAGTATATTATTGCTTATTTATTAAAATTATTGTGAAAAAAATTGCTAATAAATATTTAAAGAAACCAACAGCAATATAACACACTGTTGGCTTCTGCTCTCTCTCCACTGATTATTGTTGCTTATATCCTACATCGTTATAATTTCCTCAATTTTAGCCTCTTTTAAATCATACATATCCATATGATCTCCAATTTTAACAGCCAGTTCTTCACCCTTTTCTTTGGCCAATACAATAATGCTAGTATAGTATTTAAAAATCTTATCATCATCCAATTTGGAATGCATAAAATAAAAAATTGTTTCATAGAAACACTCTACTATTGGAATTTCATCCACTTGTAATTCTAATTCTCTGTCATCACAAAACTCATTTAGTGTTGAAAAATCCAGTTCTTCGGCTACTTGTTTCAGCTCATCAACCCGGCCATGCTTCATTAAATCTTCAACATGTTTTTCTTTGAGCTTTTTAATCTGAATTCTTAAAAACTCTAATATTTTTTCTCTATCCATGACATTTTCCTCGTCTGCTTTTATTTAAATTAGTTGTTTTAGAAATACGAGAGAGCTTTCAACTAATCTATGTAAATATAATACCATTGTTTTTTATTTATGTCAATTGACTTATTTAAGTTAAACCTATCATGACTATCTTCTACGGATAGCTTCTCCTTTTAATGAAACTGGCTAGAATATAAAAAAAGTTAAGACTTTTTCCCTCGCATACGAAAAATCTTAACTTTTATTTTAGCACTCCTATTAAAAATTAATCTTTACTAGCAATATAGCAAGCTAAATCAACTAACTTATTAGAATATCCCCATTCATTATCATACCATGCCACTAACTTAACAAAAGTATCGGTAAGCATAATACCTGCTGTACTATCAAAAATAGAAGTATGAGAATCTGTTGTAAAATCTGAAGAAACAACTGGATCTGTTACATACTCAACAATTCCCTTCATTTCATTTTCAGAAGCCTTTTTCATAGCGGCACAAATTTCTTCATAAGTTGCTGCTTTTTCTAAATTACAAGTTAAATCCACAACAGAAACATCAGCTGTTGGAACTCTAAAAGCCATACCTGTTAATTTTCCATTCAAAGTTGGAATAACCTTTCCTACTGCTTTAGCGGCACCAGTTGAAGAAGGTATAATATTACTTGCTGCTGCTCTACCACCTCTCCAATCTTTCTTAGAAGCTCCGTCCACTGTTTTTTGTGTTGCCGTCATAGCATGAACTGTTGTCATTAATCCATCTTTAATTCCAAAATTATCATTAATAACCTTTGCCAATGGAGCTAAACAGTTTGTTGTGCAAGAAGCATTAGACACAATATTCATACTTGGATCATACTCTGTATGATTAACCCCCATAACAAACATTGGAGCATCTTTGGATGGGGCACTAATAATAACTTTCTTAGCCCCAGCATCAATATGAGCTTGCGCCTTTTCAAGAGTAGTAAACACACCAGAGCACTCTAGCACATAATCAACACCTAATTCACCCCATGGAATATTATGTGGATCCATCTCATTAAATACTTTTATATCTTTTCCATTTACGGTTAATATATTGTCTTTTCCTTCTACGGTTCCTTCGAATTTTCCATGTACCGTATCATATTTTGTCATATACGCCATATAATCTGCTGCTATAAAAGGATCATTAATAGCCACAACCTCCACTTCATCTCTCTTTAATGCTGCTTGGAATGACAAATTTCCTATTCTTCCAAAACCATTAATTCCAATTTTTACTGACATAACATTTCCTCCTTTTTGATACCATTACCTTTAATCGTAATCATAAAAATAAAGCATTTTTGGCATCTATTCTTTAATATAGTATTACCTAAATTTCTCAGGCAATTCAATTCTATACCAAAAAACAATACTTTGCAAGTATTTTTTTATTTTTAAATGGTAGAGATTTAGTGGCAAGTTTTGGTGGGATTGGGACAGGCACAAACTAACCATCTCTCTTGTTCCTATTTTCTTTCATATAAGCTCTTTGTATCATTCTAATATTAATTCCTAATATTCTTGCCATTTGAGGTTGTGTTACACCTTGAAATCTTCTAATTTTTTGTATAATTTCATCTCGATAGTCTATATTATATTTTTGTATTTCTTGAATATTATAGATTCCTAATTTTTCCTTTATAAAATAGATTACTTCCTCATCTGTTAATCTTTTTTTTATTTCATATTCTAACAATTCGGCACTTTCTTGAAATTTAAAACTTTTTCTATTATATTGAAAAAACTGTTTTTTAGCTTGTTCTTTTGCTGGTGAAAATATTTCTAGAACTTCATTTGTATCTACTATTCCATCTTCCTTTTTTAGATTTTCTTCCTCAAAATATTCTAAATAACTACTCCACTTGTATTTCTCCATTTTACTAATACCAGCTTTTATGGGATTTTGATGAATATATCTAACTAAATTTAACATATAATAGGTATTTTCAACATTTTTGCTTTGGAATCTATTTTCAAATAGATGTCCTACTCTTCTATATTTTCTATTAAAATAATTGGCATAGCTAGTTGCTATACTATGGATAATTTGAGATACTCTTTGACTTTCATCTTTGATTTCTAAATGAACATGATTTGGCATTAAAACATATGAATATAATTTATATAAAAAATTGTTTTTTGTTTTCCTAATAATATTTTGAAATTCTAAATAATCTTGTTTATCAAAAAAAATGTCTTGTTTGTTAATTCCTCGCAGCATACAATGATATATACTACTATGGCTTTTCCTTCTGGGTTGTCTTGGCAATCTTTAACCTCCTTTAAAATGTTTAATATTGATACCATAAATAACTATCTTCTATGAAAAGTTCCTCCTTTTAATCAAACTTTCCTATAATATAAAAAAGTATAACACATTTTTATCTATTTTGCTATACTTTTTTACATTTATTTACATTTTTAATTTATCTACTCTCAATCTCCACTTAAATAGGTAGTTTTCACTATTTAATTTATTCCTATGGCTAGTTTGTGCCTGTCCCAAATTAGCCAAAAATGGTCAACTTGTGCCTGTCCCAATCCCGCCACGTGCCTAACTAACCATATAATTTTTCTAAAACGATAACAAACATAGCATGAGACCATCCAAGACCCAAAACCCAATTGGGTTGTAACGTATTATTATCTACTTGTTCTCCTAAAAAGTTATGCTTTCCTGCTGTTTTTACAACAAAGTCAAATGTTTCCTTCGCTTTTTTCTTTTCCCCTGTTTCTAAGTAATATAATGTCATCCACAAATTAGCAATTGGCCATGGATTTCCATTTCTATAATGGTCTCCTTCAAATCTTTGGTAGCCTCCTGTGTAAGTTCTTAAAGATAAGTTGATTCTTTCTACGGTATTTACGATTTTCTTTTCTTTTGGTTTAAAAACATTAAAGGGGATTACACTCCCTATTATGCTAATGTCCATCTTTTCATCTTCTGTGTTTCTTAAATACGTTTTCTTTTCTTCATCATACATATTTTCATTGATATATTTTTTGATTTCGACTTGTAATTTTTCTAATTCTCGTTCACTTTTTATTATCTTCTCATCTTTTAAACGATTTTTTTCAAAATCAGAAGTTTTGTCTCCTAATACTCTATAAATTTTCATGATGCACTCAAAAGCAGCATAAATGCTTGCTAACGAATATAAATGAATTCCTTCGCACATTTCCCAAAGGTCATAACTCACATGATATTTATGTTCTTGATGATTTCTGTTTTCTTCTATTTCTTGTTGTACTTTGTCCTTATCATGCTCATCTTGTCCACTTATAGATAACCAATCTTGTACATATCCTTTCAAGAAATTTACCGCTTTTTCACACATTTGTAAATTGTCTTTTAAAAATTTCTCTGATTTAGTATATTGATAATGCTCATAAATACCATAGACAACACTTGCTGTTTCATCAATTTGATACCCCCAAGCTGGTGCTAATTTTCCATCTGTAAAAAATCGTTGTTCCCACATACCATTTTTACTCTGGGTTCTTTTACAAAATATCTTATAAAATTTTTCTGTTTCTTTATCCATCTTAAGAATATCTAAAGCTTTTGTCATAAATACAGCATCTCTTGTCCAACAATAAGCATATCTTCCACATTGTGTGAAATTTTCATCTACTTCGGCTGAAGCAATAATTCCTCCTGTTTCTGCATTGGTTAACAGTGGAAATAATAAAATACTTCTTTTGTAGATGTCATAAATTTTCTCTTCATAGCTATTTTCTGACTCTTTTAAATCTAATCCATTATGTGTTTTTACATATTTACGCCAATAGGATTTTGTATCTGTATATTCTTTATGTAAGTCAATTTTCTTAATCCTTTCAATTTCCGCTTCCATTTGTGATATGTTTTTATTTTCTCCAATGGCAATACAAATTTCTAATGTTTTCTTTTCTTGCGGATGAATGATTCCTAAATCATAGCAAATGCTCGTGTCATTTGACATTCCAATGTAATCTTTATCATAAATTTCTCCTCTTTTGATGGTTTCTTTGCTACCATTGATTTGATGTTTTGAAAGTTTATGCCCTTTAGCAAAAGTCGAAAATGTGAAATCATGAGCATATTGCATCATACCACCATCTATTATTTTACAACTTACATGATTATTATAATCTGACAACAATTCAGAATGGATATAAAAACTTGTATTCAAATCAATTTTTCCTTCATTTAAAAAGATGTATTTCTTAACTAATACATTTTCTTTTATCATCACATAATCTGTTTGAAGAATTTTTAAATTAAAATACGTATTTGTTATTTCGGTATTTAATATATTGGTATCTGTATCATAATATTGTTTGTAAATATTATTGATATCATCGTGTAAATAGATCAAATCTGAATGATTAATTTTTACACCTGTATGGAAATAATCCAAGTATTGCCTATTATCTTTACTTGGGAAATAGATTCTTTGTATTTCTCCTTTCCCTGTAAATGTCGCTAACATATTTTTATTACCTATCATTGCTTCATTAAAATACTTATTTTCCATTTTTAATTCATTCCTTTTTTTTGGTTACCAATAGTTCCGTTTTCAATGGTTTCAGGGTTTTCGGCAAGTTTACAAATGCCAATAGTTGCCTGCAAATTATCCTATTTTTAAAATTATTGGATAATGTATTTACATGCTTCTCTTTGAATTTATTGCACAATTTTTATTTATTTCTTAGGATAGTTAAACGTGTCCCAAAAACATCAAAAGGGATAAGTTGTGTGTGGATAAATTGTGCCTGTCCCAAATTAGCCAAAATGGGTCAATGGGAGTCTGTCTCAAATCATCTCAAAATGGTTAATTAATGCCTGTGGTTAATTCGTGCCTGTCCCAAACTCGCCATCCCAAACTCGCTACTAACCATCTATTACATTTATAATTTGTTTTTCTAAATCTTTTATTTTCTCATTAATTCTAAAGATATCCTCATCTTTTAGTTTTTCATCATCTATGTCTTGTCTTACATAAGTGTCCATATCTTTGATTTCTTCTTTTAATTTTTCTAATCGTTCTATGACTTCATGCCTTATGGTTTTTGTTATTTTTCTTTCTATTTTGTGTGTCATTTTTATCTTTTCTTCGTTTTCTTCTATGGCATTTATTTCATAGGTTTCGCCAAATTCTGGTACGGTTACCCCAATTCCTGTGTCTTTTTCGATTTTTTCTTCTAGCACTTTTTGTGCTTCTGCTTCTCCATGTACTAAGAAGATATGTTTTGGTTTGTTGATGAAAGAATAGATAAAGTTCATTAATCCTTCTTGATCGGCATGTCCAGAATATCCTTCGATGTACTCAATTCTAGCATTTACAGCTATTTCTTCTCCGAATATTTTTACTTTTTTAGCGCCATTTACAATGCTATATCCTAAGGTTCCTGGTGCTTGATACCCAACAAAAAGGATGGTGGATTTTGGATTCCATAGGTTATGTTTTAGATGATGTTTGATTCTTCCTACTTCACACATTCCGACTTGCTGATATAATGATACTTGGCGTACTATCTTCATTTAATGCTTTTGATTCATCGGCTGTTTGCGTGAATTTTAATCCTGGAAATTCAAGTGGATTGTCTCCTTGCATAATTTCTTCTTGGATTTGTTCTTCGAAAAGATTGGTATTTTCTCTGAATACTTCGGTTGCTGATATTGCCAATGGGCTATCTACATATACATTGGATTTCATTAATGTTTTGTATTTTCTTCTGAATTCGTCATCGTCTTTAATCTCTTTTAATTTATTGATTTCATATAAAATCTCTTGCGTTCTTCCGTACCGCAAAGGATGGAATGACAACACTACCTTCGTTATCTAAGGTTTCTGATACAATGTCTAAAAATAGCTCCGCTTTTTCATCATTTCTTAAGTGTAGTCTACTTCCATAGGTGGATTCCATGACTAAATAGTCTGCACTTTCTATCATGGTTGGTGAATCTAATAACGGAATATCATTATTTCCTAAGTCTCCCGTAAATACTGTTTTGGTTTCTTTTCCGTCTTCCTTTGTCCATAATTCTATAATACTAGATCCTAACATATGACCTGCATCATTAAATCTTACATGGATATCTTCTGTGATTTCTATGATTTCATCATATTGTACTGGTTCTAATATTTCTAACGATCTTGCTGCTTCTTCTGCTGTATATAAAGGAGCTACTTCCTTTTCTCCTTTTCTTTTCCTTTTTTTGTTTTTCCATTCGTTTTCCATCTCTTGTATATGTCCACTGTCTGGTAACATTAAGGCACATAGGTCACAAGTTGCTTTATGGGCATATATTTTGTTTTTATACCCTTCTTTATATAATTTGGGAATTCTTCCTGAATGATCAATATGAGCATGTGTTAATAACATAAAGTCTATTTCAGTTGGATTAAATTCAAATTCTTCTGCATTTTGTGTTTCATATTCTGCTTTTCCTTGCCACATTCCACAATCTACTAAAAATTTCTTTCCGCAAGCTTCTACTAAAAAATTTGAACCAGTAACGGTTTTGGTTGCTCCTAAAAATGTAATTTTCATCTACCTTTTCTTCCCTTCTTTTTTATTTTTTAAGTACTCTTCTTTTGCTTTCGTATCACTTTTTGCTTATTAATCTAATCATACACATTATATTAATTAAATAGCTTTACTTTTTTATTTAATTTTAAAGATATTTCTTTTTTGTCAAATCCCCACATATTTTCAATCTCAATTTTTTCTTCTAATACATCCTCATCAAATACTTGTACATAGTAGCGATTTTGTTCTTTCGTTACCCTAATATATAGATTCTCTAAATTGATGATTCTGACATGAAATATATTTTTTGCAATTTGATAATCTATTTCTTTTTCTTTGGAAAAAGCATCCCATAATTTTAATTCATGAGCTTTGTTAATCAGTAGCATTTCTACTTCTTCCCTTTGAGACTTCATCACTTCTACTTCGCCAATTTCTTGGCTATCATTAAATGGCAATAAACAGTAATACCTGAATTCATAGATACATTTCATTAATTCTTGTTTGGTATCTATGTGGGCTATTTTCTTTTGATAACATAGTAAAAACGCTTTTTGAAATGCTAATATGCTATTGATGATTTCTTTTTCTATATCTTTGATGTCTAACCATTTTAGATATTTTTCTTTTCTTTCTAATTCTTTTTTTATTTTGACAAATTCTTGTGGATTTAGCAATTTGTTTAATCTTTCTAATCTTTTTAGTTTTTCTTCTCTTTCTTTGGCCATCATTTGAGATAAAATTCTTACACTAAAAATTTTTTCTTGTAGTGGTAAGTATTCATTTCTTTTTTCGTATTCTTCTTGTAACAGTTTTCTATTATTTAATGTTTCATCCATTCGTTTAATATCTTTTGTTAATTCTCTTTTTTCTTGGGTTATCTCTTGTATAAAATTTTGATTATTTCTTATTTTTCCTAATTTCTTTTCTACTTCTACTTTTTCCTTTTGCAATCTATTTTTTAGTTTGGGATTGTATCTAATTGCCAATAATACTGATATTTTATTTAAAAGCTTTAGAATATTTTGTTGGTGTTCTTTTCCATATTGTTCTTCTAATTTATCCTTAAAAGTTTCCATATAGTCTATCATATATTCTTTATTTTGAATCCAATGGTTCAAAAAATGCTGTCCTACTAATATTCTAATATTTTGATATACGATATTGTGTTTGATACTTTCTATTTCTCTTGGAATAGTTGTCCAAGAATACCCATTAAAATCACGCATTGGTTCGACGGTATCTATGTTATTTCCTACATTAATTAAATCAGACAATGTTCTGTCAATGATTGAATATTTGTCTTTTATGATGGTTTCTTTTTTATCTATTTTTGCTATACAATATAATAACTTTCTTTCCAGTGGATAACATATAATTCTTTTTTTATTTTTTTCTACTAAGAATGTTTTGTTTCCTAACATTTCACATTCTTTGGTGTTTAATTTCACAACTTTTATATCCTCACAATTTTTTTGGATACTATTAATGATGGATTGAATAAAATTTTCTTTGTTTTCCACATTGGGCTTCACTTTTTCATAGTCCTTATAGGCTGTTTCAATTTTATATAAAATACTAAGTAGTATACTTTTAGTATCTTCATGAAACGCCTTTTTTTCAAGGACTTTTTCAAGTTCATTATTATAATCCTTTTTTACAATTTTATCGAAAAATTTTTCTGTCTTCTTTTGCAAAATTTTTCTCCTTTCAAAAGGGATTGAGCATTCTTCCTAAAGGTTGCCATTAATTCCGGATTTAACTTGCCATTGGTTCCAGGTTTAAATGGCAACTAATAAATTCTTATTATTTAGATTGTATGTTATATAAAAAAACAGTGACGCGCAGTTTGGAAGGACTCCTATTCATACAGAACAAATAGATTAACTTTTCTACTTATGAAATATATCTAATGCCTTTATATGATTCGTTCGACCAGTAAGGAACGAAATTTTTATATATCATACAATCTAATAAAAAATAAACGAAAGATTGCCAAAAAGGTCCGTCCCCAATGGCACAGTGGCCACTTTTCTAAGATGCTTCGCCTTCTCCCTGTCCCATCTTCAATTCATTCCATCTATCTAGGGTCATAAGAACTTCTCTTGGTTTACTTCCTTGATAGCCAGAAATAACGCCTCTTTCTTCCATTTGATCGATAATTCTTCCTGCTCTTGCATAACCAACTTTAAACCTTCTTTGGATAAAGGATGTAGACGCTTGTCCTGTTTCAATTACCGTTTGAATGGCTTCCATTAAAAATGGATCGGTATCGTCATCTTCTGTTGCTTCTCCCGTTATTTCTTTCTCTGTTTTGTTACTATTTTCTATACTTTCTAAGATATCTTCACTATAAGTTGCTGTACCATTTGATTTAACAAAGTCTACTATTTTTTCTACTTCATCATCTGTTACAAATGCACCTTGTACTCTGGATGGTTTTGGTGCTCCTGATGGGAAGTATAGCATATCTCCTTTTCCTAATAACTTTTCTGCTCCTACACTATCTAAAATGGTCCTAGAGTCGACTTGAGAAGATACGGCAAAAGCAATTCTGGATGGTACATTGGCTTTAATTAATCCTGTAATGACATCTACGGATGGTCTTTGTGTGGCAATTACCAAATGCATTCCTGCTGCTCTTGCTTTTTGTGCTAATCTACAAATGGCATCTTCTACATCATTTTTAGCTACCATCATTAAGTCTGCCAACTCATCAACAATGATAACAATTTGTGGTAATTGTCCTAATTCTTCGTCATTTTCAATGGCTTTGTTATATCCTTTTAAATCTCTTACCCCTTTTTCTGCAAATAGATTATAACGATTGTCCATTTCTTGTACGGCCCATGCTAAAGCTCCTGCTGCTTTTTTTGGATCGGTTACAACTGGTATCAATAGATGTGGTATTCCGTTATAAACGGATAATTCTACTACTTTAGGATCTACCATAACAAACTTAACTTCACTTGGTTTGGCATGATAAATAATACTCGTAATAATCGTATTGATACATACACTCTTTCCTGAACCAGTTGATCCTGCAATTAGAACGTGTGGCATTTTCGCAATATCTGCCAATTGTACGTTTCCTGCTACGTCTTTTCCTAAGGCAATTGCTAATTTCGAGTCATTCTCTCTAAATACATCGCTATCTAAAACTTCTCTTAAGTGTACCGCTTCTCTCTCTGTATTTGGTACTTCAATTCCAACCGCTTGTTTCCCTGGTATGGGTGCTTCAATTCTAATTGTCTCTGCTGCTAAATTAAGGGCAATATCATCTGCTAAATTTGCAATTTTACTAACACGTACTCCCTCTGCTGGTTTTAACTCATATCTGGTAATAGCTGGTCCTACGGAAACATTTTCTACTTTTGCGGATACCCCAAAACTATGTAATGTCTTTTGTAATTTGGCTGCTGTATCAGTTAAGGCTTTGGCTCCTCCTTTTAGAGATTTTTTACTTGGCTTTCCTAAAATTTCTAATGGTGGGTATTCGTAATGTTCGTCTTCTACTGTCATGGCATGTTCTAATTGTAAAACCGCTTTGGTTTTATCTTCTTTTTCTTCTTCTACATTTTTAAATAGATTACTTTCAATCACATCTGGTTCCATTTCTGGTATGGTGTCATCTATTTCTGGTACTTGCATTTTTCTTTTTTCTTGTTTTCCTTTTAATTTAGACTGCTTTGTTAATGGTTCTAAATCATCTTGACTATGGTCATATTTCTGTAATCCACTGTTTTCTTCATCTGTATTGTCTACAAATCTTCCACCAAAATTGATTTTGATTTGTTCTTCCATTGCTGCCTTTTCTTGTTTCGCTAGTTGTTTTTGCACAAGTCTTTCTTCTCTTTCTCTTCTTCTACGTTCAGCTGGCGTTTCTTTTTCTTCTTTTTCCATCTGTTTACGCATTTCTTCTCTTCGTGCTAATCTTTCTTCTTTTCTTTCTTCTGCTCCTTCTACCATTTTATTAATGATTTCTGACATGTTAATTCCAAAAGTAAATACAATCAATACAAATGCTATCCCTAAACAAAGAATAATGGCTCCCATATCGCCTAGTAATTTATTGAGAGGTACTGCTCCACAGGCTCCAATGGCTCCTCCCCCTTTACTTTGCGAACCTAAAGTATACGCATCTTTGACTACTTCGGATAATTCTTTATTGTTTTGTAATTCTCCTGATGAGATCTGAAATACACTAAATACAATACAAAGACTTACTAATAATATTCCATATTGGATTAGTTTAGCCTTTAATTCTTCACTTCCTTCTGATGCCAATTTAATGGCTATTACAAATATACCAATTGGTAATACGTATTGTATCATTCCTAGCATACCACCTAATATTTCATTTAATTTTACACCAATTACGCCAGATTTTGTATAAATTAGTACCGCTAGTAAAATACTAATTATAATCATAACGACTACTGTCATATCTGCTTTAGAAGCTGTACTTCTCTTTTTTTTATATCTTCGTTTTTTTGCCATTTTTTGCACCATCCTTTTGTTCGATTTTATAATAGAATTGATTTTAAATTCCTTAATAAACGCCTACTCTTCCTATCTTTTTCCCTATGCCAACGGTTTCAGGTTTATTTGGCAACTTTTCAATTATCATCCTTTTTCCCTGTATTACTAACTAAAAAAGTTGCCAAATAAACCCAGAACCGTTGGCAACTATTACTTTTCTATTTTAATTCTTTTCTACTATTTTGTATCGTTTTTATCGTATCTTCTAATGAAAGTTGCATCAAGTTTAATGCTTCTGACATATTATTTTCTAATTTGGCTAATGTATTGTTTAACACTTCTTCTGTATTTAATAATAATGTATCTGCATATTCTTTGGTCCCTTTTGATATTTCTCTTGACATTTCATTGGCTGTTTCTATAATTTCTGTTTTTTGGTCATATGCTTTTCTGGTTATTTCATGTTCATCTACCATAGCTATAATCCTATTTTCTGCTTCTTTTACAATACCATCTGCTTCTTTTTGAGCTTCTACCAAAATACGTTGTCTTTCTTCTTTGACCCATTTTGCTTGCTTTAATTCATCGGGAAGCTTAATACGTATTTCTTTGATTAAATCTAACATTTCCTCCTTATCTACTATACCTTTTGAAGAAAATGGTACATTTTTACTTGTTTCTAATAATTCCTCTAACGTTTCTAATATTGTAAATATTTCCATGGTTTACCCCTTTCTTTTTTGGCTCAAGAAGATAAGATGTGCTCTTCCATATTTTCTTTCATCCATGATTTCTATTTCTAACGTTTCTAATTGTTCTTTTACTTTTTTGGGTTGATCGGTTTCAATAATTATCATACTATCTTGTTTTATTAATTCATTTTCTAATATTATTTTTACGGCTTGATAGGCATAGTTCGTTTCATAGGGTGGGTCGATAAAAATAATATCTAACTTTTCTTTTATTCTCATTTTTAATACTTCTTCAAAATTAGCTTGGTATAATTCTACTTTTTCTTCCATATGTGTTTTTTGTATATTTTTTTGGATGATTTCAACGGCTTGTTTTGATTTGTCACATAAAATTGCTTTGCTAACACCTCGACTAACAGCTTCTAGCCCACAAGCTCCACTTCCTGAAAATAAGTCTAAAAAGATAGCTTCTTGCAGTTTATATTGAAGAATATTAAATAAGGATTCTCTTACTCGATCTAATGTTGGTCTTGTATTTTTACCTTCTAATGTATATAGTTTGGTTCCTTTTGCTTTTCCACCTATTATTCTCATAATCTTGCCTTTCTTTGCTATTCTTATTTTATTCTTTTTTGAGATAATGTCAATAGTATTTACTGAAATGTAACATACATTTAACAGTTCTGTAATATACTTCCTACATTGTAACATTTTTCTATTTTAAATTGGGTAAAGCATCAATTATGTTAAGATTTTTGACAATTTGTTTCGATTTAAAAATTATTCTGTTGGATTATATCCATTATCAAGTTGAATTGCTTTTTTATATAATTTGTAAATATTTTTTCTAAAAATAAAAAACCACCTATTTTCATAGATAGTTCTCATTTGTATATATTTAAACGTCTTCTTTATTCACATCTTTTAACAACTCTAATTGAGAAATTAACAAAGACTCCATTTTTGCCTTATAAATATCAAATTGTTTTTTCACATCTTCTAATTCTTTTTTCTTAGCTATAATTTCATTATCTAAATCACTCACTTGTTTTTGAGCGGTACTCTTTGCTTCATTAATAATTTGTTCTGCTTGTTGCTGTGCTACTTTTTTCACATCATCTGCTGTTGTTTGTGCCATTATTAAAGTATTTTGCAAAGTTTCTTCAATTGTTTTATAATGTTCTAAGCTTTTAGTTAATTCTTCTACTTTTGATTTTAATTCCGTTGCTTCTTTATAATTTTTGGAATAATCTGCTGTTAAATCATCCAAAAAATCATCTACTTCTTCTACACTATATCCATTCATCATTTGTTTTGAAAATTTTTTGTTCTCAATATCTAATGGTGTTATCATATTTTCCTCCTTGAATAAACGGATTAGTTAACTCCGTTGTTTTTTAACCATGAAACAGAAAGTTTGCTTTTCATTTCTTCTCTTGCCATTTCATTGGCTATTTCATAGTTTGATGGTGCTACTAAAAAGATGGAATTAGATACTTTTTGAATGTATCCATCTAACGCATAAACTCCACCACTAATAAAGTCTACTATTCTTCTAGCAACATCTTTATTGACATATTCTAAATTAACAATAATAGATTTCTTCTCTTTTAAAAAGCTACAAATTTCATCTGATTGTTCAAATGTTGTAGGTTGTGATATTACCATTTGAATTGCATTCGCATTTGCTTGTGGCATAGCAACCACTTTATCTTTATTATTTCTTCTTCCAAATAATTTTCTATCCTCTACTTCTTCTACTTCATCTTCTTCATCATAATCATATACATTTTCTTCGTCATATTCGCCTTCCTCTACTGCATCCATTCCAAATAATCCCCATACTTTGTCCATCAATGCTCCTGCCATAAAAAAAACCTCCTAATTACTTTCCTTTGTTTTATTTTTATTTAGTATCTACTTTTTTTACAAAATTGTCAATATTTTTTACCAATGTTATTATTTTTTAATATTTTTGTAATATTTCTGTAATATTTATTCTATATTTTCCAAATTTGGATTCAATAATATTTCATCATAAAGTGATATTTTTTTATATTTTGCTATCTCCTCATTGGTAAATCCTAACTCTTTCAATTCTTCCGTTGAATAAGTTTCTACAATAGAATATTTTTCTCCTTGCTTTTTTATTTTTATCAACATTTTACTTAAATATCCTGCTCGATTTCTAACGACATAGTTTAATTCGTTTTCTGTTACAATTGCTTGATTTGGTACTTTTAATCCTGTATCATCCCACCAAATTAAATCAAAAGTAATTTTTCGATAATTGATTAATTCCTCTATTTCTTTTTCTATTTTTAATATAATGACAACTTCTTGGTCATTTTCTTTAATCAAATTTGTTATTTCTGCCAATACTTCTGTATTATTGGATAACCTGATT
Organism: uncultured Clostridium sp.; assembly: GCA_947575605.1. Taxonomy (GTDB): domain Bacteria; phylum Bacillota; class Clostridia; order TANB77; family CAG-508; genus CAG-269. Next base: position 74,967 of record CANPNZ010000003.1, read on the forward strand.
TTTATTTTTTTCCCTATCTCTGCGTTTTTTGCTTCTTCGGAAGATGATACTGTTACAATATAGCAATAAAAATTGTCGATTACTTTTCCGCTTTCTTCATTCGTTGCTACTAATTTTCCTGTTTTTAAATCTAAACTTTCCAAATATTCTTTACTTAATGAACTAAAATTATCTGGTGTTAAAACTTCCTCTAAACCATCTACTTTATAGGATACAATTCCACTTACTGGTGCTTTTACATATTCTGCCCCCGAATTCAATTGACTTTCATATCCTTTTCTTTCTTCTATTAATTGATTTAAGTAAGAACCTTTTGGGCTTAAGTCTCCAGCAATCTGTGCCTTTTTTGTCACTAAATCACTAATGTTTTTCTTATATTCTGCTAATTTACTACTATCTTCTATTTGGTTAATATCGGCAACTTTTTCGTCGATTTGGTTTTCTAATAATTTCATATCTGAACTAAATAAACTTGTATCATTTAACATAACTTCTTGTATCTTATGGTCTAAGTCTTCTATTTTCTTTTTTAGTGTTTCTTCATTTGAACTATAATATCGAAAAATATTTTCGTCTTTAGCTGCTCTCTCTCCTTCTGATTTTATCTGCATCATTCCATTTTTATAGTTTTCTCCTTTTACTACTGTTTCCTTTCTAATGACATAACCTATATCTGTTTCTTCCTGATATAACTTACCCTCTTCTATGGTAAAAATATTGGTTGGTTGCTTAACCAGTAAATAAATAGCATAGGCAACATAGCATAAAATGGCTACTAATGTAATAGATACCATTACTTTTTTCTTTTGTGAAGATGATTTCTTTTTCACCTTTTTACTTTTTTCTTTCAAGGCTTCTCATCCTTTCTAAAAAACTAAAATGTTTTTTTCTTCTAATGTTAATATTAACATTTATAGCAACATCCTTATTTTTCTATATTTTTTAATATGATATTTATATTATCTTCTATACTAGCTTGGCCGTCTAGCCATATGGTTTGCTTATTTTTTCGAAACCAAGTCATTTGTCTTTTGGCATATCTTCTTGTCTCCATTTTTATTTTTTCTATCATCTCTTCTTCTGTCGTATCTCCTTTTAAAAATTGTACTACTTCTTTATATCCTAATCCCTGCATTGCTGTTGGAAATTTGTCATGTTTTTTCAAAATTTCTTGTACTTCCTGTATTAATCCCTGTTGTAGCATTTGATCCACTCTTTTATTAATTCTTTGGTATAATATTTCTCTATCCCATTTTAACGCATATACTTGATAATCATATTCTAATGGTTTTTTCCTAGATTCTATTTCTTGTTCTGTTTTAGTTTTTCCTGTGGCATGATAAATTTCTAAAATTCTAAGAATTCTTTTTTCATCATTTTGGCTTATTTTTTGTATGGCCAATGGGTCTGTTTCTCTGGCCTCTTCATATAAAATTTCTAGCCCTTCTTGTTGCACTCTCTTCTCTAAGTTTTTTCGATAATTTTCATCAAATTCTATATTCGGATATTCTATCTCATAAATCAAGCTATCAATATAAAGACCTGTTCCCCCTACTACAATCGGTATTTTCCCTTTTGCTATGATTTCTTTGATTGCTTTTTTGGCATTTTTCTTATAATCTGCGACACTATACCTTTCTTCTGGTGATACAAAATCCATTACATAATGTTTTACACCTTGTTTTTCTTTTTGTGTTGGTTTGGCTGTTCCTATATCCATCTCTTGATATATTTGCATAGAATCTGCTGAAACAATTTCACCATTTATCTTTTTGGCTAGTTCTATTGATAACCCTGTTTTGCCAGAGGCTGTTGGACCACATATTACAATCACCTTTTCCATTTTGCCACTCCTTTTCATCGGGATTAAGGAACATCCCCTAATCCCTGATACATTCTTAAAATGGTTTCTTGTGTATCTTTCATGTAATTACTTTCTAAAATAAGACATACGATAAACACTATTATTAATATAATAATTCTTTTTCCTAGTATTTCTTTCTTGGTTTCATCTTCTTGTATTTTATCCCAAATTCTTGCTATTTGTGGCATGATTATGATGCCATTAATTCCCGTAAAAATAGCTACTAAAATGTTTTGTATTCCTTTTTGCATTTCTGGATTCTCATAGATAATTCCTCCTTTTGTCATTTGAAAAACAAATAAGGTTATTACATACATAAGGATGATTCCAATTACCATAAAGATTACTTTTTTTGTTTTTGCCATAAAACCTAAACTTTGCCAAGTCCAAGCCATTAAAACTAAATAGATAATAATTGCTGTTATAACGATTAATGCCATTTTTATGTTCCTTTCTACTTTCTAGCAAATTTTCTCTCAATATCATATTTTGTCATTTTAATAACTGTTGGTCTCCCATGTGGACAAGTAAATGGATTTGGCAATTCTAATAGCTTGTCCATTAAAGCTTCTACCTCTTTTTCATCTAATGCCATATTGGCTTTTACTGCTGCTTTACAGGCTACTGTTGCAATGAATTTTTCTTCTTTTTCTTGTTTGGCTGTTCTTGCTACTGTATTGATTTCATCTAATGTTTCTAAAAATAATTCTTTCGTATTTAAATCAATACAAACGGTTGGTACCCCATTTAATTTTATGGTATTGTCTCCAAATTCTTCTAAACTAAATCCTGCTTGCTCAAACATTTCCATATTTTCTCTGGCTATATCCATTTCTTTATGGGATAATGTCATAACGTCTGGCAATAATAACATTTGAGAGTCTTTGTTTTTCTCACTGTAATAATTTTTCTTTACTTTTTCGTACATAATTCTTTCATGGGCAGCATGTTGGTCTAATATGTACATTTCTTTGTCTATTTCTAATATAATGTAAGTTTTGAATACAATTCCAACAAATTTGTAGGTTGGTTTTTGGAATTCTTCTGTTTCTTCAAATACAGATACATTATCTTTTATAATATCAACTGCACTCGTTTTTTGCTGTTCTTCTCTCTCTTTTTCTTCTATTTCTCTTTCTTTTTCAATTGGCAATCTTCCAAACATTTTAGCATACATTTCATTAAAATCTTTGGAAACTACTTCTGGATTGTTATTTAAGTCTTGCATTTTTTGTTTGATTTCTTCAAATTCTTTTTGAATTTCTGGGTCTTCTATATTTTCTATGATTTCTTCTGCTTTTTCTTCCCCTGGTTCTTGCGTATTATTGTGTTTGCACTCTTCTTCCTTTTCTGGCTGTTTTTCTGTCTCTTTTTCCTCTTCGTTTTCGTTGTCTAATTGTTCTTTTATTGATTCCTCTTCTTTTTCTTCTGTTACTTGTTCTGCTACTACAACTTCATCATTATTTTCATTTACTTTTTTTTCTGATTCGTTTTCTGTTTTTTGTTGTTCCTGTTTTTCTTCTGCTATTTCTTTTATTACTTCTTCTTCCTTTGTTTTTTCCTCTATGGTGTCATTTGCTATTTTTGCTTCTTCTTTTGCTTCTAACTTATATTCTGTTTCTGTATCTTTTAATCCCACTACTGGTGTTATATTTTTCTTTTCTAAATCTTTTACAATTTTTTCTTTCATTTCTCTTAATTGTTTTAAAACATCAGATGTGTCAATTGGTGTTCCTATTTCTTTTAACTTAGGTGTCTGCTCTTCTTCTTTTTGACCTTGAAAAACTTCCTCTACATGATTGGTTTTTATACTACTCTCTTCTTCTGTGTACTTTTCAATCTTCTTTTCATTTTGCTTTCTAAATCCAAATAAGCCGCTACTATTATTTGAGTTCTCTTTCTTGGCTTCTCTAATGCTTTTTAATCTTTCTTCAAAGCTTACTTCTCTAGGTGTTGTCGCCGTATTTACTACCAATTCACTTTTTAATAAAGTATCTTTTATGGCATGATAAATAGATTGAAATATTTTGTTTTCTTCTTCAAAACGTACCTCCAATTTTGCTGGATGAACATTAACATCCACTTTGGCTGGATTCATTTCGATGTTTAGAATAACAAATCCAAATTTTCCAATTGGTATCAAGCCTTTATAAGCTTGCTCTGTCGCAGCTGTTAAAGTTTTGTCTTTGATGTATCTTTTATTCACAAAAAATAATTGATGGGAACGATTGGATCTAGCTATTTCTGGCTTTCCAATAACGCCTGAAATCGTGATGTCTTCATATTGATAATTTAGTTCCATAATACCATTGGCTACATCTTTTCCGTAAATACTGTATATAACACTTTTTAATTCTCCATTCCCATTGGTTTGAATGACTGTTTTTCCTGTATTAATTAGCTTTATGCTAATTGCTGGATTAACTAATGCTATCCTTGTGATGACATCTTCTATATATCCTGATTCTGTATAATCTTTTTTTAAGAATTTATATCTAACTGGTGTATTAAAAAATAAATTTCTAACGGTAATAGAAGTTCCTGTCTGACATCCTACTTCTTCTTGCTCTAATATGTCTCCCCCTTCTACTACAATTCGATAACCTGTTTCTTGTTCTTGTGTTTTGGATACCATTTCTACATTACTAATGGCTGCAATACTTGCTAAGGCTTCTCCTCGAAACCCCATAGAAGTTACTAAGTCTAAGTCATCCGCTGTTCTAATTTTGCTGGTAGCATGTCTTTCAAAAGCAATTTCTAAGTCGTCTTGTGCAATTCCTTTTCCATTGTCTGTTACTTTTATGTAAGATATTCCTCCATTTTTGATTTCTACCGTTATATTGGTTGCTCCTGCATCAATTGAGTTTTCTACCATTTCTTTTATGACAGATGCTGGTCGCTCTATTACTTCTCCTGCTGCTATCTTATTAATCGTTAATTCGTCTAATAATACTATGTTTCCCATTTTCTCTTTTCATTCCTTCCTATACATGCTAGGTTTTTTCTTTCTTTGGCTTTTATTATATCATTACTTTTTTTATTTTGTATAGGCTTTTATGAAATTTTTTTGTTTATAATAGTTACTATTTCGTTACAACTCACAGTTAAAAAAAATACTGACAAAAATTATGATAGACAGACAGGACTTTTCAGCCCTGCCTGCCTTTGATACATTCATATCTTCATTGTTTCTCCGCCTTTTCTGGTTACAATTGCTTATGCTTTAGACTTATGTTTTCTCTCAATCAGAGGTTCATCCCATTCATAGTCGTCCTTTAATTTCTCATATGCTATCACAAAAGCAATGATTGCTATAATGGATAAAGCCCCCCACCAAAAGAATTGTTCATTATAGGGATAAATACTTATTCCCTGTGCATCACAGGAATCTCATATTCATATCTACATACAACCCTAAATCCTGAAATATTTAGTGTGGATATTCATGTCTACGATGCACATTGCTATATGTCTGAACATACCTTAATGTGAATTTTGTTTATAATATCTTTTCTTTTATAACCATTTTCTTTTACATTAAATACTTCAAAAAATACCTCTGCATCCAGCTCTGTTATTAATGTTTCATCTATATATGTGATTCGATTTTCTTTATCTATTGTATTTGTACCTATATTATCAGAATTTAATATAAATTTCAAGGCAAATGGCTTAACACTTCCATCTTTATTGTAATCACCTACAATAATTTCTTTTACCATACATTTAAAAGAATTGTCTTCAAACTCATTAATTAATTCGTTATTGTTATTAATATTCTTTCTCATCGTTTGAACTCTTTCTTTTACTTTTTCTTCTGATTTTGATGTAGATATTGCTTTTTCAATCTTTTTATCACAATTTTTTATTTCATCTTCTAATTCTTGTCTTTTCTTTGTGTATGTTTCATCATCTATAATTTCATTTAGATTCTTTTCTACTAATTTTTCCGTTTGTTTCTTGCAATTTTCTTTCTTAGCTTTTAAATCTTCTATTAAAGAATTTACATTGTATTTTGTTAATAGCTTTTCTATTTTATTAAAAAAGTTATCTACTACGTTTTTATTATTCTTTAGTAATTCGTTATGAACTGTAATAAAACATTGCTGCAAAACTTGTTCTGGTATTCCTCTACTGTTTGGACAGTTTTCTTTTCCATGTTTAATTGATGATACACAATTCCAACCTACTTTTAAATTATCTTTTTGTCCCCAAGTTTTTCTCGAATATATTCTGCCACAAAAAGCACATTTAATTTTACCACTAAAGGCATATTTATTTTCAAGTGTAACTTGTCTTTCTCCTGGTTTTGCTCTTGATTTCATTATTTCTTGTACTTTATTCCAAGTTTCTTCAGATATTATTGCTTCATGATTATTAGAAGTATAATATTGGTCTACTTCTCCCATATTAATCATTCTCTTGTGTGAAATTGGATCTACAGTAAATGTTAAACCTTGTATTACATCACCTTTATATTTTACATTTTTTAATATTTTCCTTACACTACTATCAGACCATACTACATTTCCTAGTTTTGTTTCTACTCCTAAATCTGTTAATTCTTTTGCTATAATTGTAGCTCCTGCTCCCTGTAAATATCTATTATAAATATACCTTACTGTCTTTTTCTCCTCTTCATTTATAGTTATAGAATGATTTTTTCTATCATAATCATATCCTAAACACCCATTAAATCCAATTAGTTCTCCTCTTTCCATTTTTGCTTTGAATCCTAATTTTACATGGTTAGATATGTTCTCACTTTCTTGTTGTGCTACTGAACTTAATATTGTTAATACAAATTCGCTAGACATTTCTAATGTATTTATATTTTCTTCTACAAAATATACTGCTATGTTCTTTTCTTTTAACATTCTAACATATTTTAATGTATCTACTGTATTTCTAGCAAATCTTGATATTGATTTTGTAATTATCATATCAAATTTTCCACTAAGTGCATCATTTATCATTCTCATAAAATCACTTCTTTTATAGTCTAATGTCCCACTAATAGCTTCATCCGAGTACATATCAATATATATCCAATCTGAATTTTCTTTTATTTTTGATTTAAAGAATAATAACTGCGATTCATAACTATTCTTTTGGTCTTCATCATCTGTACTTACTCTAGCATAAGCTGTTACTCTTAATAGTCCATTAATAACACCTCCATTCCTTCTATCAATTCTTCCATCGAATTTTTTTATTACTTTTACTTTAGCACCCATATGTTCAACCTCCATATAGTGCTTGCTACATCATATATTGTATACTCTTTTTATTACCGAATCAATTTCAAAAAAATTTTTCACAGAATCTTCTTTAAATGCTCATATTCCTTATCCTTAAGCAATTTTTGCTTATATAAAAAATTCAAAAAGTATATTTCTGTGCTTTTTATTAATAGTTTATTGATGTTTTCAAACATTTATCTCATCTCCTCATATATGACTGTATCAAGCCTTATTAATGTTTATTTTGCAAAATAAATAAGTGAAAGAGTTTTACCCCCTCACTTATTTGCTCACTAAAGTCGATTTTGTACTCCCCTGTTTTAAAAAATTTTTTATTTTTTTTGAAATTTAAAAGTCTATAGGACGAATTTTTTGAATTTTCCGTCCTATGAATTTTTATAGGACGAAATTTTTATTTTTTTCGTCCTATGGATTTTTATAAGTCAATTTTTTTGACTTTTTCGTCTTATAACTTTTATTTTAAAAATAAATCTATATAATTTTGAAAAGCAAATACTTGATTTCTACTATATCCAGTTGTTTCTATTATTATATTATTTTCTAACAAAACATTTACTGTATCCTTTAATGTTGATGGTTTTATATCAGTTATTTCCATTAATTTTTTTCTATTTGTTATTGGTTCATTATACAAAACATCGATTACTTTCTTTGCATTTTCTACTTTGACTGGTAAATCTATTATAATTTTATCCATTTCCATTGTAAGTTCAACAACATTTCTAAATTTTTCTTTAGCAATTTTTGATGTTTCAATAACTGCTTCTAGGAAAAATTTAATCCATCCAATCATATCATTGTGAGTTCTTACTCTTGTAAGCATATCATAATATGTATCTTTATTCCTTTCGATATAATCTGAAATATATAAACAAGACTTTTCAAGCATTCCTCTACTTTGAATATATAATGGTATAATTAATCTTCCTATTCTTCCATTCCCATCTAAAAATGGATGTATTGATTCAAATTGATAATGTAAAATTGCGATTTTTATTAAATCTGGTGTGTCTATTTCTTCATTATTTATAAATTTTTCAAAATCAGATAGGCATTCTGCAATTTCTGTATGTGGTGGTGGAACATATACTGCTGTACTCGGCATACTGCCTCCAATCCAGTTTTGTGATGTTCTAAATTCTCCTGGTGTTTTATGTTCTCCTCGAACTCCTTGCATTAATATATTATGTATTTCTCTTATTAATCTAGTGCATACTGGAAAACCTTCTTTTATTCTTTCTACTCCATAATTTGTAGCTTTCACATAGTTTTGTACTTCTTCCCAATCATCTCTCTTTTCTGGATTAATATCTGTAACATCTAATAAATCTTCCTCTACCGTTGTTCTTGTTCCTTCAATTCTGCTTGATTTATTGGCTTCAATTTTTACATGCATTTTAATGTATAAATCCACATTTGGTATTAATAATGAATAAGCATTTAGTTCTCCAATTTGCCTATTTGCTTCTGCTAATAGCTTGTCCAATTTTGTATCATCCCATCCCCAGTTGTAATTTATTTTACTTGGAATAAATGCTTTGTAGTCATTCATTTGTATATATTCACCTGATTTATATGCTTCTAATTTCATTTATATCGCCTCCAAAATCTTAAATATATTCATCAAGAAATTCTCGTTCTTTAATACTTTCCTTATATTTTTTTAATCCATCTATTCTATTTTCAATCTTAATTTTATGCTTTAAGTATTTAATATCTGTTAAAAGATCTGATATTTTTTTATAGAAATTTATTCTATTATTTATTATAGGTATTTCACTTCCAGACCAAGACATACTACTGCTAATTAAAGTTATTTTATCAAAAACATAAAAATCACTATTAACATTAAGAAATTTTTGTATAAGCTTTAATCTTCTCTCTTCATCAAACTCTGAAATTATATTAAAAATTTCTTCCATTTTATCTATATTCGTATTGTTTTTTTCTATATATGCTTCTAGCCATTTATCCTGTTCAATACTATAATCTTCTTCTGAAAAAATTCCTTCTAACAAATACTGCCTCTTATGTCTTACTGTGATATTATCAATTTTACTAAGAAATATATCTATTACCTTATCATAAATATCCATCTCCCATATATGTCTTATTGGTTCATTGTCATTGCTATAATATCCACTATTTTCCATTCTGAATTTTATATACTCATCTAGCAATTTTTCTTCAGCTATATTTAATATTTTATTGAAGTATAACCCTTTATAATCAAAGTATTGTTCAATTTTATATATTTTAAAATATATATCTATTAATAAACTAATATCTTTTATAAAAACACTTATAAGAAAATCTGCATTTTCAACATTATGTCTCCAAAACAATAAATTAGTAAATGTATATATTATCTGCTCATCATTATTATATACTCGATTTATTATTTTAAAAGTATTAATAAACACATCAGTATCAACACTTCTATATTTTTTTAGGAAATGTAAATTTATATTTCTAACTATTGGCAATTCGATTTTTTCTCCTATTAATTTATACCATTCATCTAAAGCCTTTTTATTCACATTTCTAGTAGGAATTTCTGAAAAGCATGCTACTCTCCAACAAAATTTATTTTTTATATTACTTTCCGATATATATTTGTACAATTTATCAAATTCATACTCGTTATATAAAATTTCTATTGCTCTAGCGAAATCTATATCAATTATAGCACCACTAGTAATAAATTCCTGTATTATCTGTATATTATCATTTGGTCTATTATTAAAAATTTCTAAAAACAATATATCTATCCCATACTTAATATCAGATATATTTTCTCCAACTGCACTTAATATTTCATTTATATTCTTAAAAATTTCTCTTATCTCATCTATTGAAGCATTTTTTATAATTTTTTCTATTTCCCTTTGTCTTATTTTTCCATCATAATCTTTATTTTTTCCTTTTAAAATTTTATATAAATTATATGTTTTGTTGTTTCTAATATCTTCAGATATGTCTATACTTAATTTGCTTGTTTTTAATTCTTCTAATATATTATTTACAACTAATACTTCAGAAAAATTTGTTTTGTTTACTTTTTTACAAAATTCTTCTATATATAATAAATCATTTTTCATTATTTCTTTTAGAGTTTTATTTTTATATTCTCTTATATAAAGATTATTAAATATATCATCTATTTCTCGCCTATAATTCACATGTTGATCATATACATCTAATAAGAACTTAAATATCTTATTTCTTATTTTTCTTAATCCTTCATCTTCCGCTAATGTATAATTGCATATCCTCATTGTTTTCATATTAACATTTTCCGCATAATCTCCATATGTTTTCAAAAAAATTGGTAATATAGTTAATCCTAATATAATGATATTTTCCTCACAATTAGACTCTTTATATTGTTTTATCAATTCATCAATAAAAATATTTTGTACTACATAATTGTTTCTAATGTCATCAATTCTAAAAGATATATAATTTTTCACACAAAAATATATATCCTTTATTAGTATAGGTTTCTTTTTAAAAAATATAAATAATAATTGTACTGCCATACAAAAATGCTCTGAGTCTCTATATCCTATCAATCTAGTTAATTCTTTATTTTCTATAGAATAATTCTTTTCTTTTTTTACATTTTGTATCTCATTAATATCTAGTTTTATATTTTCAGCACTCTTTTGATTAATCCTTTCAGAGATACTATTTAAGGCTTCTATTGGAATTAACGCATGAAATGTATCCATAAATTCTTGCTTATCTATATCTCTGTTTTTTCCAGATTTTATATCTTCCCATAAATCCTTTATAGAATCCTCGACAATATCAATTGTATTTTTACTATAGAAAATATTAGTTAAAGTATTTAGAGATTCTATCATTCTTTCTCGTGGCCCATTAAATGTTACTTCTATTATACTTTTTATAGAAATATACCTATTTTTTACAAATACTAAATATAGTAAATAATTTGCTAAACATTGTTCTGATATTTTAGTCATTTTATCATTTAATACATCAACAAATTCAATATCATTTAAAATATGTATTGCATCCCAGAAATCATTCATTGATATATTTACTTTTTCAAGTAGTTCTATAAACTTTTCATTTGTTTTGTTTACCCCATTTAAAAAAGCAATTAGTCCAGCCGATTTAACAATTTTATTTTCATTTTGAATCATTAACTCATCTATAACGTTTTTAAAATAAATATCATATATTTGCTCTCCACTTATTATTTCTTGAAATCCTTTTTCTTTTGCTACTTTTCCTGCCATCATAGCTATTCTAGGATTACTTAAAGATATTTTTTGAATTTGCTCTATATATGTTGAATTTTTTATTCCTAATTCTGAACTAAGAATCTCTTTAATTTGTTCATCTGTAAGTGGTTTTAATTCTATATTTTTAGGTATAATATAGTATTTACTTAGCAAATTTAATACTTTACTCTTTGCATAGTCTCTTACTGTCATTATAACTTTTAGAGTTTTAAATTGGTGTATCTTAATATAATCCAAAAATTGGCTCATATTAGTTAGCATATTAGCATCATCAATAAAAATTAAATATTCTCCATTTTTCTTAAAATATTTTTGTAAATCTTCATATAACTGTAAATTATTGTTTCGTATACATATGACATTAATATTTTTATTTATAGATTTATATCTTTTACATAATTCTACACAAAAATGAGTCTTTCCAGTTCCAGCAGATCCACTTAATATAATATAATTATCATTATTTATAATACTAATTGATTTATCTATCTCTTCATCTCTATACAACAATCTTTCATTTATTTTAATTGTTAATTTATTAGAATTATATTGACTAATAAAATCTTCAATTTGTAATATTTGTAATGTATCAACTTCTATTTTTAAATAATCTTTAGCAATTGTAGCATATTCATATTTCAATAGATATGCAATCTCATCTATACTATATATTTTTATATTAGTACCAATATCATTACAAAGTTTTTCTATTTTTTTTAATTCTTCTAGTTTAAGATTAGATGATGTATGAAAATAAATGATTTTTGTGTCTTTAGTATCTATCTTTGCAATTTTAAATACTTGAACACATTTATTAATATCATCTTCAATTTTGCCAGCCAAGCCATCAGTTTGAGTTGTATACTCAACGGCAATATATTTACCATTATCACTTGCAAATGCATCTGGAGTTCCCTTTGTGGTTTTATTTGATAAAGTATGAGAACCTAATTGGTTTATATTTTTATAGCCTTTTCTATATAATATTTCATTACACATATTTTGAAATTCTCCTGGACCCAGTTCTATTATTTTACTCTTTATATCTAATACATCCATTTCATTATTTACTCCTCGCTTAATTATTTATACATATTGGTGTATAATCAATTACATCACAAGATACACATATATGATTGCTTTTATCAAATCTTTCATCCAATGGCTTATCATGTATATGTCCAAAAACATTGATATAATTTCTTTCCACTTCAATTGGTTCATGTGTCAAAATTAGATTTCCTAGAATAAATTTCTTTTTATATACTTCACTAAATCCAACTTCTTTCCAACCATTTAATCCTCTTTTATAATCATGATTTCCTCTTATTAATATTTTTGTACCATTTAATTTGTCAACTAATTGCTTTAATTCTTCTGTACTACCAAATCCAACATCTCCCAAATGATAAACAATATCATTTTCAGTAACAACAGAATTCCATTTATTTACTATATATTCATTCATTTCTTTTGAATTTTTGAACGGTCTATTGCAATATCTAATTATATTTTCATGATTAAAATGTGTATCTGCTATAAAATATTTCATGACGTCCTCCTATTATCTTTAATTGTACTTGCGAACATTTGTATTGTATTATTTTTCTTAAAAATATTCAATCTTTTTAGCGAAATTTGTAAAAATTTATTGCTAAAGAAACAAATTACATTATAATAGTTTTGCATTTACTTGTTACACACTTATAAAGTGTGTAGTTTGTTTAATCTTTTATGAAGATAAATAAAAGCCTTCTATCAAAAGAAGACTTTTTACCTTGAATATGTACTTCTAAGGCATATATAAAATAATTTCCGATTAATTATCTCTCCAATTCATGTTTCATATAAGTTAGCATTTCAATATAATCTTTAAATTGATATTGTGATAATTGATTAATTTTCTCTCTATTACAATCAGAATACTTATCATATATTACTGCTACCTCTATACCTGCATTATTTCCTGCTTCTACTCCTATAAGTGAATCTTCTATTATTAGACATTCATCAGCTGTTACATTTAATTCTTTTAATATCTTATAATGTATCTCTGGATTTGGTTTTAGTTCTTTAACTGCGCCTTTTGAGTATACAAGCGAAAATATATCTTCGATGTTTGCCTTATTTATTATATTTCGATTGTGTTTCTTATATATTTCTATTGTATGGTCGTTTGTTGTACTTGCGATAGCTAATATAAATCCTTTTTCTTTTAAATACTCTAAGACTCTTTCAACATTCGGTTTATAATCAATTAACTTTCTTAAATAATTGTCTGCTATTTGATACCTTAAATTTTTTATATCTGCAATTTCCATATTTGAACCATACTTTTGTTTTAAAAATTTACAATATTCTAAATAAGCATCTTCACATTTGCTATATTCTTTTAATTTTTCATCTCTTTGTTTTCCTATATCTATATTATCAATGTTTCCGTTTCCTATTGCTTTTATTAGCTCTTTATCTATTTCGTTCCATATTCCTATTGAATCAATCAGTGTTCCATCCATATCAAATATAATTACTTTTTTACCTTTTAACATATTGAGTTATACCTTTCTTCATCTAATATTTTTCCCTAATTTTATTCCTCTAGTTTCAATTATATTAAACTTACCATTATCATATTCTAATAATGTAGTTGCCACATCATCAATTTCCTCTATTTCTCTATCCACATTCAATATGTTTTTAAATATACTTTTATGTACATTACCATGTGTTACTATTGCAATTGTATTTAATCCTTCACTGTCTTTTATGATAGAACTAATTGCTTGTTTTACTCTTTTATCAAATTCTTCAATATCTTCTCCTCCTAAGAATGTCTTGCCAAAATAATATCCTGTATTTTTATATTCTTCTTTTTGAAATACATAAGAAAATATATTTTTGGCAAGTTCTTTATTTATACCAGATAAAATACCATAAGAATTTAACTCTCTTATGTCTTCTATAACTTTCAATTCCACTTTTATATCTTTATTAAGTATTTGTGCTGTTTGATACGCTCTTTTATACGGACTTGTATATATTCTTTCTATTCCATAACTATCTATTTCTTTTTTATATTCTTTTACTTTATCTTTTCCGTTTTCTGTTAAGTTAAAATCAGCAATTCCTCCATAACAATTTTCTATATCGTCTATAGACTCGCTATGTCTTATTAAATAAATCTTCATAATTTGTCCAGCCTTTCTTACTCCTTCGATATTATGTATCTTTTTATATCATAATTTGCCCTATTTTCAAAGTCTTTTAATAATATTTTATACCGTTCCATATATCCATTTATCCTTTTCTAATACAACACACATTATTTTTTACCCTTTCTACTTTTCCTGTGTTATCTCCTTATACTCCACACACCCTAAATCTCGATTTTGCTTTATTTTTCAAGTTTTATAATAGTGTCAAAATGTCCAGTTGAGTTGTTGAAAAAATAACTTTAAATGGACATTTTAACCTATCCATTTAAACCTCGTTTTGTGTCCAGTTTTACATTTTTTGTTTAGTAATTTATATTTATTAAGATAAAATAGAATTGTGCTATTTACACTCTCATTTGCTATATGTCTATAATTTTTTCTGTTCTTATAATAGCTTTTCTATTTCTTCGCCTTTTAAATATACATCATTTATTTTATTGATTTGTTCCTTAGCTTCTTCTATTCTATTATTAGCTAGTAAATATCCAACTATATATACAAAAGAACTTTTTAAATAAGCATAGGCTAATTTCTTATTTAAGTTTTTATCATCTAACTGTTTTTTATCTATTCCAGTGATAATTCCTTCTATAAACTGCTTACTTTTATTTGCTTTTTCATCATTATTCATAATGTGATATATTTCACATCTTAAAGCAATTGGTAAATATATCAAAGCACTATTTTCATAATCTATCATCAAAAATTCATCACTTACCATTATGTTGTCTGCTTTTAAATCCCAATGCATATAAAGAGGTATATCATCTTTAAAATATTCTATTAGTCTTTCCATATCGTTCTTTATTTTCTCTACATCTATATTTGGAAGAATTTTTTTGTACTTTTCTATTAATTCTACTGTTTGATTATATTTTTTCAATTCTGCTTTCTTAAATTCTGTAAAAAAGTTATCATTAATGTTTGTATATTTTTCAATTAATATTTTTTGTTTTTCTCCTAACTTTCCTGCCTTATTAAATATATCCTCTTGTATAAGATTATCATATACTTCTTCTAAAGTACCATTGTCCATATAATCCATTATAATATAATAACCCAAATTTTCTGTTTGACCGTATTCTAGTATATTTGGGATAGGTTGGTTTGTTTCAATATATTTATCTGTAACACTTTTTCTGCCTAAATTATTATCTTTATATATCTTTAGTATATATTTTTTATTGTCTTGATATAATTTGAACACTTTAGCATAAGATAATCCTTTATTTATTAGTTCTACTTTTGAACATTTATCTAAAAATTTAATTTCTTTCTTTAAAGAATCAAGCATCTATTTCTCCTTAATTGCAATTACTTCTATTTCTATTTTACATCCTTTTTTAACTAGACTATTTACTTCAACTAATGTACTTACTGGTTTACTATTTGCAAAATATTTATTTCTAATAGGCGATACTTTAGCAAAGTCATTCATATCTGTCAAAAAAATTTGAGTTTTTACTACATCATCTAAACTTGAATTTGCTTCTTTTAATATTTTTTGAATGCAATTAAAAACATATTCTGTTTGTCCTTCAATATCTTCACATACAACATTCCCTTTTGAGTCTTGTGCAATTTGTCCAGTAACAAATATCATTTCTGCAGTACCTATATCTACTTTTATTCCATGAGAATAAGCCCCCATAATTTCTGCTGAATCTTCTGGTATGATACTTTCTTTAAACATATTCTTTCCTCCTCTTAAATACTCTTTCCTCCATCTACAAGATATATTGCTCCAGTTGTCCATAATGACTTATCTGATAGTAAAAATTCTATTGTTGGTGCTATATCTTTTTTAGCATCTCCAATTCTTCCTAATGGATATAATGGTGCTTTTTCTTCTGACCATTTATCATATCCTTCTTGTGTATAGTCTCCACTTGCTACATAAATGTTAGTATATACTGCTGCAGGATTTACACTATTTACTCTTATATTATATTTTCCAAGTTCTTGACCCATATATTTAGTTAGCATATCAACTCCTGCTTTACTTGCACAATAAGCTATTGAGCCTCCTGCTCTTTCTGATGACATTGAAGAAATATTTACAACCGATGTATTTGTTCCTTTTTTTAATAAAGGTAATAGTGTTTTAGTTAATGCAAATATTCCTGTTAAATTTATATTTATAGAATTATTCCATTCTTCAATAGTTTGCTCTTCAATTCCACCTAATTTAATAATTCCTGCTGAATTTACTAATCCATCTAGTTTTCCATATTTTCTATCTATTTCATTATATATCTTTTTGCAATCTTCTATATTACTAATATCTCCTTGTAAAAATGTAACTTTGTCAGAATTACTACCTAATTTTTCTTTTGCTAAAGATAAATTTTTATCTCCTCTTGACAGAGAAATAATCTCATAATTTTCTTGTTCCAATAAATATTCTATTGTTCCAAGACCAATACCACTTGTTCCTCCTGTTACTAAAACAACTTTTTTATTATCTAACATTTTTTACCTCCAATAATCTTATTTATAATATAAATCTTTTCATCCATATGTTTAATTTATATCACAATTTAACACATTTTCATAGTCTTTTACAAATATTTTTATCTATCAACACATTCTTTAACATTTATTAATTTTTTCCTTTGGGCAGACGCAAGGCCTGCCCCTACAATTCTACTTTGTTTACAATATTAAAGAAGATAAAGTATCTCTACTCTATCTTCTTTAGTAACAAGCACTTTCTTTATTTTTTTATTTCAATTAGGTAGTGTGCATATACATGTTTACGCATCCCCTGTTATTTTTGCAATTATGTCCACTCTACTTTTTTTGCCATCTTTTTATGTTTTTTGCTCTTTTTCTATCTTTTAAAAAATCTTATCAAATTCTTTTGTATCAATGGTTATGTGTTTTTCTTTAAACTTAGAACTGATACACATTCGACGTGGGTGCTGAACGGAATCTTGTCCTCCTGTCAGGCCTTTTCTTTGCCTTTCCAATCCAAACAGCTGATTGTTAATGTTCTCTTTTGAGAGGATTTTTAATTCCTCTCTACTTCTCAATAAGTTTTGGTACCAGATTCCAATATCGTTATTGGGATCCTTCCAAAAAATAGAGATTTGTCCTTCCGTTAATTGCTTCTTTTCCAGTGCTACAATTGCAGCAGTTAATTCTTCTTCTGCTGTTTCAATTGTGCCTGCCTCGACATAGTTCTGAAGATGACCTTTTACTTTTACAGTAAAGTCATCCGCAGCCACTAGCCGAATAATGGCCCAAACCCCAAACGACGCAATTGAAAGAATCAGTAAAGCTGTGATAAGTTTTCCTTTTGTCATCATAAAATACCTCCTATTTTAAGACATTCGGCAGAGAGATACTTGATACATATTCTTATTATATCATACATTCACATAATTTTCAATTTTCCTTCCATTTATTAAAAATCTTTTTTACATAATGTCTTAAACTATATCACAATAACTGTAACTTTCTAAAAATGGAAACGGAACCAACTTTAAGTTTGATTCCGTTGTTCTTTATCTTAAAACTTATGTTTTTATTCCTCTTCTTTTCTCTTCTCTGCTAACTTTTTCTCAAAATAAGAAGTAATTGCAATTAGGGACAATACATACACTGCCAATACCAATGGAATCGTTATCCTTCCAATTGGTATTCTTGCAATTGCCATAACACTTAACAAAGTAGCTTGTGCTACTATTAGTAAAGCAACTGTTTCTAGCAAGGTTTTGATCATACCTAATTTATAATAGCGAATTGCCATATATACTAATATAATAATGGTTGCGATAGCAAAAGGCATAATATATGGTCTTACAATATCTCTTCCTCTTGTATGAGGAATATTGGTTATTTGTATACTATCTGTTGTTAGCTCTAATCCATATTTTTCATTCACTTTATTGATAAGATTACTTTTTTGTTCTTCTGTCATTTCTTTTGCCAAAATACTAACGGTATCTTCAAACACTTCTACTTTTTGAATCACCACTGCTTGGTTTGGTAATACTTCATCTGTTATTTGTTTGATATCTCCTATTTGAAAATCTTTTTCTAAATATAATTGTATACTTTTTGCTTCTTGATATCTTAAATCAAAATTCAAACCGATTGTAAAGGTAACAATCATTCCTGCTATGATTATCATTGCTATCAAAATTGCTAATATTTTTGTTTTTTTGTTCATTTCTTTCATCTTTACTTTTCCTTTCCTGTTTCTATTTTTAATAAACTATTGGTTACAGCTATGTTATAAAGAACAATTAAAACAATCCCCCAGAACATTGCCATACCAAAGCTACTAATTGGTGTCCATCTAATAAAGCAGAAAGTAATTACTAGGATGATGATTGGTATTATTTTGATAAAGAAATTTTTATACACTTCTTTTCTATCTTCCTTTTGGGTTAATAATTTATTTACTAAAATATAATTTAATGCTAAAGCTACTACCATTCCGAAAAAGCCCTCTAGTGCTAGCACAACATTCGTATAACGAACGATTATCATATATAAAGACACAAAACCGATATAAGAAATAACACCTAATGCCCCTAATGCTTTATATCTCACTATCCATACTATTAAGGCTATCACTACAACGGCTAATACAATATAAATAGCTAATTCCGTTTCATTTTCTGTGATATCAGATAATATATATTGATTACTGTTGACATCATATTTTACGGGTATGTTTCCTGTATCTAAAACTGTTGCCATACTAGAAGCTTGGTCGATATAGCCTTGTAAGGTATCTTTATCGTTTGAGGCAGAACCAATAGATAATTGTAATTTTCCTGTTCTTACTGGTTCTTCAAAACTAGTTGACATGATTTCATTATCATCAATATTCATGGTTATCTTCTTTTCATTTGTCGCTTCTGTATTGGTGGCATTTTCTTCTGAAGTTGTGTTTTCTTCTGTCGTCGTATTTTCTTGTGAAGTTGTGTTTTGCGTTGCTTCATTTTCTGTTTTTCTATATTGATTACTAATTTCTTCTAATTTTTTACTACCTTCTTTATTAAATTCAATATCTAAATATACAGTCGTTCCATTATTGGCACTTGTACTATTATTTCCTGAACCATACATGACTTTTGCTTGTTTAATATCTTGATTATTTAATAAAACCTCTTTTGTTTCACTATCGATAATTTGAAATTTACCTACTGTGCTTAAATTACTAACTACATGGTCTGTGTTTTCATTTTCTGGTAATTCAATTACAATGTCTCCTGTTTCTTCTTCTAATTTTATAATGTAGTTACTAACACCCAATTTTTGTAATCTTTTCTCAATTACTTTTTGAGAAGTTTTATAATTTTCAATGTTTTTCACTTCTTCTCCATTTTTTGCTTTTTCTTCTTTTGTATATCCTTTTTCAGCAATCTCTTCGTCTGTTAAGTTAGCACTATCTTCTACCTTATTTCCTTCTGCATCCTTTATTGTTGTTTCCGTTTCTGTATTTACTTTTAATCGAATATTTCTACTTCCTTTTAAATCCATAGCCAAGTCATATTCTCTTACTTGGTTTTCCATTCTATTTTGTACTGGTATATAAACCCCAAAAAACGCAATCATGGTAACTGCTACTATAACTAATGTAATGGTTAATATTTTAATTTTTTTCATTTTTTCCTACTCCTCCATTTATAATAATTTCGTATCGTTGATTACTAATTCAAACCATATTTTTAAATATTTGGCTGCATATTTACTCATCATCGTTCGATCCATAAAAATTTCAAAATAGTCTAATACAGGACATATTTGGGTATCGATGGTTAGATTTAGTATTACTTTTCTGTCTTTACTATCAATTTTTAATTCCGCATTAGATACGGCATAATTCACTCTATCATGTATATCAAAAGTGGATAAATTCATATTGGAAACTCTGTTTCTATGCACATCTGATTTATCCGCTAAAATGAGAGCTGCTGAAATATCACTGACTGCTGTTCCTGTCTGTTCATCATGATTTCCAATTGCCATCATAATTTCTGTTCTTTCTTCTACTGGCATGCCCATGTCTTTTAAAATATGATAGGCCAATATGGCTCCACTATGTGCATGGTCGGTACGATTGACACAATTCCCAATGTCATGTAAATACCCTGCAATTCTAGCAAGTTCAATGGTTCTTTCTGGATAGCCTAGTGTGTCTAAAATATCTCCTGCCCTTTGTGAAACAATAGAAATATGCCTATGACTATGTTCTGTGTATCCGAAGACCATCTAATTGTTTTTGTGCTCCTTGAATTAAGGCTTCTACCTCTTTATTTTCTATTACGTCTTGTAAGGTTATCATTTTATTTTGCCTCCTATTTTTTGTCTTTCTCAATTTTATCTTAAATTATAAAAAATATCAACTCTTTTTACAATAAATTTGTGCAAATTAATACTATTTTTGTTACAATTCACTGCTAGAGTTACTTATATATACAAAATTTATTATATTTTTATAAAATAACTATTTTATAAAAATGCTAATAAATTTTGTTAGTATTATTTTTACTGTGTATTGTAACCTATTTTTATTAATTTGCACAAATTTACTCGTATTCATACATAAGAACAAAAGGGGCATTCTAAAATTTTTTTAACTTTTTAGCTAGCTTACATGCCCCATTTTTGTTTGTCCGTGAAAATTCTTTAAAGCTTTTCTGTTCCCTGTATCTTTTTGTATTTTAATTTACTCTCCTCTTGCACAAATAGTAAAATTGTATTGTTTGATTTTTTGTGCATCTTTCGTATCTTGTATATCTTCTATTTTGCTTGTTTCGTATTCCCACCTCCAATGTATGATAATTCTTTTATGGTTCGTCATTTCTCCTTTCAATTCTTCTTCCATATCTTCTAACTTAGCATATTTTCTATCTTTTCCTTCTATTTGAAAATTTAAATTTTGTGGTTTTTCATTTTGACTCTTAAATTTGATTTGATAATTAATTTTCTGATTGGTTTGTAAAACTATTTCAAACGTTCCTTCTGTTCCTGGTGCTATTTTTTCGTGAACTTGTGTCTTTTGATTTATGGTATCAGCTAAATAAATATCTTTAAAATCAATATTTTTATACGATACCTCAAAACAATAGGATGGATGCGGTTCATTGTCTTGATTTCTTTGATTTTTTGATAGAAGTGTATTTTCCTTTTCTCCTCTTCCAGAAGAAAACCATTTGAAAAAAATAAGTTCCTCTTGAAATTTATTGTTTGGATATTTTTTGTTTAGAAATAAAAAAATGACTATTATTATAATTAGAATCACTAATAAAAATGTTTTTCTTTTTCGTTTCTTCATATTGCTTGTGCCTCCTTACTTTTTTAATTGCTCAGAATGCACTTTTATTTGAACTTCTTGAAAAATGTCCCTTGTAGGTATCCCTTTGGTTTTATCATAAATAATTTGTAGTTGATAGCTGTCCTCTTGTCTATTTTCTTTTTGTAATTTCATATTACCTGTTTGGTTATTTTCTAGTGGAATTTCTTGATTATCTTTATATAATTTAAAAGAAATGGCTTCTTCTGTTTGTGCTATAATTTCAATATTGTATTGTAAATCAATTTGGGTGACTTCTCCATTTTCTCTATAATTTTTCACTTTAAAATCATAGTATTCCTTCTGTTTTTTTCCATTTATTTCAATTACTGGATTATTTTCTACTGTTAATATTGGTTCTGCTATTTTACTACTTGCTTCTATATTGGTATTACTGTATTCTTTTCCCATACTGTATCCCGAAAAGAATAATACTAATACCATGATACTTACTAAAATAAGTGTTATTTCTCTTCTTTTTATTTTTAGTGGGATTTTTGCTTTTCTCATTCATTCCTCCCTTTTGCTATTTTTGTTTCGTTTTAATTTACATGGTAAGACAAGTAATTTTCAAGTTTCGGCCTTTGTAAGTAAAGATTATGATATATAATTTTAAAACACTGCGTAAGCGACCAAACGAGCTATGCGAGTGCGATTGGAGCAACCGACAGATATTTTTTAAATTTGGTAGGTTGCGACACACAAAGTGTAAAAAAATTATATATCATAATCTTTACTTACAAAGGCCGAAACTTAAACCTTACTTTTTATTGACAAATAAAATAAAAATATAATATAGAATAAAGGTGTACTTTTACCATATAAATCAATACTATTTCTTACATTTTCAATCTTCTATTCTTTCTAATCATTTTCCTATGTTTGTGGTACCACTTGTGTACCTGAAACAATCACCTTGAAAGTATAAGTAGCAATATCTTGTGCATTTTGTGTATCGATTTTGTCATTTTCTGCTATTTCTGTTTCATTGTTTCCTGTTTCGTAATCCCATTTCCAATTAATTGTTAAAGTTTTCATTTTGTTTTCATCATTGGCATGAATCGTTCCTGATAAATTGTTTTGTAATTCATCAACAGAACTGTATTCTTGCCCGTCATAGATAAATTTTAAATTGGTTGGTTTGGTACTCTCTTCTGTAAATTTAATACTATAATTAATCCCTACATCAGAGCCTGTTCCGTCTACCATAATATTAAAACTCCCCTTTGTGCCTGGTGCTATTTTATTATTTACTAATGTTTCATTATCGCAAGTAGAAGCTAATTGAATGGTTTGTACTTGTTCTTGCTGTCCATTAACTTTAAAACTCCAGGTTGCAACTTCTGCTATTCCATCTCCTCTTACTTCTGATACATATTTAGAATAACTTTGACCTCCTATAAAGGATACAATAACACAAGATAAAAGAGCTATTATGGCTGTAATTTTTTTCTTTTTGCTCAATAAGCATGCCTCCTCTCTTTTTAAAAAATTTTTTGTTTGGATTTTTTTCGATAAAATTTTCGAATTAAAATTTCTTTGAATGAATATAGAAATTTGAAAATGTATACACATTATAATCCCATTTTCTGGAATTGTCAATTACTTTTCATCGCAAGTTTCGACATTTTTTGAGATTTGCCAAAAGTCCAAACTTGAAAAATTTTGTTTAAGTTTCGGTTCTTTGAAAAGCTTGGTTCCCCCTCCTCTTGGTATGAATATCATCTATTTTATTCGTATCGCTTGATTGAAACAAGAAATAGAAATTGTTAAGTAAGAAAATGAGGGACGTTCAAGGCAAGACAGTATTCTATCCTTCTCATAAATTCAGTGATTTCTTACATAAATCAAGAAATTCTAGAATCATTTTATGGCACCCTTCCACGCACAACGCGTGAACTCTTTCCATAAAATGATTTAAGAATTTCTAAATTTATTCCAGTCACACACTTCATTTATTCAAAAGATAGAATGCTGTCTTGAACGTGAAAGCGGCTCATTTTCTTACTTTACAATTTCTTTTCAAGTGGAATGAACAAGATACGAATAAAATAGATGATATTCATACCAAGAGGAGGGGGAACGAATCTTTTCAAAAAACCGAAACTAAAAAAAATTTAGCTCTTGACTTTTCCAATTTTTTACATTATAATGTTTTATATTTTCTATCTTTTATTTCTTAAATTTCCCCTTAAAATTATATATAAACTGAAAGGAGGCACGTTTATTGCACAAAAAAACAAAAATTTTTATTGCTTTATTTTTTATCTTTATTTTTAATATCTTTTCTCAAACTGCTTCGGCAAAATATGTAATAGAAGATATCCAACTGGTAGCCAAAATAGATATTGATCGATGCAAGCCTGATATTGAACTTATGGATATTACTTCTTCGAATACTAATTATCCAACCTATGCCAATCAAAATCATTTAATCAGTGGACATCTCAAGATAATAGAAAAAAATATTACTCGAAATGATTTATCCATAGACAATATAAAAGTTATGGTTAATCATGATTTGGTTACTCCTGAATTTAAAAGCTTTTTTCTAGTTTCTGAAAATACTGCTGAAAAAATATACGAATTTTCTTTTACACACACAATTAGTAATGGTTCTTTAAACCTAATGATTCCAGAAGGGATAGTAGAGGATAAATCACGGTTTAACCAATGAGAAAAAAACTTTTACAACAAATCTAATCATTGATAATATTCCTCCCAATGGCTCATGGAAAGAAACTTCTATTGCTGATGGTAAATCCAAAGCAGAAA
Organism: uncultured Clostridium sp.; assembly: GCA_947575605.1. Taxonomy (GTDB): domain Bacteria; phylum Bacillota; class Clostridia; order TANB77; family CAG-508; genus CAG-269. The sequence continues at coordinate 99,674 of CANPNZ010000003.1, forward strand.
TAACTTGTAACGAAGCAATACGACCTATTGTTGGTTGGAATATCTCTAATAATCATCAATTGTTATCAAAGGAATTTCCCATTTCCGTATCTTATCCTTTACCAATTATGGATTTTGCTGAAAATTCTTCTGAAGTCATGGTTAACATTCAAAATGCAACTTATGTTTCTCTTTACTATGGTGCTTATGATGAATACACCAATAAAACAACCATTGTTTCTGGTGGGAAAATATCAGACTCTAGCACTATTTCCTCTAATACCATTTGCAAAACAGAAGCTATTTACATCAGAACCGTTGGTCTTCCTTTAGCAAATTGTTTACAAGCAAGAGCTTATCTTCATACTTATTGGGGAGAAGGTGCTCGTTCTTTTTGCCTATATTCAGAACTTCCCTATTATCATGGTTACAATCCTACTAATACTTCCAATTGGTGGAATGTTAATTATGAAAATGGTCTTAACTACTTAAAGAATTTTTATACACAATTAGGAGGAATTGGCGTAAATAGACCGAATAAAACTTCTTCTATTTATAAACCCATTCCCCCTGATATTGCCAAACAATACTTATATGGCATCTCTGGCATTCAATTCAAATTTAAAAATTCTTCTGATTTATCTGTGGTTTATCAATCTTATGTAAAAGATGTTGGTTGGTTACCTGTTTCTTCTGATGGAGAAGAAAACTTGTATCAACATGATAAGCCTATTTCTGCCCTTCGTGTTAATTTTGTTCCTAAGACAGAAAAACAATATTTAATAGATTTCTGGAATCGTGATATGGGAACCAATCATCTTGATTAATCTATTTTTTGTTTACACCAATAATTCCACCCAAAATTCCAAATATCATTCCAACTACTATCATAACGATACTTTGTATTTCTAATCCAAATTTCCAATTTAAAATACTAGAAATTAAATAGATGGTAAAAATATAAAGTCCCCCTATTATCGCTCCATTTACTAACCCATTCTTTTTTATTTTTAGATTTCCAATGGAACTTCCTATTAAGATACTAATAGCAGTTATGACTATAATGACAGGATTTATGATGGTTTCACTTATTTCTGTATAAGTAAGCATAGTTGCAAATATTAGTAATAAGATAAAGGTGGTAAGTAAGGATATTCCTACTCCTTTGGCAATATTGTTGATGGTTTTTTCCATTTTTTCTCTCCTTTTTGCTTTTTGTTTAATTTATATGTAGTATAAAAAAAAAATAGAACTTTTCGAATAAGTTCCATTTTTAGTTAAATTTAATATTATTTTTATTTGATATATGTTTTTAATTCTATATCACTTTCAGCATATATTTGATTATATGCATTTCTTATCATTAAGTTATTATAAAATTGAATATCCTGTTCTTCTGTTATTACTTTATTTTTCATATTACTATCACTTGTCAATATAACTGCCATTGTTGGACTTACTGGATAATACCAATCCAATTCTTTTGGTTCTTCCGATAGTTCTGGATTAGATTTTAGATTTATTATTGGCGAATCCGCTGTTATAAAGTGTCTTGCTGTTTTATTTTCCAACAAATTTAATTTCATTTTATTTTCTGTTATTCCAGCAAATATGTGTGATGGCATTGTCATTAATAATAATACATATACATTTTCAAAATTAACTCCCTCTATTCCTTCTGTCATTTCTTTAATTCTTTGTTTACACCAGTTTGTTCTCATAAATTGAATAGCTAGATATTCATTAAAATTTTCGATATCTTCTTTCTTATTATAAAATGAAATATTACCATTTTTTATTTCTTCTAAATACTGAATTGCTCCCTTTTCATTTTCACACATTTCATTTTCTATCATTTGTTTTCTTAAACTATCCCAATACTCTTCTGCTTCTTTACACACTCTCTTAGATGATAATAATTTATATATATCAAAACCATATTTAATCATATCTATTAACTTTATAGCTTCTTCTTTTACTAATCCATTATTTATTTTATTTATAATTCCCTTTACTAGCCTAATTTCATTTTCATTGATTTCTTTCATCTCATAAAAATATCTTTCTTGAGCAACGTTCATTAAATTTGTAAAAAAGATTTTATTTTCATTCTTAAACAAACAATATATTTTTCCTTCTACTGAATTATTATTAGTCCATGCTGACAAATACTTTCTCCATACATAGTGTTGTTTTTTTACATTATTAAATTCCATATTTTCTCCCTTCTTATTCTATTATTTTTTATGCGAATAAAACTTATAACGGTTGGGCTGGCTAGATTTGAATCCCCTTCGAGGACTTCCTCGCTTCGCTCACATCGCCGCGTGCCTTCGGCTCGCTATTTCTTCTTACTTGTCAGTTCTTCCAAAAATAAAAACGATAGCTTCACTATCGTCCTTATTTTTGGCTGGGCTGGCTAGATTCGAACTAGCGCATGGTAGAGTCAAAGTCTACTGCCTTACCGCTTGGCTACAGCCCAATGTATTTAAATTATCATTTAGCTTATATAAAATGGGGTGGAAGATGGGACTCGAACCCACGATCTCCAGTGCCACAAACTGGCGCGTTAACCAGCTACGCCACATCCACCATTAACGTGTTTATCCATTCACAATAAACACATTAATTATTTTACCCTATCTCTACCCCATTTGTCAACTACTTTCTAAAAATATTTACTTCTTTTTAAATTATTTGTCCTTACAACACTATTGACCCATTGTACTTGGATCCATTCCATATTGTTTATACATCCATGTCATGTAATCAAAAGGTTCTAGTGTTTCTGGTAATCCATAATCTGCTCCAAATGTTTCTACTTTAAGTGATGTGATTTTTGGAGGATTAACTGGTGTACTAACTTCTGTATTGGCACTTTCTTCTGCATTATCTGCCGCTTTCACTTCTACTTCTTCTATCTTATGCACAATGTCTAAACCTTCGATTACTTTACCAAATGCCGTATAATATCCATTTAATGAAGGACTGGCTTTTGTTACAATAAAGAATTGTGAGCTTCCAGAATTATAAGATTCTTCTGTTAATGTTGGTGAATAGGAAGTATAATCACCTCTTGCCATTCCCAAAATTCCTTCTTCAAATTTCAACTTATTTTTTGTTACGCCATTTGAAATAAATTCACCTTTTATGGTATATTCTGTTTCGTCTCCATCATCTTTCAAGTCTGCTGTTGTGGCAGATCCTTGTCCTGTTCCCTCTTTATCTCCACCTTGAATCATAAAGTCTTTTACAATTCTATGGAAAGTTAATCCATCATAAAATCCTCTGTTAGCAAGTGTCGTAAAGTTTGCTACGGTTTGTGGTGCTAATTCTGGATACAATTCTATTTTTATGGTTCCAAAATTTTCTACCTCCATTGTGGCTATCGGATTTTTTACTTCCATCGTGGCTTTTTTATAATATCCATATCCTAATCCTGCTATTATTACTATTACCAAAATTAACGCAATTATCCATATTATGTTTTTTGTTTTCATTTTCTCTTTTCTCCTTTTCTTTTTATTGTATTGACAACTTTTCTTGGTTGTCTATATTATCTAACCTAGAATACAAATTGGTCTTGCATTCTTTTTAACGATTGCTTAATCGTTCTTGCCCTTACTTCTCCAATTCCTTCTACATCATCTAAACTTTCTATATCCGCATCTAAGATATGTTGGAAGGATTTGAAAGAATCAATTAAATTTTCTACAATGTTAGATGGCATTCTTGGTATCTTATTTAAAATACGATACCCCTTTGTATAAACGCCAACTTCATCATAATTATCAAAATTTTCATAACCTAGCAATTTTGCAATTATATTTTCATTGGATAGTTCTTCATATTCTAATATTCTTAATTTTTCTAGCACCTTTTCTGGCGTCTGTTTTCTTTTCGTTGCTACTATATAATCTTTTATAATGTATAATTCTTCTTTTTCTAGTCCTCCTATTAATTCTTCTAATTGCATTTCTACCAATCTTCCATCACTGCCTAATTCATAGATTTGTCGTTGAATTTCTTCTACTATTTGCATTACCATTTCTGCTCTTTGAATAGCTACTAACACATTTTCCAATGTTACAATATCATTAAATTCGTATTCATTTAGCAAGCTTAATTTATTATCAAATACTTTTTTATATTTTTCTAATGTTTGTATCGCTTGATTTGCCTTATTTAATACAACATCGGTATCTTCTAATATGTATCTATCATTTCCTTTAAATACCGTTATGATACTTCTTCTTTGTGAAATACTAATGACTAATTCTCCTGTTTGTTTAGCTGTTCTTTCTGCTGTTCTATGCCTTGTTCCTGTTTCTAGGGTTAGTATTTCTCTTGCAGGAATTAATTGTGCATTGGCATATAAAATCTTCTTTAAGTCTCCACTTAGTACAATCGCTCCATCCATTTTGGCTAATTCATATAACTTAGCTGATGTATAATCTTCATTAATCGTAAATCCGCCATCTACAATCTCTTTTAAAATTTGACTATTGTCTGTTATTAATAACAAAGCACCTGTCTTTGCTCTTAATATGTTTTCTAGCCCATCTCTAATTGGTGTGCCTGGAGCAATTAATTTTAGAATTTCTGTAATATTGTCTTCTTTTCCTTTTATCAAAATTACTCTCTCCTTCTTTTTTCCTCTCTTCTAAATGATTACATTATTTATCTTCAAGTTTCGACTTTTTGTAAGGGTAGGTTGTAATATATAATTTTGCAACTACTTAAGTAAGCGACCAAACGAGTGAATTATCCTATTGCTTTTTTGATTGCTTCCTTTACATTTCCAACGCCTATTATATCTAATTTATACTTATCTTTCAAGTCTTTTTTATTACTTTCTGGAATAATACAAGATTTAAAGCCTAAACGCTCCGCTTCTTTTAGTCTTTTTTCTATTAAATTAATTCTTCTAACTTCACCTGTCAAGCCAACTTCGCCCATAATTACCATATCTTTTGGAATAGGACTATTCTTAAAACTAGAAGTAGTTGCCATAATGATTCCTAAATCAATAGAAGGTTCATTAATTTTCAATCCGCCTACTACATTTAAGTATACATCTTGTGTTCCTAACATAAGTCCTGCCTTTTTTTCTAAAACAGCAATTAATAAAGATAATCTATTAAAATCAATTCCATTGGCTGTTCTTTTAGCATAACCAAAAGCAGTTTGAGCAGTTAAAGCTTGCAATTCTACTAAAATTGGTCTTGTCCCTTCCATACTAGAAACAATGCAAGAACCAGATGGATTATCTTCTCTTTCTGAAATCAGAACTTCAGATGGATTGGTAATTTCGCACATTCCCTCTTCTTTCATTTCAAACATTCCGATTTCATTGGTAGAACCAAATCTATTTTTTACGCCTCTTAAAATTCGATAAGAAAAATACCTTTCTCCTTCTAAATATAGAACTGTATCTACCATATGTTCTAATACTCTTGGCCCTGCAATATTTCCTTCTTTGGTAACATGACCAATAATAATGGTAGTAATCGCCCTAGACTTGCAAACTCTCATAACTTGAGAAGTGATTTCTCTTACCTGACTTACACTTCCTGCTGCTGCTGATAATTCCTCTGAATACATTGTTTGAATAGAATCAATAATAACCAATTTAGGATTATTATTTATAATTGCCTGATTTACCATATCAATATCAGTTTCTCCTAAAAATAAAATATCTTCATTATTAATATGCAATCTGTCTGCTCTCATTTTTATCTGTTCGGCTGACTCTTCTCCTGAAACATATAAAACTTTTCCTTCTCCTTTTACTTTATCACAAATTTGAAGAATTAAGGTAGATTTTCCAATTCCTGGTTCACCTCCGTAACAAAACAAGGGAACCTTTTACTAATCCACCACCTAACACATTATCCAATTCTCCAAATCCAGTGGAAGTTCTTATCGTTTCTTTTGCTTCATAAGAATTCAATTTTTGTGGTTGATTATTTTTGGTATCTTTTGGTTTTAAACTACTATTTTTACTTTCTACTATTTTTTGTTCAAAAAAACTATTCCAACTATTACAAGCTGGACATTTACCTAACCACTTAGCCGATTCATTTCCACATTCATTACATACAAAAATTGTTTTACTTTTCGCCATGTCCATTGGGGACGGTTCTTTTTGGACATTGTACTCCTTGTTAGAACCACATTCGTTACAAGTGTTCCCTATAATGCAATATATTTTTCCTTTTCCATCCTATATCTTGGAACGCTTCCCCTCCTCCTTTCCTTGCTTCTTATTTTATTTCATTGCTCTTTCTACTATCTTTCTACTTAAACCTGTTAACCTAGCAATTTGTACTTTTGTAATGCCTTTCACATTTTTCAGTTTCTTCAAATAACTATTTCGCTTTTCTATGGTATATTGATTGATTTCTTGAATATTTTCCAATACTAAAATCTGTTCCATATATTGTCTAGCTTGTTCATCACTTAACTTCTCCATCATTTCATACTCTATTATTTCTTTTATATCTTTTTTCTCTTTATTGACTGCATGAAATGTTACAAAATTATCAATAGCTTCTTCGTTATTATTTCCAAACAATACTAATATTTGTCTTGTGCTTATTATTTTTGTTTCTTTTACGTACTCTTGATAACTACTCCATGTATATTCCTCCATTTGTTCTATTCCACTTTTGTATGGATTTTGATGAACATAACGGCATAAAGTTTTCAAATAACTTTCGTTTTCTACTTTTTTACTTAGAAATCTATCTTGAAATAAGTGTCCTACTCTTTCATATTTTTTATTCCAATAAGAAGAATAAGCTATTGTTAGACTTTGTAATGCTTTTGAAAGATTATCCGTTTTATCATATAGAATTAAATGAACATGATTTGTCATTAAACAGTAAGCATATAATTCGTATTGGTATTTTTCTTTTGTGTTTCTTATTTCTTTCATAAACTTATTATAATCTTGCTTTTCTAGGAAAATGTCTTGCTTAGCATTTCCTCTTAGTATCACATGATATACTTTTGTACTGCTTTTCTGTCTTGCCATTCGGGGCATTTTGCCATCATTCCTTTCTTTGTTATTCTATTCACCCCTACTCCATTAAAACAAAAAAAGTATAGCATAATTTTGTTTAATTTGCTATACTTTTTAATTAATTCACTAAAAAATTACAATCTTCTTGATTCTTCTTATATGATTTTCCCATATTATCCATTTAAAATAATTTATTTACATTTAACATATCTTAACAAATAATACTATGTCCAAAAAGAACCGTCCCCAATGGACATCAAACAGACATTATTTACTTCTGAAAGAAACTTCTTGGAATAAGAAATCATGTACTTTTTCCCAAGTAATTTCTTGGTGTAAAAATTCGTTAATTTCGTCTTCTACTTTTTGTTGATATGGTGTTAATTCAACTTTTATTTCTCTGTTCCAATCTATATCTTGTAACCAAAATGCTTTAAATTTATTCCAAAATCCTACTTTAGTTGGTAAGTTGCTTCCTGCTTGTCTAATGGTTCCTGCATTTTCTTGTACTGGCTCAGTATTTCCTTCTAATCCGTTTAATTCTACTCCTCCAAATACTCCTGATACTTTGTTTACTTCTCCTAAATCTGCCATTTTCTATTTCCTCCTTTGTGATTATACCTATTATTGTTTTAGTTATACTATATATTTTTAGAATTAGCAAGTAATTTGCCAGATTTTAATATTAAATCTTTGTTACACATTTATTACACTTTTATTACATCTATTTATATTAGTCTCATTCTTTTAAATGAATTTTTAATATCACCCAAATTGTAATTACATTATTTTCAATTTTCTACTATTATATGTTCTACATCATAGTTAATACATTTGGATTTTATCATTTGATTTTCTAAATTTCTGTTACTTTTTACACATGCTAAAATATAGTTTTTGGTGTGTCCTTGATAAGATCCATTTTTTTCTTCTTCCCACAATATTTCAACTTTTTTTCCTACATATTGTTTATGATAAATCTCTTGATTTTTGTTAGATAATTCGATCAGTCTTTGACTTCTTTCTTCTTTTATCTTTCCATCGATTTGTCCTTTCATTTGGGCTGCTTTCGTTCCTTTTCTTGGTGAATATTTGAATACATGCATTTTATAGAATTTAATTTCTTCCAAAAATTTATAAGTTTTTTCAAATTCTTCCTCACTTTCTTGTGGGAATCCAACAATAATATCTGTTGTTAATATAACGTCTTTATAGACCTGTCTTAGCCTTTCTACTATTTCTTTAAACTCTGTTGTTGTATATCTTCGATTCATTCGTTTTAATGTTTCGTCACATCCACTTTGTAGAGATAAATGAAAATGATGGCATATTTTTTCTAACTTTGATAATCTTTCTACCAATTGTTTTGTTATTAGTAATGGCTCAATAGAACCTAATCGAATTCTTTGTATTCCGTCTATTTGGTTGATTTCTTCTAATAAATCGATTAATTGATATTCTTCTTTGAAATCTTTTCCATAAGAAGCAATATGAATTCCTGTAATGACTACTTCTTTGATTCCTTTTTGTGCTATTTTTTCAATTTCTCCTATTATTTTGTCTGGTTTTCTACTTCTTACCCTTCCTCTTGCATAGGGAATAATACAATAAGAACAAAATCGATCACAACCATCTTGTACTTTAATAACTGCTCTTGTTTTTTCTGTATAAGTAGTTTCTCCTAATTCTACATATTCTTTCTGAAGCATAACGTCTTCTATTGGATGACATTTTTTCTTTTCTTTTATGTATCTTTCTACTACTTCTACCATTTCTTTCTTTTCATTATTTCCTACTATTAGATCAATTTCTTGTATCTTTTCTATTTCTTCTTTGGCTACTTGCACATAACATCCACATGCTACCACAAGAGCTTCTTGATTTTGCTCTTTCACTCTTCTTAACATTTGCCTCGATTTTCGATCTGACATATTGGTTACTGTACAAGTATTTACAATATAAATATCAGCTTTTTGGGTAGCTTCTACTATTTCGTATTCCTTTTGTAAGAATTGCTGTATCATGGCATTGGTTTCATATTGATTCACTTTACAACCTAATGTAATAAATGCTACTTTTTTCACTTTATCATCCTTCCTTTCCTATTATAGAACAAATCGGAAAGCCTTAAAACTAGCATAATTTCAACTTTTTTCTTTGGCTTTCCGTTAATTTGTTCGTGTGCGAAATTTTCGTTAGAAAATTTCTGTACAATGTATTTTTATATAATAGGAAAGTATCACTTTCCTATTGTATAAAAAAAGCATCTTGAAAGATGCCCCTTTACTATCTTCATTCTATTGGCTATTTCTAATTTATTTCTACTAATTTAAGATGAATTTATTTTCCTTTTCCTTCTAGTGCATCTAAGTTGTCTAATGCCTTTCCTGTTCCTAATGCTACGCAAGATACGGTATCTTGTGCAATCATAACATTGATTCCCATTCTTTCTTGTAATAGCTTGTCTAATCCATCTACTAGACACCCTCCACCTGTCATATAAATTCCTTTGTCGCTGATATCTGCTGCTAATTCTGGTGGCGTTTTTTCTAGTACAGAATGGACGGCATCTACTATCATCATGGCTGGCTCCATTAAAGCTTCTAACATCTCGCTTGAACGAATATTGATTGTCTTTGGAAGTCCTGTTATTAAATCTCTTCCCCTAATATCCATATCGATGTCTTGTATTTTAGGAAATACACATCCTATATTTACTTTTAAGTCTTCTGCTGTTCTTTCTCCTATCATAATATTGTGCTTTCTTTTGATATATTTTACAATCGCTTCATCGAATTTATCCCCTGCTACTTTAAGAGAGGTATTGACAACAGATCCTCCTAACGATATTACAGCAATGTCTGTTGTTCCCCCTCCAATGTCAACTACCATATTTCCACATGGTTTTGAAATATCGATTCCAGCTCCAATGGCTGCTGCAATTGGTTCTTCAATTAAATATACTTTTCTAGCACCTGCTTGAGAAGCTGCATCTATAACCGCTTTTTTCTCTACTTCTGTTACTTGTGAAGGAATACATATCATAATTCTAGGAGCAAAAAGAAATTTTCCGCAAACTTTATTAATAAAATGTTTTAACATTTTTTCTGTTACCGTATAGTCAGATATAACACCATCTCTCAATGGTCTGGTTGCTACTATATTTCCGGGTGTTCTTCCAAGCATTCTTCTTGCTTCTTGTCCTACGGCTAATACTTCACCTGTATTATTATCAACCGCTACAACAGATGGCTCTCTTAATACAATCCCTTTTCCTTTTACATAAGCAATTACGGTTGCTGTTCCTAAATCTATCCCTATATCTTGTCCAAACCCCAATTTAAACATTGCTTCTCTTCCCTTCTTGTTTTTCAAGTTTCGACTTTTTGTAAGTACAGGTTGTAATATATAATTTTTGCAACTACTTAAGTAAGCGACCAAACGAGTGCGATTGGAGCAACTGACAGATAAAAAATGATTTTGTAGGTTGCTTTCGCACTAAGTGTAAAAAAATTATATATTACAACCTGTACTTACAAAAAGTCGAAACTTGAATTCTTTTTTACATTTCTTTTTTATTACAAATTTGTTACAATTATATTACAAGCTTTTTAATTTATCAAGACTTTTCATTGAATTTTTTTATTTTTTATATTATAATGGTTAAAAATATGGACAGGAGGTAATCATGAGTCATTTTCAAATTATTTCTAAAAACGAAAGTGATACGAAAAATTTTGCCAAATCACTGGCTCCTCTTTTAACCAAACAAGATATTCTTGTTCTTACTGGTGATTTAGGTTCTGGAAAAACAAAATTTACAGAAGGTATTTTAAGTTATTTTGGTTTAGAAAATGAGATTTCTAGTCCAACTTTCACTATCGTAAATGAATATAAAAAAGATGATATCACGATTTATCATTTTGATGTATATCGTTTAGAAGATTCTTCTGAATTTTATGAAATTGGTGGAGAAGAATATTTGGGAAATGGCATTTGCTTAATTGAATGGGGAGAGCTAATTGAAGATGCTCTACCAAAAGAATATGTTCATATTACTTTTGAAAAAGATAATGTCGATGAAAATGTTAGAATTTTAAATATAGATACTACTATACAAAAATGGGAGGATTATTTTGAAAATATTAAGTATTGATACGGCAAGTGAAATTTGTGGAGTTTCCCTTTTAGAAAATTCCAATTTGATTGGTAATTTCGATCAAAATACAGGAAGAACACACTCTGAGAACTTAATGCCTATGATTGAACAAGCCCTTAAACAATGTGAGCTAACTTTAAAAGATATTGATTTATTGGTTTGTGATAAAGGACCTGGATCTTTTACTGGCATTCGCATTGGAATCGCAACTGTAAAAGCGTTTCATGATAGCTTATCGATTCCTTGTATTGGTATTAGCTCTTTAGAAGCTTTAGCTTATACGATCAAAAAAGAAGGATTTATTGTAACTCTTTTAGATTGTAAAAATAATAATTGCTATTTTGCCTTATATGAGTATAAGAATTCTCAATATACTGAAATTTTGATACCTACTGCTGATACCATTGAAAATGCTCTAAAAACCTGCCTACAAATCATACCTTCTAATTCTTCTATCACTTTTGTTGGTGATGGTTCTATCATTTATAAAGAACTTATTGATAGTCAATGTAAGAACTGCTATTTTGCTACTTCAGAAAATAATGTATTGAATTCTTATTATTTGGGATTAGCTGGTTTGGATAAATTTAGAAAAAAGGAATGGAAAGAGGTCTTGCCTTTATATTTAAAAAAGCCACAAGCCCAGAGACAATTGGAAGAAAAATTTAAAAATATTACAATTGATACCATGACACCAGAAAACTTAGAACAAATCTCTAATACTTTACTTTCCCATTTCGATGAATTTTGGAGCTACAATCTACTAAAAGATGAATTAAATGCTAAGAATTCTAATTATCTAGTTGCTAAACTTAATAACGAAGTGGTTGGATTTGCTGGTATTAAAATCATGGTTGAGGAAGCTGATATTATGAATATTGTCGTTCGAAAAGATTTTAGAAATCAGGGAATTGGTGGCTTATTACTAAAAAACTTGATCGATTTATCCAAAAAACAAAATTTAACTTCTGTTACTTTAGAAGTTATGGAAGAAAATTATCCTGCTATTCATTTATATAAAAATCTCGGTTTTGAACAAATTGGACTTCGAAAAAATTATTATAAAGATAAAAATGGCCTTATTATGAGAAAAATGATTTAAAAGTGTCCATCGGGGACGGTTCTTTTTGGACATTGCTTTCAAAAATTAATTCTTAATAAATGTGTTTGATCAGCAATGTCCAAAAAGAACCGTCCCCAATGGACACTCTCTTACTCATACCATTCTAATTCCCAATCAGCAAGGATTACCGTATCTCCTTCGCACACACCCATTTCTTTTAGTTTTTGCTCTATTCCCATGTTCTTTAAACTTTTTTGTAGGTAATACATAGACTCATTATCCTCAATATTAACTCTTCCCATTAATCTTTCTACTGCTCTACCTGATACAATGAATACACCATCCTCTTCTTTGATGGTCCATTGATCTTGTTTTTCTTCTAAGGTATAGATTACTTTATCTTCTACCTCTACTAATTCTTCTTTTGGTAAAGTTCTTAACGTATTAGTTACATAGTCTATTAACTCTTGTACTCCTTGTGCTGTTGCTGCTGATATTTGAAAAATTGATAAGTTTTCTTTTTGAGCTAATTCTTCTACTTCTTTTAGTAATGTTTCATCTTGTACAATATCAACCTTATTTGCCACAATTATTTGCTTTCTTGTAGACAATTTTTCACTGTACTTTTTTAATTCTTCATTAATTGCATAAAAATCTTCTACTGGATTTCTTCCCTCTTGACCTGATACATCTAGGAAGTGCAATAATAATCGTGTTCTTTCTACATGTCTTAAAAATTGGATTCCTAGCCCTACTCCTTCACTAGCTCCTTCTATAATTCCTGGTATGTCAGCAATGACAAAGCCATCTCCATTTTTGGTTTTTACGACTCCCAAATTTGGCTCTAATGTTGTAAAATGATAATTCGCAATTTTAGGCTTCGCATCGGTTACAGCTTTTAGAAATGTAGATTTTCCTACATTGGGAAATCCTAATAATCCCACATCTGCTAATAATTTCAGCTCTAATATAATTTCCTTTTCTTCTCCCTTTTCTCCATCTTCCGAAAATCTTGGTGCTTGCCTAGTAGAAGTTTTAAAGTGTGAGTTTCCTCTTCCTCCACGTCCTCCTTTTAGGATAAGTTCTGTTTGATTCGGTTCTGATAAATCGGCTACGACTTTTCCTGTTTCAACATCTTTGATTACCGTTCCAATGGGTACTTTTATATATAAATCTTCTCCATATTTTCCATTACAATGACTTCCACTTCCGTTTTCTCCATTGCTTGCTTTAAATTTTTTGTTATAACGAAAATCAATTAATGTGTTTTTATCTTTATCTACTTGGAAATAGATGTTTCCTCCATTTCCTCCATCTCCTCCATCTGGTCCGACCAGCCGCTACATATTTTTCTCTACGGAAGGTTACCGCTCCATTTCCTCCGTCTCCTGATTTTATTATTATTTTTGTATAATCTGTAAACATTTCTACTCCTTTTCACCAAATATCATTTTCTTTTCCTTCCATACCGTCTTGCGGGCGGAATGCTGGTTGCATAATTAATAATAATTTCATTTTCCCCGCGAATACAAATTCTGTATTAGGTGGTATTTCTATACAATCATCTTTCTTTACTTGATATCTCTTATTCGCAATTTTAAATTCACCTATTCCCTCTAATACATAATATATCTTTGAACTATATACATTTGTATGATACTTATCATGTCCTTTGAAACAATCCTCTATTGTTATACTGATTCCTTCACTTTCTAAATTATAGTTATATCCATTTAATCCTTGTTGTTTAAATGATGGTTCTTTGGGTAATTCTTTTTTATATTTCATGCTTTTCCTCCACATCTAAAGGTATTTATTTATCTATAAGTTTGCTGATGCTCATACAGTTAAGGGGGATACCAAGAATCATCTTTCAAAATAATCTAATTTCATAGCTTGTTTTACTTTTTTCATGGTTTGTTTGGCTATTTCTTGTGCTTTTTTTGTTCCCTCTATTAAAATTTGATCTACCTCTTCTGGATGAGCTTCATAATAAGCTCTTTTCTCTCTAATTGGTCGTAGTTCTTCTATTATATTGTGTGCTAATTGCTTTTTGCATGCTACACATCCACGTTTTCCTGCTTTGCATTCTTCACATACTGTTTTGATTTCTTCTTGACTGCTAAATAAATTGTGATAATACGCTACCATACATATATCAGGATTTCCTAAATCATCCTTTTTTATACGGTTTGGGTCGGTTACTGCGCTCATTACTTTTTTTGTAATTTCTTCTTCTGTATCTGATAAATAGATAGCATTTCCCAAAGATTTTCCCATCTTTTCGTTTCCATCTAATCCTTTTATTCTTTTTCCACTTGATAATACTGCTTCTGGCTCGATTAACACTTCACCATAGATACTATTAAATTTTCTTACAATTTCTCTACATTGCTCAATTAATGGTAATTGATCCTCTCCTACTGGTATTAATTTTCCCTCAAATGCTGTTATATCTGCTGCTTGACTTACTGGATAACCTAAAAATCCATAGGTTACACTTTCTCCAAATATTTCTCTTTTCTGTGCTATTTCTGTTTTTACAGTTGGATTTCTTTCTAATCGTGCTATGGTTACTAGATTAGAATAAAAGACTGTTAATTCCGCTACTTCTGGTATCATGGATTGTATATAAATGGTGGTTTTTTTAGGATCAATTCCTACTGATAAATAGTCTATTGCTACTTCTTTTACATTTTTCCTTACTTTTTCTGGATTGTTAAAGTTGTCTGTTAATGCTTGCACGTCCGCAATTAATATGTATGGCTCATATTCTCCACTTTCTTGTAATTCTATTCTTTTTTTTAAGGAACCAAAATAGTGTCCTATATGTAATCTTCCCGTTGGTCTATCTCCTGTCAATATTCTTTTTTTCTCCATGCTTGTTTTCTCTCCTTTATTTAGAAGTTTTCTATGTTTTTTATTTTACCACATTTTTTCAATTTTGTATATATGATAGCCTTTTAAGTTTTGGTTTTTTTCGTAACATAGCGCTCCCGTCTGGGCGTAAAATATGGTTATTTTGAATAAATGATGAATGTGACTGGAATAAGATTAGGAATTCTTAATCATTTTACGGTAAGAGTTCAAGCTTGTCTTGGAAAGGACCCGTAAAATTATATTAGAATTCCTTGAATTATGAAGGAAACCGAAGAATTTATGAAAAATAACCATATTTTACGCCCAGACGGGAGAGCTAATGTTACGAAAAAAACCGAAAGTTAAGATAGCCTTCATTTGCAAAAAGTTGAAACTTGAAAATAAACAGAAAAGCTGACATACAATAAGTATATCAACTAATTTTCAATAATTTCTCTTCCATATATTGTTGCCCTAATTCTAGTCTATGTATTTTCGCATTAAATATTTTATGTTCTTCTCTGTTTATTTCTAACTCCTTTAATATCTCCTTTTGTATTTCTATGGTTTGGTCCAATGTTGCTTGTATCTTATTATCTCTTTTCTCCAAAAATATAACAATTTCATTTAATTCTTGTCCTATTTCTTTACTTTGCTTTCCTATCTTATTGTCTACTTCTTCCAAGATTTCTTTACTTTGTTTTTCCATCTTCTTGTCTACTTCTTTCAAGATTTCTTTACTTTGTCTTTCCATCTT
>CANPNZ010000004.1 GCA_947575605.1 uncultured Clostridium sp.
TATCAGTCGTTATGAGAGCCAAAAAAAGTTGTAGATAACTACGTCATCGGCACCACTAAAGGTTTTCGAACCTGATGAGAAATTGAATAGGTAGAAAATTTGATTATTTTTCTAACAGATTTTATCAAATTTTCTAACACTTTTTAAATAGTTGTTGTTAATTTTGAACGGTTGCAACAACTTTTTCTATGTCTTGTTCATAGATATTATTCAAAGTTTCATCTTTCATCTCATAAATTTCATTTTCGTTATAATTAGTCAAAATAAATTGAAATTTAGCCATTAACACTTGTGCTGATACTTCTTTATTTGTTTCATCTAAATGAGTATAAATCATAGTAGTTTGAATATTAGAATGTCCAAGCCAAATTTGTATGTCTTTAACTGGTACTTTGTTTTGTATTAGCAATGTTGCACAAGAGTGCCTTAAATCGTGTAAACGTATTCGTTTTAACTCATTATCTTCTAGTATTTTTGAAAAGGTATGACTTAAATAGCCAGGTTTCATAAGTTCGCCATTAGGCATTAAACATACATAATCTTTATATTTGCTGTTATAGGTATTACCAAATATCTTTTTATATTCTGCGTAAATTTCTTTATATTCTAGTAATAAATCTTCTATAAAATTAAATAATGGTAAAGTTCTATAAGATGACTGCGATTTTGTTTTATCCTTAAAAACAAATTGTGTTTTGCCATTTATTTTAAATCTTTGAACAGTATGCCTTATAGTAATTGTTTTTCTTTTAAAATCAATTGCATCCCATTTCAAACCTAGAACTTCCTCACGTCTTAACCCATAAACTGATGCAAGTATTACTTCAAGTCTAATAGTTGTTTCCTTTACTACTCCAAACAGATGCAATAATTCATCGTGCTTATAAAAATTACCTATATATTGGTCAGACTTAATAGGTTTCAAATTATTAATAAAATTGTATTCAAACAATTCTTGTTCAACTGCTCTTGTAAATACACAAGATAAAATAGAACTATGATGTTTTACTGTATTTGGCTTTAATCCTTCACTAAAAAGGTGTTCTATATAATTGTAAATGTCAGCAAGTGAAACATCTCTTAAAAGTAATTCCTCATTTTCAAAATAGGGAATCATTCTACTATTAACATGGTCGTAATACCCTTTATATGTACTTTTAGCAACTTGATTTTGAATAGATTTAAGCCATTCTTTAATGTAGTCACTAAACAATATATCACGATAATGTCCCATTTTTTGAAGTCTTTGTTCTCGTGGATCATCTGACAATTTATTAACTAAATCTGTAATAATTCTTTTAATTAAATGAGTATTTGGATTTTGTACAATTATATTCATTAAAGAATTTATCATTTCTTCTTTTGATGTGTTATACCAAGCAGATAAACATTTGGTAATTATTAACTCTTCTTCATTTGATAAAGTTTGATTATTTAGACTAAGTTGTTGAGTTTGATTATCTTTATTAGTTTGAGGTAATATAGATAATTCCATAGATTTGCTTTGATTTTGTTCTTTTAATAATTGTTCGGCTGTTTTCTTGTTGTCTATATAAGAATCTTTGCTATAAATCATACGAATATCAGAGAGTAATTTTTCAGCTTTCATTTGATTTACTTTTTTGCCATCAGCAATAACGGCCGTTGGTATCCACTTTTGAGTTCTTTTATTATTTGGGTATACATTTAAGACAACATAATAAACTAGCCCTTTTATTTGTAAGCTACCTGTTACCAAATAGTTCCTCCTTTCTGTATAACAGTTTACTTACCTATAGCTTTTGTATTATATCATAAGTTTTAAATTATGATAACCCTTTTAATTTTTATGTATCTTTAATTATAGGTCAATTTGTTCATCCAATAAGTATTGAATAATGCAAGATTTTGGAATTTTATATTCTCTTCCTATTTTCATAGATTTAATTTTTCCTTGTTTTAGTAGTTTATAGGCAAGAGTAACACCAATACCACCAAGCATTTTTCTCATTTGTTCAATATTTACAATGTCTGGATAGTTAGTAAACATTATACTGTAGTTTTCTTTTACATTTTCACTCATGTTCTTTCACCTCCAATTCTTTTAAAATAAAACAGATTTAAGAATTTCTAAGTAATAGTAATTACAAAGAAATTCTATAAATCTGCATAAATATCTTCTACGAAAAAATCTCCTACTAGGAAATTTTTTCTAGAATCTAAATAAAAATAGACTTAAATGTTTAAGCCATAATAATATTAGTATTTAATTATTTTAGGCATATCATTTGAATATACCATGTCATCTTTTAACTCAAATCTTTTTCTTTTAGTATTATAATGATAAGCACTTGAACAATTTTTTCTAATAGCAACTTTAGATATGGGATTAAAATAAGAGAGTTCCATTGTAGCTTGCCTATGTAATCTATCCATAATTGCTTTTTCTTCCATTCGTTTTTTGTTTCTTTTTTTCCTCATAATTTCTTTTGCTTGTTCATTGTGTTTTTTATGATTTTCTTCTTTTCTGTTAGCCTTTTCTTGTTGATATAGATTAGATTTAGACAAAATTCTACTAATCTGACTAATCGATAAATTTACTTTTTTACTAATTTCTGATACGGTTAATTTATCTTTAAAATACAAATTATAGATTAATTCATTTCGTTCTAAATCCATCTTTTTCAATAATCATCAGCTCCTAAAGTTATAATGCAAAAATTTGCTAACATTTTTTTAATATAGAAAACTTTATATAAAGACTTGAAAAGAGTGTTTATATAATGTATACTGATATTGACAATAAATAAAAAATAACAATATTGTCTATTGACAATTTAATTTATATCATATTATTGTCGTAACTGTCAATAGTTTTTATAGAAAAATAAAAATTTTTTTGGAGGAAAAATGGAAACAAATAATAAGATAAAATTGTATATAAATGAAAAACTAAAAGAAGAACAAATAAAAGTACCTATGTTAGATTTTGAAATGAATGAGGAAGGAGATTATCAATATACTACAAAAGTATATGAACAGCCTAATAAAACAGGAAGTATAGTGTTGGATTTTATACAGCAAGACTTAAAAGAAATGTCTTATTTCATTTTTAGATTTTATGGATTTCAAACATTATTAACAGAAAAAGAAAGAAAAGAATTATTAGCTTTAAATCCGAATGAGAACAAAGAATTAAACAATAAAATAGATAAACTATATAGTAAGTACCAAAAAGAATTTGAAAGCTATAAAAGGCAAATAATTGATATTTTGGAATACTGTTTATTTAATGAGAAAAAGGAATTGGAAAATCTAACTCCTTTAGAAAAATTGTATATCTTTATCCATACAAATAGTATAAAAGAATATCCAATTTTAACATATAATGAATTTAATAGAATCATAAAACTAAATAAAGATACATCTAAAATGACAGAAAAAGAGCTAATAGAAACTTTAAAGAATAAAGATAATAACAGATATGGTATTCAAGAAATTTATGAGATAGATAATTTTTATAATTTATTATTTTTAGAAATATATTTTATCTTACAAGAAAAAACATATCTTAAAAAGTGTAAAAACTGTGGTAAATATTTTTTAACAACTAATTCAGTAGTAATCTATTGTGATAATATATTTGCAGATAAAAAAACTTGTAGAGAGATTGGAGCAAGTAAAGTATTTACTAAAAATCTAGAAAAAGATGAAGCTTATAATTTGTATCGAAAAGTGTATAAGAAAAAACAGGCATTAGCGAAGTCGAAGGGCGGAAGTTTTGAGATTGAATATAATAAATTTAAGCATCAGGGAAAAGATAAGAAAAATGCTTATAAATTAAAAGAAATTACAAAAGATGAATTTATTAAATGGCTTAATAAACAATAAAAAAATTTTATAGTAAAAACATATTATCTATATTATGGAAAACCATAGTTAAAAATAATATGTTTTTATTTTTTTATTATTGTAAAAAATGTTAACTCATGATAAAATACGTAATATATTAATCGAGTGAGGAGAATAATGTATGGAAGAATTAATAGATGTATTAGATGAGAATGGAATCAAAACAGGAGAAATATTACCAAGAAGTGAAATCCATAAAAAAGGTCTATGGCATAGAGCAATAGCTGTTGCTATTGTAAATGAAAATAATCAAATATTACTACAACAAAGATCGTATAAAAAAGATCATAATGCAGGAATGTGGGATATATCTGTAGCAGGTCATATTTCTACTGGTCAAGATGCTTTATCGGCAGCATCAAGAGAAATAAATGAAGAAGTAAGTGTGAATTTGGGTTACAAAGTAGATATTAAAGACTTTAGATATATGTTTTCTTATAGAAAAGAACAAGTATTTAGCGAAGATTACATAGAAAGACAATTTTATGATTTCTTTATATTAAGAGAAAATGACTTAAAAATTGAAAATATAAAAGTACAACAAAGTGAAGTAGAACAAGTAAAATTTGTTGATATTAGTGAATTAAATACTATAATTGAAAATAGAGAGATTGTAGAAAGAGATGCAATTTACAGAGAGTTGATGAATTACTTATTTAGAGTTTAAAATTATATGATAAGTTTCAACATATTTCTAAGTAGCAAAAATGGAGGATTATAAAAATGGATTCAATTCAAATAGTGAATTTAATAGAAGAACCACAATATATAAATGAAGTATCAGAATGGATTTGGAAAGAATGGGAAGAAGGTCATGGAGCAAAATTAGAAGATAGTATATATAGAACAAAACATTCTATGAATAAAGATGATATCCCACAAATGTATATTGCTAAATTAAAAAATGAAGTAGTGGGAGTAGTATCATTATGGAGAAATGATCTAAAAGCTAGACAAGATTTATTTCCTTGGATGGCAGCACTTTTTGTAAAAGAAAAATATAGAAATATGGGAATTGGAAAAAAGCTTCAACAAGTAAGTATAGAACAAGCTAAAAAATTAAACTTTGAATATCTATATTTAATTACAGAACACAATAATTACTATGAAAAAACAGGTTGGGAATATTTGGAAACAGCACCCTTAGATAATGGTAAATATACGAAAATTTATAGATACAATCTTAAGAAATAATAGGTAAAAAATTTAGCTCAAGCTATTATAGGACCAATAGGAACAAGAGAAAAGACAGTGAAATTAATGAATTTTACTCATGGTGATGGTGATGAACACAAATATGATGATATAGAAGAAAAATATAATGTTGAATTTATAGAATTACAAAATGAGGAACAATATGAGACAGAGAAATTTAAAATAACTGCTTTAGCATTAAAACATGGAGGATGTGTGCCAATAAATGGATATATATTAGAGAAAAATAATAAGATTTTATCTTATGCATGCGACACAAGTTTTTGTGATAATTATTATGAAATGTGTAGTAAATCAAATTATATATTTTCTGATGTAACAAGATTAAAAACAACAGATATGCATATAGGATTAGAAGATTATAAAGAATTATACAAAAAATATGCAAATTGTGAATTTTATGCAATACATAGAGCAGATTATAATACAAAATATATTAATGGTGTAAAACTTTCAAATGATGGAGATATATTAGAAATATAGTTATAAAGAAATAATGAATTAAAAAGTAAATATTTAAATATAGCTATTTTTAGTAATAGAAAAATGAACAATAGCCTAGATTTCAATATCTAGGCTAAAACTATTCCAATGGACAATCCATTTTTATACCATTAATTTCAATATAATCATTTTCTAGATATTCCTCAATAGTAGATTTATCAATTACTATAGTATTGCAATCTTTAATTAAATCTTTCAAATATTTTTCATCTTCTGGAAAACAAACAAAATAAATCTTATCTCGATAACTAGAATTAATATTAAGAAAATTAGATAAATAGCCAATTTGGTTAATATCTAAAAACAACATAATTTTCAAGTAAAGTTCATTATCTACTAGGAAATCCATGTGTCTAAAATTAGTATATTCAATTTCATGTTTTTTAGATAAATCATTAACCATACAAGTTATGATTTTATCATAATTTCGAATGATTCTTTTGTTAAAATCATTATATTTAATTAGGTATAAGTGTTTATCACTAAAACCAAATCCGTTTTTTATAGAACAATATTTTTTCTATATCATTTGTAAAAATGATAGAATTATAAAATTCTCGTTCTTTCTTTAAATCATAGTAAAGAGAAGTGATATATTTATTATCTTTTTCTCCATAGACAGAATAAACAGTATAAAAATTTTGATCAAAAGTTAAAAGACCTAAATATCTTCTAGAATCTTGTGTAGGTGCATTTCTATCTTTTAAATGCCAACTAGGCATAAAATTCATTGTATTACTAAATTTTGTGAATGCTGCAATATCACTAATTACTTTTAATCTTTCTAAATTATTTAGATTTCTACAATGTACTTTAATTTCAGTACCAATTTCACTTAAAAATTCTTTCCCTTTTCTTCCTAAAGCAATTTCTCTATGTTGTAATCTAATTAGATACTTTTCTTTTACTAAATGGCATATTCTTTTTTCTTGATAAGTTTTTGTTCCATAAATATATCTAGTATTATCCAATGTAATTGTTTTATACTCTGCTAAAAACTCTAATAGCTGGACATCTCTTTCTTGTAGAACTAATCCTTTTTCCATCTTCATAACACCTCCAATCTTTCTAAAATTAAATCTACTAATCATTCATTTATCTGCTCAATAAACTGTACCTTTGTAGAGGAGCCATATGACTACGTATATGACACCTCTACTCTAGACAAATAAGATTTAGATAAATAAAACTAAAAGTATTGAAATATCAATATTTTAGTTGAAAATGACCATAGAAAAAAATACTGAAAAAAATTTTCAAAATTTTGCTATGGTCAATTGGTTATATTTGGTAATTGATTATCAATAAATTCTAAAATTTTACCAGCTTCTAAAATAGAAACTTCAATATAGGGAGTATCAGAATAAAATCCTTGAACCATATAACAACAATTAAATAAATTGTCATCTCTAATAACTCCACCATGAATTAGCCCATCTTGAATTGGTTTAACAGTTCTATTATCTATATCCCATACTTTTCTTTTTTCAAATATCTTAATAACAACAATTATAAATTTGTCATAAAATAATCTTTCATAAGGTTTGGTTATTTCTGCAATGTTTAAAATTATTTGCTTGTGTGTATAAGATGACCTATTTTTTAAATTAGGCAATTTTTCTGGTATATACAAAGATAACACATTATCTTTTAAAATGGCTTTATAATCGTTATCTATGAAATGAATTTCATTACCTTCAGTAATATCATTTGAGAATCTAACTTGTTCATAAATTTCAAATCTCTTTTTTTCTAAAGTATATAAAAAGCTTTCTAGTTTACTATCAGCAGGAGAGAGACAAGCATCAGTTAAAAGGTTGTTTAAAGATTCATTTAAACTTTGTAATGAATGATATAGTTCGTTTCTAATTTGCATAAAAATCAGCTCCTTTCTAAGCTAAAATTAAATTTGTTTAAAATAAAAAAGACCTATTTAAGTCTTAAAAATCATTGGCATATAAACTTTCTAAATCTTCAACAGAGTATATCCTTCTATTGTCATGAAATCTATTTTTATAGTTATTATATTTATTATTATTTATATACTTGTTGTTTTCGCCAATGGTATTAGTATCTTTTCGACTAGAACTATGGTTATTATTGTCTAGCTGATTAATTGATTTTGAATAAGTAGGGTTGTCATATTTGACAAGTGGTATTATTTTTCTATTTATAATTTGTCTAGTTGTATCTTGAAAATTTGTTATTACTTGAACATATTTCTTTTTAGATAAACTACTTACTAATTTTGATACTCTTGTATCAGATAAATTTACAATGGTTGCTATATATTTATTTGTTATGCTACAATAACCATCGTTTTTACTAAAAAATAAAATTAGGGAATAGATATATTTTTCTTTATCGCTTAAATGCTCGTTTGTTAGGATTTCATAAGGTATCCATAGACCTTTTAAATTGTTCTCTTGCATGATTTCACCTTCTTTCACATAAAAATAACACCTCATATAGAGGTGCAAAATCAAAATATATAGTATAAATTAGTTATTAAATAAATATACTAGTAATGTCAAATAGATTTGACAAGTTAAATATTTATATGCTATAATATATTTAACTTAAGCAGGGGTTGAGTGAGTTCCACAACAAAATCGGAGCTCCCAGATTTAAATATCTGTTGCCCTTGCACATTTTTTATTTAGTCAAAGTTTTTAATACTTACAATAATATTTTTAGATAATTCTTTAAACATTGCTAAACAGTGTTTTTCTTTTTCTTCTCCATATTTTTGATATCCGTTTTGTATAGAATAATATTTATTCACATAAAAAGATAAAATGTCAGCAATTTGTATATAATTAGTAGAATCAGAATCCAAAAACATAGGATATTCTATAATATTATCAACGTATTTTTGATGTATCACTGGGAAGAAAGATGCTAATTCCTTATTAAAATTTAATTGTTTATCAAGAAATATCATGCTATTAGATTCTTTATTTTTCATATTATTACAAATTGCAGTATATAGTTTAGAAAAAGAATGTAAATAAGGATCGATTTTGACTAATTCTCCATATTTTGCTTTTAATTCCTTTTTAAATGCTTTTTTATCTATTGCAATATAATAAAATTCTATAGGAAGATTTGATATAAGTACAACTAGCTTCTCTAAAATTTCTAAATTCTTATGCCAATCATTTTTACCAAAATATGTACGTTTCTTTGAATTAAAGATTTCATTAGTATGTACTTCATTATTTTTAAAATATGGATCAATTTCTGCTTTTTTATCATATAGTAATCTATTTATATTATGCCAATTGTTTTCATTCACAAGAACACTACCTAAAACGAATATGGGTTGTTGTGAATTATCAAAATCAGTTCCAGTATTTCCACTTTCATCTGCATATAGTATATACATTGTTTTTCATCTCCTTTAAATATTTTTTATTATAATATAGAATAATTACCACATTTTTATAAAATTTCCAAAAATAGCAGCTAATAATCCCATAGGTAACGAAAATATAAAAGTAATCAGTGGAAACCAATAAATGATGTGTTTATATGCAATATCTATTTTTTTACTAAATTTAACATATATAGCTATACAAGATATAAATATAAAATGGTAAAAGCCTGCTTCTCCATAGGGAGCAAATAAAGCAAAAACACTATCTCCATTGGATACACATTCTTGTGCATTTTTTTCAAAATTACAATCTCCAATAATAAATTCAAACAAGAATAATGATATAAGATAAAATAATATTATTAAAATTTTATTTTTAGTTTGTTTTGACATTATATTTATACCTCCCAATTTTCTATCTTAAATTTAATTGTAATTTCGTATTCATTAACTACATTACAAGAAGTACTTATCATTGCTAAGTTATTGCCAACAGAGCCAAATAATCCTTTCCAAAAATCATCATTATTTATATATTTTTCAATTTCTTGCAAATCAGTAAAATCATAAGTATCAGATAATGTTATATCAAGATGCCACTTACCATTATCTTGTTTTTTTCCAAAAACACTTATGTAGCTATTATGCAATGAGAAAAACAAATCACCATTCTCAAAAGCTAAAGATTCATTATTTGTATTGAAATTGTCATTATTACCATATTTTTTTATAATTTCATTTAATTTATTTTTAAAATAACTGTCATCTATAATGTCTTGTATGATTTTACCTTCCATAATAGTTATATCATTAGGATTTTCTTGTAAGGAATGATCTAGAAATTCAGAAGAAATATAATAATCTTTTATTTTTAGTCCTAAAACTCCACATTTTAATATATAATGTTGTAACTTTTGAGTCATATCTGATAAATACGGTTTATTATTATAATATCTACTAAATGCAAACCTAACAATATCAAAAGAAAAATTTTGTAATACATCATATTCGCCATCCATAATCTTTTGAAAAGTATCTTTATTTTCTTTATATTTTTTATTAATTTCAGAGGCTTGTTTTAACGTTATAACATCACAGCTATGTAAATTCATTAAAGTTGTAGTTCGATTAATAGTGTCAATATCAGATTGTAGTAAACTTCTATAATTATTGTAACAATCAAGAGGTACTTCATTTAATAAATTCAAAGTTAAATATCTGTCTGTTAATAATTGCCTTTGAGCCAAAGGCAAAGTTTTTTTATTACATAACTTTAGAATTTTTCTATTTAGTAGACTTTCTCCTTTTAAATTTTTGACATTATGAACATTTACAGAATTACACATTTTCTTTAAGCAACCTAAACCATAAGTATATCTTGTATTACTGATTTTTCTTCCACATAAAGCACATCTTTTCATAGGATAATACCTCCGAACAAATTTTTATTACAATCATTATACCATAAATTTCCAAAAAGTATAGTGATATGACAAAATTTATTCAATTTTTTATTAGCTAAAGGTAAAGCAAATGTTATACTTTCATATTTAATATTTTCTAACAATTTTTAATCAATTTTCTAATACTTTAAGATTTTTTATAAAAATACAAAAAATATCAAAAGCCAGAATAGAGTAAGTGTTAATTCTAATAATACATAGAACCATAATAATTTTACTGATTTTATATAAGGCTAAAAAACAATAACTATTAATAGCTAACATATTTGACACAGTTCTTAGGAACCAGTGTCAACGACGTGGGGGTTCGAGTCCCTTCATCCGCACCATAGTTTTATTTCTTAAAAATATTGATATATCAATACTTTTTGGGAGAAATTTATTAAATTGTGCGGTTCTATAATAAATGTTGGGGTGGAAAATTTAAAAAGTTTTCCACCCCAACTATTGACATTTAACCATTAAATAATATCTTAAAATTTTCTTAATTGTTAGTTTGCTAGTTTACTTTTGCCAGTAGCATAGTCAATTATAATTCCTGGTTGAACATTATAAACATATACATTAAAACAAATATCTTTTCCATTATCTTCGATAGAAAAAGCTTCCATATGAACGCCGCTTGCAACGAGATTGTCTCCTTGAAAAATTGGAGTAACTCTATATAAAACGTGATTATTCTTATTTTTATCTATATGATTAGCAATATCATTTTCAAAAGGCAACATTCCTTCGGTATTCATATAGCGAGTTCCTGTAATTAAATTTTTTTTATTTGCATTTTCACCAGCTAATTGGTGACCTATTAAATGACAACGATTATATAAGTAATTACCTTCAACAATACCTTCATA
The DNA here is from genome assembly GCA_947575605.1 of uncultured Clostridium sp. Taxonomy (GTDB): domain Bacteria; phylum Bacillota; class Clostridia; order TANB77; family CAG-508; genus CAG-269. The sequence continues at coordinate 11,307 of CANPNZ010000004.1, forward strand.
TGTTGTTTGTTGCCATCCAGATGGTATGATAGAAGAAATGGATTCTCTTTCTTCATCTTTATCTGGCATAATTTCTTTGCAGATATTAGCATAGGCAACACCACATCTTTTTCTTTTATCCAAATCGCTATATGTTTCAAATGCATTCGTAGTATAATCAGTTTCTGTAAATGAAGGTTTATTGTTATCTATTATAACATATGGATTTCCTGAGTATTCAGGAATATTTTCCATATCAACTGAAATTATATTTCTGTTTGCAATATTATTAGTATAATTTATATTGTTACTAAAATATCCAATAGCAGCTATTATAATAACAAAAATAATTAAAATTAATATTTGTTTTAGATTATTATTACTATTTTTATGGTTCATTATATATTACCTCAATTTTTTTACTATATGCAGTATAGCATAATCTTTAAAAACATAAAAGGATAATGATACTATTTTTTTTCTTTAGATACCATATCAAATCCATAGGGAGAATAGAGTTCATATGTCCCATTTTTATATTGAAGCATAGCACCTTCTTTAGCAACTTTTAATAAATCATTTGATAATATTGTTTCTTTAAATTCATTTTTTGACTTTTCTGTAAAATCCCATAAATAAATTTCATTATTTCTGTCTTCAGTTACTAAATACAGATGACCTTCTTTTCGGTATTCTTGTATTTTTTGTTCTTTTTCTAATAAGTCTTCGTTATTAGTAATATTATCTTGTGTTTTAGATAAGTTTATATTATTTAAAAAGTTAGTTAGTTCATTTATAAAATTTTTGACAGTAACATTAGTTTCTATATCCTTTTTAAGATTTTCAAATAAGTTTAAATCCAAAAATATGCCTCCATTCGTTTTTTTGCTCATTATTATAGCACACATTATTTATAACATGTGTCGAATTCTGTAAATAATTTTATTTTTCCATTCAATACTCTAAAAATCTTGAGTTATCAACTATACAATATAAAAATATTACATAATGTACTATGCAAATTCAGAAAATTATGATATAAAATAACTATAAATTGGAATAGGAAGAAGGAAATTAATAACGATGAAGGCAATAAAAGTATTAAAAGCAGACAGGAGACACAAAAAGTTTATCATACATGCTAACAATATCATCAACCATGTCAATAATACGCGGGCAAACATGTGGATTAGAGCAAAATATAGAGAAAGATTATTTTTGTGATAATCCGAAATTTCATTGCTTAGTGGCAGAAATAGACAAAAAGCCAGTCGGTATGATTTTATATTCCTATTTTTATTGGGCAAACGATGGAGAAGTTTTATGGATTTCTCAAATGTTTGTAGAGGAAGAATATAGAAGACATGGCGTATTTTTTGAATTAATAAAAATATTACGACAAGAAAATCAATCGATAAAAATAGTATCGTGTGCTACAAGCACTGATAATAAAAGAATGCAAAGAATATTAAAATATTATGATGCACATGAAATAGATTTAAAATTTTATTATAAACATAATATAGAAAGATAAAGGGTATTTTATGAGAGTAACTTTAATTAGACATGCAGAGAGTATCTATAATAAAAAGGGATTACTTCAAGGGCAAATAGATTGTAGTTTAAGTAGAAAAGGATTAAGTGATACAAAGGAAAAGTCGAAACACTTTCGAACTGATTTTGATATTTGTTTTTGTTCTCCCTTAAAAAGAACCAAGCAGACAGCTGAAATATTTGATAGTCGTATTTTAGAATTTTTAGAGATGATTAAAAATAATTATAACGATAAAAAAGTTTTAATTATTACACATCGAGGCGTTATTTGTGCTATTTTTAGAATATTAAGATTAAAAGTAAAAACAATAGAAAATTTGGAAATGGTAACTATTGAATTTTAATTATAATGAGGGAGGTATAAGAATTTATAGTAGCTAATATAGTTTTATAACACATATAAAAATAGAAATAATAAAAGAAGGGAGAAAAAACAAATGGAAAGAAAAGAAGCAATCAACTTATTAAAAAAATATAATAAGGAGGAATTTCATTTAAGACATGCATTAACAGTAGAAGAAGTCATGAGATATTTTGCCAAAGAAAAGGGGCAAGATGAAGAATTTTGGGGATTAGTAGGGTTACTACATGATGTTGACTTTGAGCAATATCCAGAAGAACATTGTCAAAAAGCACCAGAATTATTAAAAGAAATAAATGCTAGTGAAGAAATGATACATGCTATATGTAGTCATGGATATGGTATTTGTTCAGAAATTAAACCAGAACACGAAATGGAAAAGATTTTATTTGCTGTTGATGAATTAACAGGATTAATCTGGGCAGCAGCAAAAATGAGACCATCCAAAAGTACCAAAGATATGGAAGTATCTAGTTTAAAGAAGAAATTCAAAGACAAGAAATTTGCAGCAGGATGTTCAAGAGAAACCATTCAGCAAGGAGCAGAACTATTAGGCTGGGAATTAAATGAATTATTCGAACAAACAATCTTAGCCATGAGAAATAGCGAAGACAAAATAGAAGAAAAAATGAAATCTTTATCATCATAAAATGAAATGTTAAGAGGTGAAGAAAAAGTGAAATTAGTATTAGCATCACAAGGCTTTACTACGCCAGAAATAGCAAAATCGGTATCGGAATTAGTAAATAAACCATTAGAAGAAATAAATATAGCAATCATAAATGAAGCTTATGTAGGAATACCAGGAAAAAGAGATAAAAGATGGATGATACAGGAATTATCTTATCTAGCTAATTATATTGGTGGAAATATAGACTTTATCAATCTTAGGGCATGTAAAAAAGAGGAAATTAAGGAACGATTAACTTTTGCAGATATGATGTACATAGTAGGAGGAAATCAACAGATACTACCAGACCTTTTCAAAGAAACGGGATTTAATGAAATATTGGAAGAGTTTGCCAAAGAAAAAGTAATTATGGGAACATCTGCTGGAGCTATTGTATTAGGAAAACAAATAGAAGTAGATGAATATTGGAAAGAAAGATATGGGATGACTAACCAACAAATAAAAGAGAAAACATTAGGCTTAGTAAATTTTAATATTATCCCACATTATTTGAGACAAGGACGTGAAAAATACGATAAAGAATTTTTTGAAAAAGTCTTGAAAGATAATAATTTTACAGTTTATGCCCTAACAGACACACAAGCAATTATACAAGAAGATAGTGATATAACCTTTGTAGGAGGAATGCCAGAGGAAATATTTGAATAAGAATGGAGAAAAAATGGAAAATCCAGTAGAGAAGAACAAAGAATACGTAGTTGAAATGGTAGATAATGGATTTGGAGGAGAAGGTATTGCCAAGATAGATAATTTTACTATTTTTATTCCCAATGCGATAAAAGGTGAAAAAGTAAAAATACGAATTGTAAAAGTTCTATCATCTCATGCTTTTGGAAAAATAATAGAAATTATGAATGCTTCCACTCATCGAGTAGAAAGTGATTGTACTACCTATAAAAGATGTGGAGGTTGCAGTTTAAGACATATAAAGTATGAAGAAACGTTAAAGATGAAACAAAATGCAATACAAAGTTTAGTAGACAAAACTTTAAAACATAAAATTAAAGTACAACCTGTTATTCGGAATGGAAAATCCATATCATTATAGAAATAAAGCACAATATCCAATTGGACTAGCTAAAAATGGACAACCTGTTATGGGAGTATTTGCTAACCGAACCCATGAGATTATACCAATTGATAGCTGTTTACTTCAAAATCAAAAAACAGAGCAAATAGCAAAATTTGTATTTGACTATATTGTAAAAAATAAAATTAGTATATATGATGAAAAAACAGGGAAAGGTTTAATTAGGCATATTGTTACAAAAATTGGAATAAAAACCAATGAGATTATGTGTGTATTAGTCATAAATGGTAGAGAGATTCCAAAAGAAAAGGAATTAGTCAAAAAGATAACCAATACTTTTCCAGAAGTAAAAGCCATTGTAAAAAATATTAATAGGAAAAATACAAATGTTATTTTAGGACAAGAGAATATCAATTTACATGGAAATGGATATATTCAAGATAAATTAGGACAATATATTTTTAAAATATCACCATTATCATTTTATCAAGTAAATCCCATACAAGCACAATGCTTATACGAAGAAGCAGTAAAAGCAGCCAACATAACAAAACAAGATGTCGTATTTGATTTATATTGTGGGATTGGTACAATTTCTTTATTTATGTCTCAATATGCTAAAAAAGTATATGGAATTGAAATTGTACAAGAAGCGGTAACGATGGCAAAGGAAAATGCACAAATAAATCAAATAGAAAATGTAGAATTTATAGCAGGAGATGTGGAAAAAGCTTTAGATGATTTGATTCACAAGAAAAATGTTATTCCTGATATGGTTATGATAGATCCTCCTAGAAAAGGATTGGATAATAGAAGTATTGAGAATTTGTTAGCGATTCAACCCAAAAGATTAGTGTATATTAGTTGTAATCCAGCTACTTTAATGAGAGATTTAGCAAAATTAGAGCATTTGTATGAGATAAACACGATAAAGCCTGTCGATATGTTCCCGTTTACGCGGACACATCGAAACTGTTTCTATTTTAAAACTGAAATAAATATTGAAAACATTGATATTACTAAACTACAACTGATGAAATAAAAATCATTAAAAAGTGAAAAATAATAAAAAAATTATGTTTTTTATTGATTTTATATAATAATTAAAAGAGGAGTAGAAATATGGAAGGTAAAGGTTTATATATAAGAAGTAGTTCAGCTGAGTTTTTGATTTTTGAAAGACAAACTCATGCAAGTGGTGGGATTGAAGTTAGATTTGAAGAGGGAGATTTATGGCTAACTCAAAAAGCAATGGCTAAATTATATGACTGTTCATCAGACAATATAGGATTGCATTTAAAAAATATTTACAACGATTTAGAATTAGATAAAAATTCAACTACCGAGAAATTCTCGGTAGTTCAAAAAGAAGGAAATAGAGAAGTAAATAGAATAGTACAATATTACAATTTAGATGCAATAATTTCTGTTGGATATAGAGTAAGTACAGATAGAGCCATTCAATTTAGAAGATGGGCAACTAATGTATTAAAAGAATTTTCAAAAAAAGGATACATTATAGATAAAAAAAGAATGGAAAATGGAACATTTTTTGATGAAGATTATTATGATTCTTTATTAGCTGAAATTAGAGAGATTAGATTATCTGAAAGAAGATTTTATCAGAAAATCACTGATATTTATACAACTAGTATTGACTATGATCCAAAATCTCCAACAACAATAAAGTTTTTTAAAAAAGTACAAAATAAAATGCACTATGCAGTATCTCATCAAACAGCAGCAGAAATTATTTATAATAGAGCTAATAGTGAGAAAGAACATATGGGATTAACTTCATGGAGACACTCTCCAAATGGGAAAATTTTGGAAACAGATGTTGTTATTGCCAAAAATTACTTAAGTAAAGATGAATTAGAAAGTTTAGGACGTATTGTATCTGCTTTTTTAGATTTAGCAGAAGACAGAGCTAAAAGAAATATTCCAATGACAATGAAAGATTGGGCTATTAGAATAGATAGATATTTACTTGCAGATGATAGAGATATATTAAAAAACGCAGGTAAAATATCTCACGAAATAGCTTGCGATAAAGCGTTGACAGAATTTGAAAAGTATAGAGTTATACAAGATATGTTATATCAATCAGATTTTGATAAGTTAATTGAAAGTAGTAATGAATAAGGTGTTTAAAAATGTATTTGTTTATTTGTAGAGAATGTGGGAATATTCAAAAATATGATGAGATATAGGGAGGTACTTATGAAATATTTATTAACATCTGGAGGAATAACCAATAAAACCATTGAAAATGAATTAAAAAATCTTATTGGCAAAGATTTTAAAGGACTGAAAATGTTATTCTGTACCACTGCTTCAAACTATGGAGGTGGTGAAATGAATGATTGGCTAATTGAAGATTTAGAAAAAGTAAAAAGTTTAGGTTTTAAAATAGATGTGTGTGATATTAATGGAGTTAGCAAAGACAGTTTCTTGCCAAGATTTGAATGGGCAGATGTATTCTATTTTGAAGGTGGAAATACCCAATGGCTAAAAAGTTGTATTAAAAATTCAGGGTTAGAAGAACATTTGTTAAAATTATTACAAAAACGAATTTGGGTTGGAGTAAGTGCGGGGAGTTGTGTCTTATGTCCTACTGTTTGTAATTCTTGCCAAGATTTGTTTGATGAAAAGATTGAAGGATTTCCAATGGAAGGATTAGGTTTGGTAGATTTTCAGTTTATTCCACACCTTAATAATGAATATTTCCCAAAAATAAATTTTGAAAATTTAAAAAACGCAAGTAAAAACTTGTTAGAAATAGATGGTAAAAAATTGTATATTGTTGATGACAATGGGGCAGTAAGTGTAAACAATGGAAAAATTAAAATTGTAAGTGAAGGAAAATGGTTTGAAATTTAAAGATATAATATTAGAGTTTATATAGAAGAAAGAGAGGAAATTAAAATGAGTAATTATTTTATTATACATGGATCCTTTAGTAGTCCATATTCAAACTGGATTGGATGGTTACATGATTTTATAGAAGGAGAAGGTAAGCAAGTATACGTTCCAAATTTCCCAATTGGTGTGGGCTATCAAAATTACGAAAATTGGAATAAACTACTTAAATATTATTTAGATTTAGGATTAATAGACGAAGAAACTACTATAATATGCCATAGTATTGCCCCAGTATTCATATCAAAATTTTTAACACGAAACAAGGTAAAAGTCAAAAAATTAATATTTGTATGTGGATTTAATAACTATTTAGGAATCAATGAAGAATATGATGCGGTAAATAAATCTATGTATTTTGATAAGCTACAAGATATAAAACAATATGCAAATGAAATCATTTGTTTCTATTCAGATAATGACCCATATGTAAAATATGAAGCAGAAAAAGAATTTGTAGAAACTGTTGCAACAGAAAAAATTTTGATGCCAAACGCAGGCCACATAAATAGTGAAAGTGGCTATGATACCTTTGAAGAAATAATAAATTATTTGTAAAAATAGGAGAAATGAAATGAAAAAGACAATTGGAATCATTTTGAGGGAAAATATAGCTGGTGAAAATAATGATGTACCGCTATATGGATTTAGAAGAGATCTAATCCCCTTTTTAAGAAAATACGACATCAATGTTATTAGTATACCAGTTATGTTTGAAAATGAGAGCGAATTTAAGCAAATAAAAGAGGTTATAGATTTTTGTGATGGAATCATATTTCCAGGTGGCGCAGGAATAAAGGATTTAGATTATAAAATAATGGAATACTTATATGAAATAGATAAACCAACACTAGGAATTTGTTTAGGCATGCAAATAATGGGAAAAACCTTCAATGGAAGGGAAAGAATTAAAATTGAAGAGGAAAACCATAAAAGTGAAGATAAATATGTTCACAATATTATCATAAAAAAAGATAGTCTATTATATAAAATCATAGGAGAAGAAAAAATAAAGGTGAATAGTAGACATAGAAATCAAGTGCCAAATACCAAATTAGATTGTGTAGCTTATAGTGAAGACAATGTGTTAGAAGCCATTGAAGATAAGAATAAGAGATTTTTTTTCGGTGTACAATGGCATCCAGAAACACTGTTAGATGATATATATAGTAAAAGGTTATTTGATTATTTTATAGAAAAGTTATAAAGTATAAGGTTATTACAAAAAGTAATGGCTTTTTCTATTCTAAGAAAACAATTCATAATTAGTTTACATTTATGGTAACATAATGATAAAATAAAAAAGAATATAAAATATCTCAAATTAGAATAGAATGTAGAGAGGTAAAATAAAAAAGACAGCGTTCAATACAAAATATAGAAATGCATTAAAATGGAGTGTGAAAAATGAAAAAAGAAAATTATAAAAAAGTGAGTCATAAAAAATTTTTACAATGTATAGAACAACTTTGCAATCATTTATTAGATTATATTCATAAGAATGAAATACAAATAGATTATATATGTCCTATTTTAAGAAGTGGGGCAGTACCAGCAGTGTATATTGCTAATAGATTGAATATTGTAAAATTTTTGCCGATGCAAGTAAAACATATAGCTTATAAAGATAATAATAAAATTGAAATGATTTTTAATCCGTTTAATTCAGTGGATATAAAGAAAAGAGAATTAGTATTTTTAGTAGTAGATTCAATGAGTAGTACAGGAACAAGTGCAGAAATTTGCATAAATGAAATAAAGAATAGATATAAAAACGCAAAAATATTGTATGTTTCTTTATTTAAAGAGTACGGTAGTAAGGATTTAAAATCTATAACTAGTTATGAAGATACAGTGTTTTATTATAATGGAAGTAACAAATTTAGTCCAAGTAAGTGTAAAAACTTAAATATAGAATATTATCATCCATTGTTTACTTGGGAAATTTTAGAAATGGAATTAGAACATCCAGATGATTTAGAAGAGAATATATTTTTTTGAAAATGAAATGAAAGGAAGAAATAATTATGTAAAAATTAATTGATAAATTAATAGAAAATAAAGAAATAAAGATAAATGAGAAATTATATAGAGTAAAAACTAAAACATGGTATTCTATACAAGAGGATCCAATATCTTCATATATAAAATGTGAATTAAGTGATAATAAGGTTTTAGTGATTATTCCAGAAGACAATTTTATGTATATAGGGCAAGTAATTGAAAATATGAAATATGAAAAACTATCTGAAGATACAATTAAATATAATCATATTATATTTACTAAAACAGGAGAAGGTCATCAATTTATAACTAATGTAGAATTTGGAAATAAAGATGAGGTAGAAGGAAAATGTATATTTGAAGATTATGAAGCTGAGAATAATGTTATTAGTTTAGGTATATTAACAGATGAAAATAAGAGAGCTGATGTATATGCTGATATTATACAAATAGAGGATATTCAAATTTGATAGAAAGATAAAAAATTAAGAGATAATAAAAGGAGTAACCATGAAATATGCAATCAAATTATTAAATAAAAGAAAATTTGTATTATGTTTTATAGATGCCTTTATCACAAACTTATGCTTATATTTATTTCCAGTAGTATTAGCCATATTTACGAAGCAACCATTCACAATAGAAAAATTAGGATATTTAATCCTATCCATAATAGGACTAAGATTAGTAGGAATTATTTTTGATCATCTATGGATTATATATGTTCTAAGATTTGAAAACCAATATGCCAAAGATTTACAATTAGGATACTTTAATAGAGTTTCTAAAATGAAACCCTTTCAACTAAACCAAATACACAATGGATACTTAAAAAAGCAAATTGATATAATAGCAGAAGAATCGCAAGAATTTATGGAATACATATTTGAAACGGTCAATGGTTTTGGAATATCAGTAGTCATATTTTTGATACAAGTAATACAACAGGATTTAAAAATGTTTTTCTTTTGTTTAGCTATATTAAGTGCCATTGTAATCTATAACATTTGGATAGGAAAAAGATATGTTGCCATACAAGAAGAATATAATAATCAATATTCACGATACAATTCAACTTATGTGGATTTTTTACAAAATATAAAGACTGTAAAAAGATTACAAGCAACCCAATATGCTAATAGAAAAAATGAAGAGGCTTTTAAAAAAGTATTACCCAAATTAGATAAAACAAATTTCTTTTATTCATTAAGATCCAATGGAATTAAGCTATTTGTATCTTCTATGTTTGTCATGATACTAATTAATTTATATATCAAAATGAAAAATGGTCAAGATATTTTATCTTATCTATTATTTTATGCTACTATCTTTAGTGGTTTAACGGGAGAATTGAAGGATTTAGCAAGACTATTTATTCATTATAATAAATTTCAGGCAGCTAGTAAGCAAGTAGAAGAAATGATAGGGGAAGAGGAAGAAGAAGAAACCATTAGGAATTGGAATACAATAGAAATAAAAGATTTATCTTTTAAATATAATAAAGAAAATAAAACTAATATAAAAATACCACAATTTAGCATGAATCGAAAAGATAAAATTAGTATTGTAGGAAAATCAGGACAAGGAAAAACAACATTTTTAAATATTTTAGCAAGATACCTAAGTATACCAGATAATAATTATATAATAGATGGAGAAAAGAAAAAGGGAAACTTAGACTTAGCTTATATCTCACAAGAGATAGATTTATTTGATTTAACAGTTAGAGAGAATTTATGTTTAGGAAAAGAAATTCCAGAAGAAAAATTGATGAAATACATAGAAGAAGCAGGACTTTTAGATTGGGTAAAGGGACTTGAAAAAGGATTAGATACCGTAGTAGGAGAAAGAGGACTAAAATTATCAGTAGGGCAAAAACAAAGGATAAATTTGATAAGAGGAATCGTATTAGACAAAGAGATGTATATTTTAGATGAGCCAACTTCAAATCTTGACAAAGAAACAGAAAAGATGATTGTTAATTTGATAGAAAAATATTTGAAAGAAAAGACAGTGATTATTGTAACACATAGAGAAGAAATAAAAAAATTATGTACAAAACATTATAAATTTGTTAATAATACAATGGAATTAGACAAAGAAGATAGTTATAGCCAATAAAATTATTCTGGCAAATCTTACAAACACAAGGGAAATCTAAGAAAATGATAAAAATAATTAAAAAAATAGGAAAAATACTTGACAAGTATCAGAAAAATTAGTATAATAAATCTCGTCAAAAGACGAAACGGTCGCTTAGCTCAGCTGGGAGAGCATCTGCCTTACAAGCAGGGGGTCATAGGTTCGAGCCCTATAGCGACCACCATCTTTTTATGGCCCGGTAGTTCAGTTGGTTAGAACGCTAGCCTGTCACGCTAGAGGTCGACGGTTCGAGCCCGTTCCGGGTCGCCATTTTTTTATATAAAATATGGCGATTCATTATTTATATATGCCTTTATAGCTCAGTTGGTAGAGCAAAGGACTGAAAATCCTTGTGTCCCTGGTTCGATTCCAGGTGAAGGCACCAAATGAAAAAAGGAAAGAGTTTCGCAAACTCTTTCCTTTATGATCTAGTCTTTCTTATTTAGCTTCATATTATCACCATATCTTTTAATTTTTTGCGTTGTTGTTTTTTCAAACTCTTTCTCTCGAATACCAAAACTCTTAATATGCTTATAATTAGGGAGTTTTTTATTAACAGCCGATACGCAATCAGAAACAACTTTCCAAATTTCTTCTTTCGTAGGGACAGAGCCTTTTAAATACTCTGTAATGGCTTCTATATTAGGATAAATTTGAGCATTAATATAGGTTTCATCATCATTTTCTTTATGAATACCTAAAACTAAAGCTTCTGAAATCAAAGGATTATCATTCAAATAATATTCTACTTCTTCGGGATAAATATTTTTACCATTTTTAGTAACAATTACACTCTTACATCTACCAGTAATATATAGATAGCCATTTTCATCTATTTTTCCTAAATCGCCTGTATGAAACCAACCATCTATAATCGTTTGTTTTGTTTTTTCTTCATCTTCATAATAGCCAAGCATAACATTAGGCCCTTTTACAATAATTTCTCCAACCCCTTCTGCATTTGGCTGGTCAATTTTATATGCGACATTAGGAATAGGAAGACCAGCTGCATTATCTTTTTGGAAAAAGTCAGTATTACCAGCAACAAGAGGAGCACATTCTGTTAAACCATATCCTTGTAAAGTCAATAATTTTAAATCCTTGAAGTCAGCGACAAGGTCTGGATTAGCGGCAGCAGCTCCAACAATAAACACACGAAGTCTTCCACCAAGTGTATTTTTTACCTTTGTTCTTACAATTTTCTTTAAATAAAAAGGTAAATTAGGAAAAGGATTTCCTTCTTTTTTTCTATATTTTTCTGGTAAAGACGTATTCATATTTTTTACAATATTTTTATGCATGTTTTCAAGTAGTAAAGGAACACATAAAATAACAGAAGGATGAAATTCACTAAGATTTTTGGTAATATGGCGTAATCCTTCACAATGTGCAATACTAGCTCCACTATAAATTGGTAACAAAAATCCTAATGTACATTCATATGTATGATGCAAAGGTAAAATAGAAAAAAATAAATCGCTTCTTTTTACTTTTACAATACCATAAGTAGATAAAATGTTAGAGCAGATATTTCTTTGTGATAAACAAACACCTTTTGCATTTCCAGTTGTTCCAGAAGTAAAAAGTAAAATGCGTAGTTCATCTGGATTAATTTCGATTTTGTCAAATTCATCGTTTCCCTTTTCATAAGATGTTTTACCAGAAATTAATAAATGGGCTAAACAATTTTTACTTTCTTTGTTATCAAAAGGAACAAAAAGGGTGTCTGGATTTTCAACTTTTTCAATATTTTCTAGGATGGCATCCAAATTTTTTTTATCTCCTAAAATACATACTGCTTGAGAAACATTCATAAAATTAATGACATCATCTGTATGTAATTCTTTATCAATGGGAACGACAATTCCTACTATACTTGCTGCCAAATACGAAACACACCAAGAATAACTATTTTTTCCAATAACAGCAATGCGCTTGTTTTGAAATCCTTTTTCCATCAAACTTGTCCCTAAAGAAACAATGTCATTTTTAAACTGTTCATAAGTAATTACAATAATATTTCCTTTTTCATCTTTTATTTTAAAAGCGGTTCTGGAACGATAAATATCACTGGAACGATATAACATTTCTTTGAAGTTGCTGATTTCTTCGGTTTTATGATATTTCTTTTTTAATTGTTCTGCTACTGGTAGCTTTTGTTTCATTTGCAATTCTCTCCTTATATCCTAATTTTTTATTAAATTATATCATTTATAACGATAAAACACAAAATCACTATTTAAAGTTACATTAACATTGCCATCATAAATCGATTTTTCTTGCATTTTCAATGGAATATCTAAAAATACAGTAGTTTTAAATTCTTCCTCTAAATTATTCGTAATATAAATAGTAAAAGAAAGCTTGCAAGAAATAGAATTTAAATCCACATTACATCTTTTTAAAAGAGAACCATCATACGTAATTGGAGTAGAAGTATCCGTTATTGTATAATCAGTTTTAATATTTTCATTAACATAGCTCAGTGTAATAGGATTGGCTAAATTATTATACAAGGTTGGCGTATCTAAATTGGCTTGATCTTCAGAAGTAATCGTAAAATCTAAAGTATCTTGAATTTCATTTTCTGCTACCAAATCACTTTTAGCAAATTGATTCAATCCCTTAAAATATAGCTTGGGTTGTCCTAATGTAGGAGGTTCTAAATACTGAATATTGCTAATACTTACTTTTTTAAAGGTATTTTCTAAATTTTTTTCTTCGGAAGAAGAATTATTGATAAAGAGTGCAATATCAGTAAATTGATAAAGATTTTCTATCGTGAAATTAGTCACAGAACCAGTTTTATTTTTGGCATCACAACCACTAAATAATACAATTTTATTAACTTCGAAAACAGTTTTATCGTTTTTATTAGCAAAAGGTAAAATGTCTTTTTCAAAACTGCTTTTTAACACATATTTTTGAAATAGTAAATAGGCTAGTATAAATACAATGATAAATAATAGAAAAACAAGGATCGTCAAAACCTTTTTTTTATCCATTTTTATTTCGCTCCTTTTTCAAATTTTCTTTCGTAAGATATCTATATAATAGTATAAATTTTAAATAAAAGCAAGACTTTAAATTTGAATTCAAAATTGCCACAATTTATTCATTGACAAAAAAGTAGATAAAGGATACAATGATACTGGGGAGTTTGAAAAATAACAATTCTTTTCCAAACTAGAGTTGAATTGAGAAAGGAAAATGAAACCATGAAAGCAAAAGATAAAGGAAGAAGAACACATATGAAAATTACATTAAAAAATATCATTACTTTTTTAGGTCTTATTATAAGTTTATTATATATCGTTATATTTTATAACTATTATTTTGGAAGAAACAATGTATATGCATCAGAAACCCTAGCCAATATAGAAGAAAACCCGATTAGTCAAGCAGAAGAAATTGACATAGAAGAAATTATTAGGCAAAACACCAAAGAAGGGCAAAAAGAAGAATATAGTGTAGAAGAAGCCACCTTAGAATACATAACGAAATACAGAAATAATGCCAATTTACCAAAGGGACAAATGCAAGTGGTACAAGAAGGAAGAGAAGGAAAGCAAGAAATTACAACCAAAAGAATTTATCAAAAAGAAGAATTAATAGGAGAAGAACAAGTTGCTAGTAAAGTAACCAAAGCTTCTGTCAATAAAATTGTGGAAATTGGTACAGGAAATTATACCAGCAATTATAAAGTAAAAGTAGGAGACAAATTATATGTAACATCTGACCGATTATCTGTTATGGTAGAACCAAATGAACAATCACAAAAGATAGCCACATTAATCAAAGGCAATGAATTAAAACTATTAGCTATTGAAAACGATTGGTATCGAATATCCAGCAATAGTACCATTGGGTATGTAAAGGCGGAAAGCACGACTTACTTAGATACCAATAAAAAAGAAGAAATACCAAATACAACAACAGCACAAACCAAAGGACAATTGACTTCTAAATTAAGCTTTGATATGGCTTTAAATCAACCAAGTGGATTAACCTTAGAACAATTTAAAAAGATTTTAACCGATAACAAAGATACTAATAAAATATTTAGTAACAACGCAGAATACTTTTATTACATCGAAAAGCAATACAACATTAATGGCGTTTTTGTAGCAGCAGTTGGCATTCATGAAAGTGGATGGGGAACTTCACAAATTGCCAAAAATAAGAATAACTTATTTGGTTATGGTGCCTATGATTCTAACCCATACAATGGGGCTTATAGCTTTTCTGATTATTCAGAATGCATTGATTTAATCGCTAGAGTATTTGTAAAATATTATATTAATCCAAAAGGAACTAGCATATACGGAGGCGAAAAAGCAATGGGAACCTATTATAATGGACCAACTTTAAGTGGTATCAATACCAGATATGCAACCGATAAGAATTGGGCTAATGGCGTATATAAGCACATGAAATATTTATACAATAAATTATAAAAATTCAAGTTTCAACTTTTTGCAAGTTAAGGTTGTGATATATAATTTTTTACACTTTGTGTGTCGCAACTTCCTAAATAAAAAACAATTAGTCAGTTGCTCCAATTGCACTCGCATAGCTCGTTTGGTCGCTTACGAAGTAGCTCAAAATTATATATCACAACCTTAACTTGCAAAAAGTTGAAACTTAAATATAAAAAAATCTTGCTATTTTTTTGAATTTATTGTATGATATAATGGCAAGAATGAATAGAAGGAAAAAATACCAAAAGAAGACCGATAGAAAGGGGCAAAATCATGAAAAAAGGAATGATAATTCTTACAATTATTGTGCTAATTATGGGAATATTATTGATAGCCAATAAAACCTATGCAGAAGACAAAGCAATTGATGACAAAACAGAAAGTAAAATTGTTGAAATAAAAGACAATGCCGTTAAAACATTAGATGATTATAAAGTAAAATATGGGTCAGATACCTATGGAACCGTTGCCTATATTTTAAATCTTGTGCGAATTTATAGTATACCAATATGCTTTTTAGGAATTGCCATTGGCGCAATTCATCAATATGTAATAGGTATTAGAAAGTTGGACACATTGGAAAGAGGTATGGCATTTATTGTAACATGTGTAACACTTTTAATTATATGCCAAGTTTTACCACTAGCTTTTGCAGTGTTTGTAAAATTTGGAAGGGGGTAACAAATGAAAGTCTTATTTGCTGTAAGTAATGAAGAGATATCAGAGTCAATCGTAAAAAAATATCAAAAGGAATATAAACAAATTATTTCTTATAAAAATGTATATTACTTTAACGCAATATTAAAGGAATTACAAAAAGATAAAACTTATGACAGAGTAGTTATAAGCGAAGATTTAGAAGCTTTTACACACACACAATACGACCAAATAGATAAATTTATTTTTGAAAAAATGGATAGTA
Organism: uncultured Clostridium sp.; assembly: GCA_947575605.1. Taxonomy (GTDB): domain Bacteria; phylum Bacillota; class Clostridia; order TANB77; family CAG-508; genus CAG-269. The sequence goes on from CANPNZ010000004.1 coordinate 27,393, forward strand.
TCAGTGATGAAGCTTCTGATGTAAAAGGAAATGACACGCCAATCATCGTAATTTGTGCTGACAGAAGAACAAAATCAGAACCAATGCTAGTAAAATTATTTGGAATTGGCATTTATAACGCTATTATTGGAAACGATAGAAGTGTAGATGAAGTATGTAGATTGATCAACAGACCACGTACAAAAAAAGAAGCAAAAGCCTATTATAAAATAGATAGCGAAGATGTAGGATATCAAGCTGAAAATGAAAATGATGTCAGTGAAATGGAAATCCAAAACATAGTTGCTCATTATAAAAGATTAGGAAAAAACGAAGAACGTTATATTGATAGCTTTAATAATATAGCTGCACAATATAATGACACACAATTAAGAATTATTACCAAATTTTTACCATTAAATGTGCGTGCTGTATTAGAAGAAAGATCTTCTAAATATCAGCAAATTATGTCTTTTAATAATGCTGTTTCTGACAGTTTACGAAAAAATAAAAACGAAGAAGAGAGCGATGGACCAAGTCAAGTATTATTAAAGTCAAAAAATAGAGATACTGTACTATCTAAACCAGTGGTAATACCATCAGCGGTTAATATGAGTGGAACCAAAAAATTAGCAAAACATAAGCCAGTAGAACCAATGAATAACTATGAACAGCCACAGGAACAACAAGTACGACCTACTATACAACCTAATATCAGACAACCAGAGCCACAAAAAGTAGAAACCTCTGTACCAATGATAGAAGGATTAGATGATTTTGAAGATTTTGTACCAGAACCAATGACACAAGAACCAGTTAATCAAAAACCAGTGATACAAGAACCAGTGGTACAAGCACCAGTACAAGAAAGAATAGAACCAGTAATAGAACAACCAGTAATCAAAGAGCCAGTGGTACAAGAAACCATACCAACAGAGCCAGTCATAGAAGGACTAGAAGAACCTACCACCCCAGAACCAGTACAACCAGTAAAAAGAGGAAGAGGAAGACCAAGAAAAAATCCGATTCCAACAGAACAGCCAGATAAACCAAAAAGAGGAAGAGGAAGACCAAGAAAAAATCCATTACCAGTACAAGAAGAAGTAGTACCAGTACAAGAACCAGTACAAGAAGAAATGGTATTACCTGGATTGGAACCACAAGAACAAACACAAATTCCAGAATCAAACTTCTTACCAGGTTTTGAAGAAGTGGAAGTACCAGCACCACAAACAGATACAACTATTGAGACAGAAAGACCAGATCCATTTTTACCGGGATTTGGAAACGAAGAGCCAGAAGAAAATAACATGGTATTACCTGGATTTGAAGACGAAGAACCAGAAGAAAACAACATCGTATTACCAGGATTCGGTGAGGAAGAACCAGAAATACAAAAACAACCAAGTATACCACAACAACATTATGATACACCAACACCAGATCCATTTATATCACAACAAGAACTAGCACAATCAGAACCAGAGCCATTTATGCCAAATAATAATTATGAAACCAATTCTTATAACCATGATAATTATAATAGGAATTCATTTAATCCAATTAATACCAATAATCACAGAGAATTAGAAGAAAGTTATGAAGAAATTGACTTATCAAATTTACTAACGCCAGACAAAAAAATTGTTACTTTTGTAGGAACTAGTAAAAATGGAACCTCATTTATTGTTAATAATGTAGCAGAATTATTATCTTCTATTGGTATTAATGTGGCAGTTTTAGACACCACACAAAATAGAAATTCTTATTATATTTATACAAAAAATGAAGAAGATTTGAGAGAAATAGCAACTCATAGTATAGAAGGACTTGCTCAAGGAGTAGCAAGAGGAATTGAAGTGCATAAAAATCTTACGGTTTACACTTCCTTACCAGACGATGAAAATACCATTAACCATGTAGACAAAATACTTGAAACTTTATTGCAAAAGCATTCTTTAATATTAATTGATACAGATTTCAATACGCCACGTGGTTATTTCAAACAATCACAAGAAACGTATTTAGTACAAAGTATGGACATTTTAACCATACAACCACTTACCGCATTCTTAAAAGAATTAAAGGCAAAAAATATATTAGATGAAAGAAAATTAAGAATTGTTTTAAATAAAGTAGTAAAAATTAGAGGAATAAAGCCAGCAACTATTATAGGAGGAATGGCATTCTATAATGATCCAGCCATGTCTTTTATGACAGAATTATTTGATCGAGATCGAATTAAATATGTTTCGATACCATTTGAAGAAGAAACTTATATTCGTTATTTGGAAGGTATTATAGAATGTGAAATTTCGCAAAAAGGATATTCCAAAATATTTTTACAAACATTAAGAGAATTAGGAAATATGATTTATCCAATTGTAACATCAGCACCTAGAAATAATAAAAACTATCAACCACCATCAGCTGGAGCCAATGGAGGCGGTAATTTTTCTTCTAGTATGAATGATACCTTAAACAAAATGAGAGGTTTCTAAATTGGGAAAGCAAATATTTCATGTCCAAATTAGAGTAGAGTAAAACAAGAGGAGGGAATAATTTTGATAATAGCAGTAGTTGTAATCTTAGTTTTAATCGTATTAGGATTAGTTGCCTATAATGTAACCATACATAAAAAAATACAAAAATTTAAAAATATGAACCAAAAGATTACCAATTTATACGTTGTACAGGACTTTATGAATGCCATAGGAGAAACATCAACTGTAGAAGAAAAAATAAAGAAAATAAATGATATATTAATTGAACGATATGAAATCAAATACTCAACCATTGTCGTATTTGATGGGGCAGAATATCAAGTAAAAGCTTCTAATGTAGATGAAAAGCACTGGAATTCTTTAAAAGCCTTACAAAATGTAGATATGTTCAAAGACAGTATACAATCAGCAACCCCTAAATATGTAACCGTAAACAATGAAAATGAAAGACTTCCTTATCAAGAAATGGAATTTGGAAGAGCTAAATCAGCTATCTTTTTCCCTCTTTATATCGATAATGTCTATATTGGATATTGGATATTAGAAAGTGGAACACCACATGACTTTGACAATGTAGATACCACAGTATTAGAAGTAATTAAGGAAAATATTGTTTCTGTATTAAAAACCGTAGTCCATCAAAAAACGTTGGAATCTATTGTAAGAAAAGACTTATTTACGGGATTATATTCAGAAGAATATTTGTATGGTGAAGGAAAGAAAATTATAGACCAATATACCGTATCAACCATATGTATGTTTAAAATAATTAACATTCAAGAAATTAATAGAAATTATAGTAGAGAATTAGGAAACAAAGTAATTACCAAAATTAGTGAATACATAGCACAAAATATTGCAGAAGATTATGTATTTGTAAGATATATGGGACCAAAATTTGTTATTGCTTTTTCAGGAGTTGAAGCAGATGGAGTAGCAGACTTCTTAAATGAAATAAAAGAAAAAATTGAAACAACACCAATTGAATTAACCCAGCAAGAAATACAAGATTTAAATTTAGAAGTTAAGCTAGCAAGAAAGGCTTTTGATGCAACGGATAACAAACAAATAGCAATACCAAAATTGAATTTTGTTATATCATCCTATTATAAAGGAACAGGGCTAGAAGAAGTTTTAAAGAAACAAGAAGAATATTTGGATCATGCCAGTACAATAGAAAGTGATATAACAAATTTATAATGTTTTTTAAGTTGTAAAATAGAATAAAGGATAGGCAAGAACAAGAAATAAGGAGGAGCGATTAGAGATGGAATTTGATAAGACAATGCATTTTGAAGTCGAAAGAGAAGAAAATTTAAAATGTAGAGAAATACTAAAAGAGGTATATGAATCATTAGTAGAAAAAGGTTACAATCCAATTAATCAAATCGTTGGCTACATTTTATCAGGAGACCCAACCTATATTACAAGTCATAACGATGCTAGAAATAAAATAAGAACAATTGAAAGAGACGAACTATTAGAAAAGATGGTAAAAGATTATATAGGATTAGAAGAAAAATAATATGAGAATGTTAGGAATTGATTATGGAGAAGCTAGAGTAGGGATAGCTATAACAGATGCCTTGAACATTACCGTACAAGGCTTAGAAACCGTACAAAGAAATGGCTCTGATAAAGTGGTTTTAAGAAGATTAGATGAAATTTTAGAACAATACGAAATTGGGACAATTGTGGTAGGAATGCCACTAAATATGAATGGAACCATATCAGAGAGAGCTAAAATAACAGAACAATTTATCCATAAATTAAAATGTAAATATAATCAAATAAAAATAGAGGCTGTTGATGAAAGATTAACAACAGTTGAAGCACATAGAACGATGAACTTTTTAGATGTCAATAAGAATAAAAAGAAAAATATAGTAGATACTATATCTGCGACTTATATATTGGAAACTTATTTGAATAAAGGCATTGCAAAATAAATTAAATTAGGTTATTATATTAAATATAAATATAATGAATTAAAAATTGAAAGGAGAAAAAGAATGGAAGAAAACTTTGAAGGAGAAGAACTAGATAACATAGTAATATTAAATGATGAAGAAGGAAACGAAGTAAAATTTGAATTTTTAGATTTAGTAGAATTAGATGATGAAGAATATGTAGTATTATTACCTGTTACAGAAGAAGGAGAAGAGGAAGAAGGGGAAGTTGTAATACTAAAAGTAGAAGATACAGATGATGAAGAAGCAGACGAAGAATCCTATGTAAGCATTGAAGATGAAGAAATATTAAATAAAGTATTTGAAATATTCAAAGAAAAATTCAAAGATGATTTCGATTTTGTAGATTAATAAACAAACAAAGGCGTGTCCATTTGATGTCCATTGGGGACGGTTCTAAATGGACATCGCTGTCAAGTTGCCATAGGGGACGATCCTTTTTGGCAACTTTCTTGTTATTGAATTAAATTAGTAATGTCCATTAAGAACCGTCCCCAATGGACATTTGATAAAAAAGAGGAGGAAAAACAAATGAAAAATTTTTCAACTTGGATCTTAGTCATGTTTATGGCAATGTTTTGGATTTTGAGAATTATCGTAGCATTTACCTATGAAATGGGAGGAAGCTTTGGCGGAATAGAACCATTTAATCAAACAATGGAAATCATACTATTATTTGTTGTTTTAGTATGTATGTTATTTATTATAAAAAGAAAAATAATAGGAGCTCTTATTTATCTACTAGCTTATGGTATGTATTTTGGGCCTAGTTTAATTACAACAATTACATCATTAAGTGAAGCAACAGCAGAAATAAGTGCATCTGCTATGGGAATGTATTTGAATGCCTTTGTATCCTTAATTGGAATTACCATTCCAGTAGCCGTATTGTTTGATTTATTATTAGATAAAAATAGAAAAGCAAATCCGAAAGATAAAAAAACAGATTGGTTTTATAAAAATGAACAATTTGACAGAAAAATGGATGATAGGGCCGATAAAAATAATTATAGAACGATGTAATTGATGAAGGTTGCCAATTATGTTAGAAGGAGAAAAAAATGATAATAATAGGAATTGTAGCTAAACCAATAAGTCAAGGAGAGTCTTTGTGGACGAAACAAAAAATAACAGATGAATTTAGAAAAATAGTAATTGAAAATGGAGCAATAGCAATAGGAGTTTTACCAACCAACGTTAATTATAATGAGGATATGACACAAGAAGAAAAGGAAAGATTTGATAAAATTTTGAATTTATGTGATGGATTTATATTACAAGGAGGCTGGCAAACAGGAAAACATGAAATATATGTTGCTAAATATGCCATTGAAAATGATATTCCTTTGTTAGGAACTTGCTGTGGTATAAACAATATTTTATTTTCACAAGGAGATACAGTACAAAGTGAAAGAAATGAGTCACATAATGTTTATGATGTTAATTATAGACATGATATAGTAATTGATGAATCATCAAAATTATATCAATTACTTGGCGAGAATAAAATAGTAGGTGTTAATAGTATTCATAATGTTATGATAAAGGATATGGATGTACATCACTTTGATATAGTAGCTCATGATTTAGACGGATTTGTAGAAGCTATTGAATTGAAAGATAAGAGATTTTGTCTTGGTTTAAAATGGCATCCAGAAATAATGGAAGAAGATAATATGAAAAATATTTTTAAAGAGTTTGTGAAAGCATGTGATAAATATAATGAAATAAAGAATGTTTAAAAATAGTTTTGCATACAGATTTTAGGATAGAAGGGTAGAAAAAAATGTCGGTAAAAAAGATAAAAGAACTAGGAAAAGTGCATTCAAAAGAAAATTTCGAAACATTGTTAAAATTGTACAAAGAAGATATATCAATTGAGGAAAAAAGAGAAGTGGTTTCTTCAATTGGAAGGCAGAAAGATGAGGAAGCTATTTACAAATTTTTAGAAGAAAATGCATTTAAGAAAAACTATATGGATATAATTTATCAAATGTTTAGGACATGCTTAGTATATTATAAAAATGAAAAATTTAAAAAACTGTGTGATAAAATGAAATCATATTATAATAACGAGATTATGAATAAAATGTATGAATATAAAATGGCACCAAAATTTAATGCTAAAAAAGTATTTCATAAGAGTTCTATTACAAAGCCAACACTATTAGAAGGAAACAATATAGAAACAATCAAAAAAATTAAGGATGGTGATATACATTTAATATTTACTTCACCTCCATACTATAATGCACGTGAATATTCAGATTATATCAATTATCAAAAATATTTAGAAGATTTAAAAAAAGTGTTTATAGAGTGTAATAGAGTATTGGAAGAGGGTCGTTTTTTAATAGTAGATATTTCACCAGTTATTACCAAAAGACCTGGTAGAGAATATGAATCGATTCGTTATCCGATTCATTTTGACTTACACAATGTTTTGGTAGAATCAGGTTTTTATTTTATCGATGAAATAATTTGGGAAAAACCAGAACCTTCTGTGCCTAATAGAATAGGTGGATACATTCAAACTTTGAATCCTTTGGCCTATAAACCAAATTGTGTTACAGAAAGTATAATGGTTTATCGAAAAAATTGTAATTTTTTATTGGATTATAACATAAATAAATATACAACTAAAGAAGACTATAAAAAGAATGATAATACAATAGATCGTTCTAATATATGGAAAATTGCTCCATCCAGTAATAAAAATCATCCAGCTATATTTCCAGAAGATTTATGTAAAAAAATACTTAAATATTATTCGTATAAAGGAGATGTTGTCTTAGATCCTTTTGCTGGAATTGGTACTTTTGGGCGAGTAGCTAATGAAATGGGTAGAATTCCAGTGTTATGTGAAATAAATGAAAAATATATTGAAATAATAAAAGGAGATAATATTTATGATGACATTTCAAAAACAAGTAATTGATAATACCATAGAAAAATTATTAAAAGGACAAGATTATCGTGAAGAAGTTATTAATGCGATTAATGCGGAATTTTTTGATTTTGCCATTTCATTTTTTAAGGAAATTGTAAGAGCCAAATTAGATTCCGAAGAAATAAGTCTAGAGTGGTATAAAAGATATTTTATAAATAATGATGACTTTAGCCCAGCAGATAGTGCGATTTTTGCTGGAATGAATAAGAAAACAATCACTAATATTTATGGAACTGCTTCAAAAGAAGTAGTTTTAGATGTTGCCAATACGAATTTTGATTATCTTTCTACTTTAGTAGAGGAATTAAAACAAGATAGTTCTGATGAAATAGGAATTTCTATAAAACTTAATTATAAAGAGGTTTATGTAGAACTCAATTTAGCAGAAAGCTTGTTAGTGATTAATGCATTAGCAACCAAGAAAGCAGCTATTAGAGGAGGTGCATGGAGTTCAATTGGTAAAAAAGTGGAAAAACCTTTAGTTACTAAATTATGTATACTAAGTGGTGTTCCTAAAGAATATATGGATTCCAGTATTTTCACTAGAAATATGGAACTTGATTATGATAGGGAAGTAGATTATAAGTTATTTGATATAGATAGGAATTATATACGTGTAGAAGTAAAATTAATGGGAAGAGGCAACCCTGAGAGTGCAGATGTAATTTATGCTAGGGATACAAGGTTATTTATTGCTGATACATTAAGTCAACAAAATAAAAATCAATTTGATAGTAATAATATTCCCTACATCGAAATGAAAAATAATAAAAATGTTCTTAGTGATTTTAAAAAAGCTTTAAGAAAACTAAAAGTTCCTTATACAAAATGTAACTAAATAATCAAAATAAAGGAGAAAATGTTTTGAATAATAAAAAAAATAAGAAAAATGATAATCAAGAGGTATTTTCTAAAGTTTCCATCAACTGGTATCCAGGTCATATGGCAAAAACCAGAAGGCAAATAGAAAGTGATTTAAAAATAGTAGACATAGTAATAGAAATATTAGATGCAAGAATTCCAATATCCAGTCAAAATCCAGACATAGGAAATATCATAAAAAGAAAGAAAAAAATCATAGTATTAAATAAAAGCGATTTAGCAGACGAAAAGAAAAATCAATTATGGATACAATATTTCGAAAAAAAGGGTGTACCAGCAGTGCTAGTAGATTCTAATTCTGGGAAAGGAATCGACCAGTGTATCAGAAAAATAGAAAACATGATGAATATCGATAGGCAAGCACAAGTAGAAAAAGGAAGAATAGGAAGAAAGATTAGAGCCATGATATTAGGAATTCCGAATGTTGGAAAATCATCTTTTATTAATCGTATTTCAAAAAGAACCACAGCAGGAGTAGGAAATAAGCCAGGCGTAACGAAGCAAAAACAATGGATACGTATCAATGATAAAATAGAATTATTAGACACGCCAGGTGTATTATGGCCAAAATTTGAAAGTGAAGAAGTAGCATTAAATTTAGCTTATACAGGAACCATTAAAGAAGATATATTAGAAAGAGTAGATATTGCGTACTATTTAACAAAGTTTTTATTAGAAAATGATAGAAAAAAATTATGTGAAAGATACAAAATACCAGAAAAATTAATAGAGGAGAAAATGCAACAAGAGCAACCAGAAAACGAAAATATTTATGAAATTATGTTAGAAATAGGAAAGAAGAGAGGCTGTATTATTTCTGGTGGTAAAATAGACGAAGAAAAGACAGCAAGAATATTATTAGATGAATTCAAAAATGGAATCATGGGAAGAATCACCATAGAATGTCCTATTGGGGACGGTTCTTAATGGACATATTTTAATAAAAAAGGAAGTAACAAATGGAAGAATGGATTAATATAAATAGACCAGAAGAAGAAATTAATTTATTATCACCACTAACTTGGGCCTATGTAGGTGATTGTGTATACGAATTGTATATAAGAACTAATTTGGTAAACAAAACGAATTTAAAACCACACAAATTACATATTGAAACGATAAGATTTGTAAAAGCAAAAAGTCAAGCAAAAATGTTAGAAAAATTGCAGGAGGAATTGACAGAGGAAGAAAAAGATATTGTAAGACGTGGAAGAAATGCAGAAAGTCATCATTTACCGAAAAATGCAAATGTACAAGAATATAAATATGCTACTGCTTTTGAAGCTTTAATTGGATATTTGTATTTAACGAAAAAGTTTGGAAGATTAAAAGAGATTTTGGATCTAGTAGTTGACGAAATCAAAAAATAATGATATAAATAATAAGTATTGACAAGGCCCCTTGGTCAAGCGGTTAAGACGCCACCCTCTCAAGGTGGAATCATGGGTTCGATTCCCGTAGGGGTCACCAAAACGTTCCAAAAACCAAAATGTATTTTTTTGTAGGAGGTTTCGCTGTAAGCCTACCACTGAAATTAGACAAAATTAAAACTCACTGATTTTACAAGTGAGTTTTTTTTCATTTACTTGATTATTAAGTTTCTCAAAGCTAAAAACATTTCTATATCTTGCATTTACTGACTTATTAGTTATACTACTGAAAGCTAAAAACATTTCAACTTTTTTCATTTCCTACTATTATTTTCTTGTTTATATTTCTTCTAATCTTCCCTTTATTACTTAATATATGTATGTATTTATTCTATTAGATTTTACTTGTCCGCTTCTTATTGTTATTCTTACTTTAATTGTTGTTTATTTCCTCTTCAAGCATTGTTTATTCATTTACTGGAAAAGGTTTTGCTCAAAACTGAAAAACTTGTTTAAAGTCTTTCTTAATCTAAACTAATTATTGTTACTTTTTAGTATTTATTTCTTTGATTTTTTCTTTTAATGTATTAGAAACATCTTCCAACAAACGAGATATATCTATTACCATTATTTTTATATATTCTTTGTCATCATCATTATAGTATTTAATCTGTTTTAGTTGTTGCATTATTTCCCTTACTTGTTTTCATATTTTATCAAAAGCCTTATATATATTAACTCTTGTTTCTTCTTCCTTTATTATTCTTACCATTTCTATTACCTACTTTCTTATATTTTCACTAATTCGGTTATTCTTTATCTTAAACTTATCTTATTTCAGTTGAAAATTGTGTTTAAGAGTTGTTTATTGTTTTAGTGGGAAAGGTTACGGCTCAAACTAGAAAAATGCTTAAAAAGTGTTATGGACTGTTATTGTATTATTGATAGATTTATGCTGATATTAGTTAATTTAAGACATAAGAAAAACCAGTTAACTTAATAACTGGCTTATATAATGTTTATATTGATTTTTATGTATTATTTTTCTACTTCTATTGATACAGAACAACCATAGTCACTTTCTGAATTAAGACGAGTATGTAGTCCTTTTACATTTGTATCTAATGGTAAAGCATCTATATCTTCTGGATTAGCTCTATTTGTAGCTACATATATTAGCTTGTCTATAAGTACATTTTCCATTTTGCCTATATCTTCATAGCTCTTTTTATTTGCTAATGAAATATATGAAAATGTGATTTTCTTAGTTTTGCCATTTAATAAAGTGATTTTTGCTACTATTTTATCAACACCACCATCAAGCATATAAAATTTTTCTGTACTAGTAGAGTCCGAAGCTTTTTCAAATTGACTTTTATTTTTATTAAAAGCTTCTGCAATTAATGTTAGTGTTTCTTGCTCTGTAAGTTTAAGTGTAAAATCATTTGTATCAATGAAATCGTAGTATTCTTTTTCTTTGACATTATCTATAGCAGTATTGGTTTTACTATTTTCTTGTGAAATAGGTTTTTGTGGTACATTGGAGCTGATAGAAATAATGACAGAAATAACAATTATAAATAAAAAAGCAACTAGTCCAATTTTTATTATTTTCTTATTACCAAACATAATAACACCTCCTTTTCTTGTTATATGTGTATTAAATAAAACTAACAACATTATAATATACTTACTTTATTTATTCAAGTATTATTTATATTTCTTAAAGTATTGTTTTCTTATATTAAACTACCATTTTGTGTAAAATGCTCAATAGGTGATAATATGAAAGAAAACAAAGAAAATTCCTTAAAAGTTATAGGTCAAAATATCAAGCGAATACGAGTATTGAAAAATCTCACACAAGAACAACTAGCAGAAAAGCTAGATAAAAGTATAAATTTCATTAGCTTAATTGAGAGGGGCGAAAGTGGTATCAGCATTTCTACTATTATAGATATATGTAATGCACTTCAAATCAACTCTGATGAACTATTTAATGGCTTAATAGATAAGCAAGTTATTACAGATGATGAGTTTATTACTAATTCCTTAAATATGTTCAACAGAGAAGATAAGAAAATTGTTAAGGGACTTATTGAATATATCATTAACTCTAAAAAATAATGCTATTGTTCTATATTGTCTAAATTGAAATTACATAGCTTTATTCCTAACGATAACCCTCTAAAAAACATTTGCTTGTCTATATCATTATCTAATTCGTGTGCAAGACTGCATAATTCATCTAAACTATCAAGATTTTGATTTTCTAGGTGTTCTATGAAGTCTTGTTTTGCTTTCTCTAGTTTTTCTAGGTCTTGCTTGTATTTTTTAGTAGTTGGTTCTTCTAATACTATGTCATATAAATTTAAGATAATTTCATTATCAGTCATAATTTGCTCCTTTCCGTATTTTATTATGTAGCCTACACTCTAATAATAACTTAATTTGTCAAAAAATGAAATTCACCTTCTAAAATCTAAAAAATTTTTAATCTCTGTAAGTATTGAGAAATCAACAAAAAGTTGATATGAAAAAATTTTTATGAAAAAAGTATTGACGTGTATGTAAATTTATGATAATATGTATGTAAAATTAAATGTAAAGGAAAGGAAAAATACATGGATACTATGAAATTAGGAGAGATTTGCAAAATTTCCCGTGGGTTTAACTATGCTAGAAGTGAAGTTTGCAAAGAAAAATTTAATTATTATTCAGCACCACAAATAGGGTATAAAAATGTTGATGAGGAAGGCTCATTTGAAGAAAGTGAAGAAATGATTTTGATTAGAAAAGAAACTGCTGATAGATATTGGGTTAAAAGAAACGATATAATTTTACCACCAACAACTAAAAGTCCTCCTCGTGCAAAAGGAATTGCTAGTTATTTACCAGATGAGGAAGAATTAAAAAAACTCATATACTCACAAAATGTTGTATTTATTAGATTAGAAGAAAATGCACCAATTACAAGTCTTGAATTGATTACACTACTAAATACAAAAAAGATACAAAAATCATTACTAGAAAAAGTTTACACGGATTCAGAAATAAAGTCAATTTCACTTGAAAAATTGAAAAACTTTGAAATACCAATATTAAGTGATAGGCAAAAGAAAATTTTAACTAGATATATTGAAATTGATAAGAAATTTCATCAAGCTAAAAGAACATTAGAAGAAGAATTTTGGGAAGAAGATTTTTAATAATAAAAAAGCAAGAATTGCTGGAACAACCCTTGCTTTAACAATTTAATATAACTATGCTATGAAAGTATATACTAAACTCTAACTAATTTTATTATATACCTTCGTTGCATAGTCTGTCAAGTATGGCTTTTTGTTATACTGACAGATTTTTTAATGGAGGTTATTTTTTATGTTTGTAAATGAAAAATTAAGAAGATATATTCAAGAATTAGTAGAGTTAGTTGCTAACTCAAAATACTTCCCTATGAAATTTTACATAGGAGGTGATTATTATGACAGAAAAAGAAGAAAATAAACCAGTTTATTACTGCATACCTAACAAAACACTCAAACTTGATGACTGCGATAGTGTATCTTTCTTTGAGTTCCCTACTCACATTGAATCAACCAGTCGAACATATACTCGACACTTTAGGACAAAAAAAGAGATACAAAATGAGTTGAACTACTGGAAGAAAAGAAAGAGATATGCACTTAATGAAGAACAAGAAAAAGAAATTGCTGAAAAGATTATAGCACTTGAAAAAGAACTACAAGAAAGAAAGCAAATTCACAAACCAAGAAAGAAAACAGCAACAACAAGAATTACAAATATAACCAGTTTAGAACGCTCAAAAAAGAGATTAGTACATTTACTATATAACAACTTTGCTGTCCCTTTCGCACTGCATATTACACTGACATACGCAAAGAAAAAATATTCATATTCTACTGTGTGCAAAGACTTTAGTAAATTTAGAAAAAAGCTGTGCTATCGATTTAAAAAGGTGGCTTTTATAGCTATTTATGAACCTCACGAAGACAGTTCTTGGCACATACACTTGATACTGAAAAACTGCAAAGGAGTCAAAAGAGTATTACTGGAAAACTTATGGCAAAAAGGTAGAGTGGATTTGGAAAGGTTCAATGTTGAAGCGAGTCCTTATTTCTGTAAATCTGAAAGGCTTGAAAGTTATCCAGTAAATGCACGATTATACACCAAAAGCAAAAATGTTAGACCTCCCGTTGAGCAAAAAACAGATATACAAAGCTTTAAACGAAAAGTAAATGGAATGAACTGTATATCTCAAGAGGGCAAACGATTAGTTGTCGAAGAAAAAGGTAAAAAGAGAGTTCTTAACAACTTTTTATTCCAAAAATACACAAAGTAAATGACAAAATTAAACAAGATTAAATAAAAAGAAAAGAGGTAATGAAATATGGTAGAGATAAAAACAAATCTTGGTCAAGCGGGAGAATACGAATTAAAGACATTCAAAAATAAACTTAAAAAGATAAAAAAGGACTTGGGAATATCGCAAGATACAAGTTTGAAAGATAATAATATAATAAAAAGAAAAGAAGAATTAATGATACTTTCATATATAATAAATCAAACTATTTTGTATGGTTTATCTATTAACTGGTTTTGTGAAGAAGATTCTGATTATATATATGACGAATTATCAAACATATCAGAGAGAATATCAAAAGTAGATAGTAACTTAACAGATATATATACAACAATAATGAAATCTATTAATAATAATAATTGTGCATTAAAACAAAATTAAGTAAAAAGAAAGGAAGAAAAATTATGGTAACTTTAAGTGAAAAAGAAAGAGAAAATGAAGTAAAGAAATTTGATAGGAAAATCAAGAGAATTACACAAAATTCAAATGTAAATTGCGATGTATCTGCACAAGAAAAATACATCGTAGAAAAGAAAAGAAACATATTGGAATTGAACAATTACATACGTATATTTCACAATGCAGTAGAAAGAGGACCTTATAATCCATTTATTCCTATTGTAGAAAGAAATGCTATATTAAGAAATTTGTATAAGATAACTAGTAAATTATACTCCATAGATTATTCACTAGAAGATGAGTATAAGGCGTCTATACTAGCACATCAATGGATAGAAAGTAATAAAAATAGTTAGGAAAAACAAAATCACTAATATAAATTGGAGGTGCTATTATGCAAAGTGATGAACAAGAAAATCTACAAGAATTATATTCAAGTGAAGATGAAATGATTATGACAGAAGATATAGAAAACCTACTAAATGAGTGGTTAAATGAATTTGAAACACAACAACAAGAAGATACAACAAGCAAGTTTCCTTAATGGTATTAAAGAACATTGGTAGGTAAAGTAAAAATGCTTGGACTATGTATTATTACTTAAATATATAGTTCAAGCTAAATATTAAACAAAATTTCTAAAATAAGAAGGTGAATTAGTGTTATGAGCGAAGTTAATTTATTAGAGGAAGAACTTTTACTTGATGACAAACAAGTTGAAATGTTAGCCTTTGCTATTAAACCAGAAGATATTAAAAATTATATCAATGAACATAAAGAAGAATATAGACCTTGGTTATTCAGTGAGTATTTTACAGAGCTTAACAGAAAATATAACTTAATTACTCAAGATTTTATTAGTAAAATGTATGAGTCAATAAGAGAACCATACACGAATCTAAAACTAATGTTAAAAAAATAAATATGAAAAGGAGATAATGAAAAATGGAAGATATATGTGCATATTACCGTTATAGTTCAAAAAAACGTCAAAATGAAACTTCAATAACTGCTCAGAGGAAAATTTGTGAAGAGTGGGCAAGAGCTAATAATTACAATATTGTTAGAGAGTATGTAGATGAAGGTATTAGTGGAAAAGATAGTAATTCTCGACCACAGTTTATGAAAATGATAGAAGATAGTTCAAAAGGAATTTTCAAGAAAATAGTAGTTTACCAATTAGACAGATTTGCACGTAATCGTTATGATAGTGCTAATTATAAAGCTAAACTAAAAAAGAATGGTGTTAAAGTTCTTTCTGCAAAAGAAAATATTTCTGATGACGCTTCTCGGAATTTTAGTAGAAAGTGTGCTTGAAGGTATGGCTGAATATTACTCTGCTGAATTATCACAGAAAGTAAATAGAAATATGCTACTAAATGCAGAGAGAGGACAATTTAACGGTGGAAAACCACCACTTGGCTATAAATTAGAAATACAAGACTTTGGAAACTACAAGAAAAAGAAACTTGTCATTGATGAAAATACAGCACCTATCGTTCAAGCAATATTTAAAATGAGAGCAAACGATATTCCAGTTGTAGAAATTATAGATTTTCTTAACAAGAATGGGTATAAGACAGGAAAAGGTACCAAATTCAATAAAAATTCACTACAAAACTTATTCAAAAATAAGAAATACATAGGAACAAATACCTTTGGCGAAAAAGAATTTCCTAATACGATACCAGCTATAATTGACATTGAAACTTTTAACAAAGTTCAAGAAGTTAGAGAAAAATACAAACATGCTCCGGGAATTAGAAAAGCAGAAGATAGATACCTACTAACTGGAAAACTATTCTGTGGAAAGTGTGGTAGCAACTATGTGGGGGTATCACGGAAACTCTAAATGTTCAAATACATATAGATATTATAGATGTACTAAAAGAAATGAAAAGGGTTGCAAGAATAGAACTATACCCAAAGAAATAATTGAAGACAAAGTAATAAGAAAACTAAAATCTTTGTTAACGGAAAAGAACATTGAAAAGATAAGTAAGAAAATATATGATACTTGTCAAAAGGAAAATAACTCTAATGTAGTGATTAAAAACCTAGAAAAGAAAGAGAAACAACTTCACAAGAAAATAGATAACTTAATGGAAGCATTAGAAAATGGACAACATATAGATATGATAAGTCAAAGAATTACACAAAATGAAAAAGAACTTGAAGAAACACAAAGTCAATTTTTACTAGAAATGGCAAAAATATTCAAACTTTCTGAAAAAGAAATCAAATTTTTCTTGACCAGACTACAAGATGGTGATATACTAGACAATAGTTACAGAAAAGTGCTAGTTGATATGCTAGTTAATTCAATACTTGTTTATGACAATGAATTAGTAGTAATCTGTAATGTTGGAAACAAGCCAATATCTTTAACTATTGACTTGATTGAAGATATAGAAAGTAATTTAGTAACTGAACCTTTTACGTTTGTAAAACGGTTCGGTTCACCAAAGATTAAAGGAGACATTTATAAGTAATTGCTAAATAAATATTAGAAATTAAAAGGGAGTAGCTTTTTATTACTAATCAACAGTCGCGATATGAAAATATCTGGTTAGTAAGACTATAATAGTTAAGCGAGACTTTTAAAAAGAATCCTAGAGATTCTTTTTAAAAGTCTTATTTATATGATAGGAAAGTTCTCCAAACTTTCTATCATATAAACATTTTGTACACAAATTTGCTAAAGCAAATTTGCTACACGAACAAAAATGGGACATCTAAGTTTATTTAAAAGGTTAAGAAAATTTAATCATGCCCCTTTTGTTCTTAATATTTAGTTATAAAAGTTTAAAAAATGTAAAAAATAAAAATAAAGGAGTGGAAAACATGGAAAACAACAAATGGTTCAACCAAGAAATTGAGGAAGTAGAGAAAAAACTACAAACCAATCAAGAGAAAGGATTAGAAACAGAAGAAGTCAAAAAAAGGCAAGAAAAATATGGATTAAATCAATTAAAAGCAGGTAAAAAGAAAACATTAGTACAAAGATTTGCCGATCAATTCAAAGACTTTTCGATTATTGTCTTAATCATAGCAGCTATTGTATCAGGAGCAGTTGGAATTGCTGAAGGAGAAGGAATTACCGATACCATTATTATTTTAATAGTAGTTATCGTAAATGCTGTAATAGGGGTAACACAAGAATCCAAAGCAGAAAAATCGTTAGAAGCCTTGCAAAAATTAACAGACCATGCTTCCAAAGTTATAAGAAATGGGGAAGTTATTGTTATACCAGCTAAAGAATTAGTACCAGGAGATATTGTAGTATTAGATACAGGAGACTATATTCCAGCCGATTTAAGAATCATAGAAGCAGTCAACTTGAAATCACAAGAAGCATCGCTAACAGGGGAATCTGTACCAGTTGAAAAATCCATTCAAAAGATTGAAGGAGAAGAAATTGGGATTGGTGATCGTGTTAATATGTTATTCTCTTCTAGTTTAGTTACTTATGGGAGAGGAAAAGGAATTGTAGTAGAAACAGGAATGACAACAGAAGTGGGAAAAATTGCAGGAATGATTAATAATACTGAAAAACAGGAAACACCATTACAACAAAAATTAAATAAATTAGGAAAAACATTAGGAATCGCAGCATTAGCCATTTGTGCTTTCATTTTTGTTGTTGGATTACTACAAGGAAAAGAACCAATCCATATGTTTATGACAGCTGTAAGTCTTGCCGTTGCAGCCATTCCAGAAGGATTAGTTGCTGTATCTACTATTGTTTTAGCCATTGGCGTACAAAAAATGGTGAAAAAGAATGCTATTGTAAAAAGATTACCTGCGGTGGAAACCTTAGGAAGTGCAACGGTAATTTGTTCGGATAAAACAGGAACTTTAACACAAAACAAAATGACAGTTGAAAAAATATTTATAAATGGTAAAACAGAAGATTTAGAAAGTATAAAAGAAATCAATGATGATATCAACAAATTGGTATATGCTAATATGTTATGTAATGATACCAAAATAGCAAACGATGGAACCTTAACAGGAGATCCAACCGAAACAGCGTTAGTCGATATGGCATTTAAATTAGATTTTGACCCAAGTATTTATGATAGAACCCCACGTTTAAATGAGATACCATTTGATTCTGATAGAAAGTTAATGACTACTATAAATGAACAAAATGGCAAATATATCGTTTATACCAAAGGAGGAGTTGACGAATTATTAAAAAGATGTCATTCTTATCTATTAAAAGGAGAAATTAAGCAAGACTTACAAAATTATGCGATTACCATTCAAAACCATAACGAAGAGATGGCAAAAGAAGCACTAAGAGTATTGGCATGTGCTTATAAAGAAATCGACCATAAGCCGAGTCAAGAAGAAATAGAAAACATGGAAAAAGATTTGACATTTATTGGCATGGTAGGAATGATTGACCCACCAAGAGAAGAAGCAAAAGTAGCAGTAGAAAAATGTAAAACAGCTGGTATTAAAACGGTAATGATAACAGGAGATCATAAAATTACAGCAACAGCGATTGCCAAAAAATTAGGTATTTTAGAAAAAGAAGAAGAAGCCATTACAGGATTAGAACTAGAGAAAATGTCAGATGAAGAATTAGAAAAGAAAGTTAGACAATATGCTGTCTATGCCAGAGTATCACCAGAACATAAAGTAAGAATTGTAAAAGCGTGGCAAAAAAATGGAGAAATTGTTGCCATGACAGGTGATGGTGTAAATGATAGCCCAGCCTTAAAAAAATCAGATATTGGCTGTGCGATGGGAATGGTAGGAACCGATGTAGCCAAAGAAGCAGCTGATGTTATTTTAACTGATGATAACTTTGCAACTATTGTATCAGCCGTTGAAGAAGGAAGAAGAATTTATGACAATATACTAAAAGTAATTCAATTCTTGTTATCAAGTAATGTAGGAGAAATTGTAGTATTATTTTTAGCCACTCTTTGTACGCCATTATTTGCTACTTGGTTTGGCGTTACTGATAGCTCTCATTTGGAAATTTTATTGCCAATTCACATTTTGTGGATTAATTTAGTAACAGATTCCCTTCCAGCCTTAGCCTTAGCTTTTGACTCAGCTAATAGCGATATTATGAAACGAAAACCAGCTAAACCAGGTAAAGGCGTATTTACGAAAGGAATGACTTGGCGCGTGATTTATCAAGGAACGATGATAGGATTTTTAACACTGGCAGCCTTCATGATTGGTTTAGCAACAACAAACACACCAATTGATGGATTAACTTTAGATGAATCAAAAATAGAAGTGGGGCAAACGATGGCTTTTGTAACACTAGCTTTATCTGAATTAGTACATGTATTTAATGTAAGAGATAATAAAAAATCATTGTTCAAAACCAAAGTATTTAATAATACAAAATTAATTTGGGCGATTGTAGCATCTGCCGCTTTAATGTTTGTTATTCTAGCAATACCAGCTTTACGAACGATATTTAGCATACCAATACTTCCAACTGCTAATATCATAGAATTAGTGTGCTTGATTTTTGCTCCTCTTGTGATTGTTGAGTTCTTTAAGTTATGCAAACTTAATACAACAAAAGATGAATAAAAATATTACAATTTAATGACAATCATTCAAGAAATGAGAATTGTATACTATAATAACAAAAAGAAAAAAATTAATGAGTTTATAGGAGGAATAGGTATGTTAAAAAATCTTGTATTACTTATTTGGTTTTTATTTTTATAATGATTAGTTTATTTAGTACGATGTGTTATGCTGCACCACTAGAAATAACAGCTTCTTCTTGTAATTTAGTAGGAACATTAAGTATTAATATAGATGCAGACTTTACACAGATAAAGGGATATGCAGAAAAGTTGTTACCAGAAATGCCAGAAATACCAGAGCTACCTAAAGTACCAGAAAAACCTTCTGATAACTCTGAGAAAACTAGTAATGATAAAATAGATAATACTACTTGTGATTAAAATGAAAAAGTATAAAGATGTAAAATAGAAGTAAAAAAGTAGCAACAGAATTTGTTGCTATTTTTCTATAATTGTGATAATATAATGCTATAAAATGGAAAAACGAATAAGGAGAAAAAATGGAAAAACCATCTTTATTAGAAAAAAGAGAATTTTATCAGAAAAATAAAGGTAAATTAAGTAATATCATACAAGAAAAAATAGAAAGAGCATTTAACATAGACTATACCTATCATTCTACTACCATAGAAGGAAACACCTTATCATTAATTGAAACAAAAGCAGTATTAGAAGATAAAATAGCCATTGGAGGAAAAAGCCTGCGAGAAATTTACGAAGTAGCCAATCATAGTAAAGCTTATAACTATATCAAAGAATGTATCGAAAAAAAAGAGAAGCTAACAGAAGAAAAAATTAAAAATATACAACTATTCACGCAAATGATTGAAATACTAGAAGAAAAAAGGCTAGATGAGATAAATACCATCATAAAGCAAGAAATGGAAGGAGGACAAACTAGATGAGTAACAACAAATTTTATGTAACAACACCAATTTATTATCCAAGTGGAAGATTTCACATAGGAACAGCTTATACCACAGTATTAGCAGACAGTATGAAACAATATCATCAGCTAAAAGGGGAAGAAGCCTATATGCTAACGGGAACTGATGAGCATGGGCAAAAGATAGAAAAAAAAGCACAAGAAACGGGAAAAACGCCAAAAGAGTATGTAGATGAAATGGCAAAAATGGCAAAAGAGCTATGGGCAAAGATGGAAATTGAATACGATGATTTTATCCAGACCACAGAAGAAAGACATGAAAAAATTGCCCAAAAGATTTTTGATCGATTCATGGAGCAAGGAGACATTTACAAAGGGCAATATGAAGGATGGTATTGTGTACCTTGTGAAACCTTTTTTACGGAAACGCAATTAGTGGATGGAAAATGCCCAGATTGTGGTAGAGAAGTCGAATTAATGAAAGAAGAATCCTACTTTTTCAATATGAAAAAATATGCGGATCGATTATTAAAATATTATGAAGAACATCCAGACTTTATTAAGCCAGAATACAGAAAAAATGAAATGATAAACAATTTTATCAAACCAGGATTAGAAGATTTGTGTGTAACTAGAACTTCTTTTGATTGGGGAATAAAAGTATTAAAAGACCCAAAACATGTTATTTATGTATGGCTAGATGCTTTAACAAACTATATTACAGCATTAGGATACCTATCCGAAGATGACACACTATTTCAAAAATACTGGCCAGCTGATTTACAAATTGTAGGGAAAGATATTGCGAGATTTCACTTAATTTATTGGCCAATTTTCCTAATGGCATTAGACTTACCACTACCAAAAACCATATTAGTGCATAACTGGATTATGATGAAAGATGGAAAAATGTCCAAATCAAAAGGAAATGTCATTTATCCAGAAACATTAATAGAACGATATGGATTGGATAGTGTTAGGTACTTTTTACTAAGAGAAATGCCAGTTTCACAAGATGGTATTTTTTCACCAGAAGCATTTGTAGAAAGATACAATTTTGATTTATGCAATGATTTAAGCAATTTATTAAATAGAACGATATCTATGGTAAATAAATACTTTGGAGGAAATGTACCAGCCTATCAAGGAACACCAAATGAAGTAGATAGTGAATTAGAAGAATATACCCTATCACAGATTGAAAAATTTGATGAAAAATGGAACAACTATGAAATTGCCAATAGCATACAAGAAATTTGGAACCTAATTGCTAGAACCAATAAATACATTGATGAAACTATGCCATGGGCATTAGCTAAAGAAGAGCAAACAGAAAAATTAGAATCTTGTATGTACCATTTAATTGAAAACCTAAGAAAAATTGCAATTTTAATTAAACCCTTTATGAAAGATACGGCTAATAATATATTGAGACAAATCGGAATACAAGAAAAAGATATGAAAAATTGGAAAAACTTGAAAGAATATCAAACAATAGAAAACACTAAGGTAATTGAAAAAGGGGAACCAATTTTTATGAGATTAAACGCAGAAGAAGAAGTAGAATTTTTAAAGAAAGTAATGAACCAATAATAGAGGAATCAAAAAAGGACGTAAGAAATGGTAAAAGATAAAATTTATAAAATAACAATAGACGAAAAACATTTGAATACCAAAAAAGTAGCGATATTGCTATTAATTGTAGTAGTAGCAGTTGGACTTATTATGCTAGCCAAAAATTCAACTGAGATCCTAAAAAATCACAAAGTATATGAGCAGTATGAAGCACAATTAGGGGCATTAGCGAAACAAGAAGAAAGTAAACAAGCACAAATAGAAGAAAAAAAGCAAGAAAGAATTCCTAAGCTAACACAAGAAGGGAAAGAAAAGTTAGAAAATATTTATCATGCAGAAACCAGAAGAGCTTTCTTGACTTTTGACGATGGACCTTCTACGGTAACGCCAACCATTCTGGATGTTTTGAAGCAAGAAAATGTGAAAGCAACCTTTTTTGTATTAGGAGCAGGCGTAAAGGCAATGCCAGAAACCACCAAAAGAATTTATGAAGAAGGACATTATATTGCCAATCATGGGTACACGCATTCCTACTCTACCATTTATTCTTCACCACAAGCAGTATTAGACGAATTTAATCAATGTAATGAGGCAGTGAGAAATGCCATTGGCGTACCAGAATATCATTCCCATTTATTCCGCTTTCCAGGAGGACTTCCAGGTGGAAAATATGCAGAAATAAAACGACAGGCCAATGAATTATTGTTGCAAAATGATATTTTACATGTAGACTGGAATGCACTGACAGGAGACGCTGAAACAGCCAATCCCACCATAGAATTTGAAAGGCAACGAATCGAAGAAACGGTAGCCAATAAAAGTAGTGTTGTTATTTTAATGCATGATGCAGAAGCGAAAAAGGTTACGGCAGAAGCCTTACCACAAATTATTTCTTGGTTAAGAGAAAATGGATATGAATTTAAGAATTTTTATGATATTATGAAGTAAAAAGGAGAGAGAATTTTGCCTAAGAATGAAGAGAAAAACGCAAGTATAGAAGAAAAATTAGAATATTTAGGATTAGATTTAGCAAAAATACCATTAGGACTTAGGAAAGTACAGCCATTAGAATTTAGACCACCTAAATTTTATGACGAAAAACAATATAGACAATATCGCTATATTTTGCTTAAAGACATACAAATTCTATTATCACCAACCAATCGTTTAGACGAAATAGAAGAAAAATATGAAAAAGCGAGTCCATTAGCAGATTATTTAGATAGTAAAAGCCAAAAAAATATTTTAAAATATACTAAGTTTTTAAGTATGTTAAAAAAAGTAAAAATAAGTGAAATTGAAGAAATCGAAGAAGAACAGGCAAATCTAAATAAAAAAATACCATTTAAAGTAAAATTTAAAGGAAATTACTTGTGGCAAATTTATTATTCAGAAAATACAGATAAATACTTTATGTTAGTGCCAACAGAAGATACCAACTATGCTACCTTTTTCTTTTTATTAAAAAAACAATTAGAAAGAAAAAGAACCAATAAAATTTTTGTGCCAATTAGTAATGTGGGATATAGTCAAGAATACTTAAGAAAAGCACAATTTGCAGATATCGAGAATTACTTGTGGTTATTTACAAAAGATTGGCCACTGGTGTATGAAGTATATGATAAAAACAATCAATTAAGCATACAAATAGTAGGAGAAACGGAAGTATACGAAAGAATAAAAAGTCCTTATCGAATTCAATTAGAAAGTAAGGAAGAAGCCAATCGATTTTATAAATTAGTCAAAGCGATGTTTATTTTGCAAACAGAGTTACCCCATTATTTTACCTTTCAAACAAACATTGGAAAAACGGGAGAAATTGAATTTTCGATAGAAGATAAAGTGATCGAATATGATACCCTTCCACAATGGATTAATGAAGAATGTAAGACAGGAAAGGCAAGAATACAAGAAGCGATAGAAATTATAAAAGCGAGTAAAAGAAAATTAAGAAATTTGAAAGAAGAAGTAGCCATACAAGAAATAGAATATCTAGCCAAAGAAAAGCAAATTTCTACTTTTTTAGAATGTAAAAAAACATTTTTTGGTAAATTCAAATATTATTTTAAATACAATAAAAAGAAGAATAAAAGAGAAATGCAACCAAATGAAGAAATAGAAACAGAAAATATACCAGAACAATCAGAAAACGATAAATCCGTAAAAGAAGTTACAAAAGAGGAAAAAATTAAAAGAAGAAAGAAAAAAGAAATTCCAGATAAAGAAAATTACACCATTGAAGAATTAATAGACATCTATAAAGAGTTAGAAAAATTGGAATACATACTAAAAAACATTATGCTAGATGTCAATAGTTTAAAATTAAAAAGAAAGAATATGGCGAAAAAAATTGAAAATGCCACTTTATTCATAGAGGAAATAGATAGCCATAAAAAAAGTATCTTTGAATTTTGGAAGTATAGCAATAAAGATGCCATAGCCACCTTGCCAGAAGGAGAAGAAGAGGAAGCTAATATTACGAAAAAGAAGATTACCAAGATTTTTGATTATGAAGAAGATCTTGAAAAATTCGGAAACATGATGGATAAAATACAAAGAAAAGTATTAACGAAACAAGAGACAGATAGCATATATATTACTTCTACCAACCTAATAGAAATAATAAACCGTGTGAAGAATAATGAAGTAGTACCAAAAGATATAACAGCTAGTTTACGAGAATTGAAAAAAGAGGCAATGGAAGAAAAGACATTAATGGAAAACGAAGAGTTTGATATTTTTGGAGGAATGGCACAAGACAAATCGAAGTTATCTAAAATTAAAAATAAAAGACATAGAGAAATAGCAAAAGATAAATTTGTTATCTTAGATATTGCCAAGACGACAAAGCAAATAGGTTATAAATTAGCTTTAGAAAAAGTAATAGAAAATGTAAAAACTGCTTTGAAAAAAGTAGTCATTCCAGAAGATATACCAGTATATAAAGCAATTGAAAATGAATTATTAGACGAAAAACAAATCAATATTTTTAACATCAATCCAGAAGCAGAAATGAAAGAATTTATGAAGCAAGATAAAGCTAAAATTAATTTCTATAAAATTAACTTAAAAAGAGGGGCAAGTGCCATTAGCTTTACCAATAGTATCTTTTATGATAATCAAAATAGAACGCTGCCAATTGGACAAGATTTATCAACTAACATTTTAGTCGATGTTGCTAAATTAAATATGGAATTGAAGAAAAAGACTACTTTTAAGGTGGTAGATTTAGGAAAGGAAAATGATTTTTCTACCCTTACAATTAAAACGATTCGTGTTTTTGAATACGACGCATAGTTAAAGAACCAAAAGGTCTCCTTTGCATATAATAAATTAATAATACGCAAAGGAGGCTTTTATGATGAAAAAGAAGAGACGAATATTAGTCATCTTTATGATAGTAACCTTCCTATTTTTTGCAGATATTAATATCACATATGCATTAACTCCTAGTTCCAATCCACAATATCAAGGAATTGATGTAAGCAATTGGCAAGGATACATAGATTATCGACAGGTACGAGAAAGTGGAATCGAAGTAGTGTATATCAAATCCAGTCAAGGAAGTAATATCAAAGATGCCTATTTTGATATTAATTACGAAAATGCCAAAGCAAATGGGCTAAAAGTTGGATTTTATCATTTTTTAACAGCAACCAATACGCGGAGAAGCGGAACAAGAAGCTCGATTTTTTGCGTCTGTTATAGCGGGAAAACAACCAGATTGTAAATTGGTTATGGACTATGAAGTATTTGGAGGTGTGAGTGTAGAAGAATCCAACAATATAGCACAAGTATTTTTGGAAACTGTCAAAAGATTAACCAATAAAGAAGTAATTGTATATAGTGATTTGTCCAATGCACGAGATCGATTTAATAGAAATATTGCTGATAATTATGAACTATGGATTGCTTATTATGGAGATTATAATAATTTAAGATATGTAGAAACCAGTTGGGAAAGATGGATTGGTGTTCAATATACCGATAGAGGTTATGTACCTGGTATACGTGGTAATGTAGATAGAGATTTATATACAGAAAATATTTTCTTATCTGATACCAGTGAGATACCAAATACAGATAATCCAAATGATGGTATTAACACAGAAACGGTTTCTTATACAGTTCAAAGTGGAGATACCTTGTCTGCTATTGCTAGTCGTTATGGAACAACAGTACAAGAATTGGTGGATATCAATCGATTGTCCAATCCGAATTTAATTTATCCTGGTGAAACGCTAAGAATTGCTACTAATTCTACAACACATGGTTCAGAAACAAGAGGAACAGGAAGTATTACCTATACTGTAAAAAGAGGGAATACCTTATCCCAAATTGCAGCTGCTTATGGCGTTACCGTTGCTCATATTGTGGAATTAAATAATATACAAAATCCAAATTTGATTTATCCAGGTCAAAAATTGAGAATTACAGAGAGTAGTAATACCAATCTAAACCCAGTGATACAAAATAATTTTTATACAGTACAAAGGGGAGATACTTTGTCTGGTATTGCTAGAAGATATGGCGTTTCTGTTCAATATTTGGTTAACTTAAATGGTATTCGTAACCCCAATTTGATTTATCCAGGTCAGATGATTCGAGTTTCTTAATAGAAATGAAAATAGGTAAGTAAAGTATTACTTATCTATTTTTTTGTAATTTAATAGATAAAGTTTGAGTGGTCCTTGCAAAATATACAAAAAATAGTAACATAATTTTGAGAGAGGATGTTGAATGATGGCTTATTCTGAACAAATAAAGAAGGAAGTAAAAGAAAGATTAGCAAAAGGAGAAAAAGTAAAACAAATTAGTGAACAAACAGGAATTAGTGTAGCTACACTTTACAAATGGAAGAAAGAAATACAAGTACAAAATGAAAAGAAAAATAGTAAAGAAGAGAGAAAAGAAGTAGATAAGGAAGAGAAAATAGCAAGTAAGGAGATAAAAAGATTAATTAAATTGGGACAATTGGATAAAGCGAGTAAATTAACAGTAAAATATCCATTAGTTCCTATTATTCAATCACAACGAGTAGCCATAGCAATAAGAAAAGGAGAGTATAAAGAAGCCAAAAGAATAGGATACCAAGAACAATTTAAAAATAATGGACCAATTCAATCACAGATGATAACAGTAGCAATAAGAAAAGGAGAGTATAAAGAAGCCAAAAGAATAGGATACCAAGAACAATTTAAAAATGATTCACTAATTCAACCACAAATTGAAAGTATTAGCGAAACAAAAAATTTCAATAATAAAAACGAACAAACTTCCAAAATATTAAATCAAATAGCAACAAAACTTTATTATGGTAAAATAGATGATGATGACATAAAAGAAATAAAAGAGAGTAGGGAAATACCTGATTTTGAAAAAAATCTTATACTATTGGCTATATATGAAAAACAAAAAGATGTTGCAAAAGTAAAAAGATTAGTGCAAAATTATAAAAAAGGAAATGAAAAATCAAAAAATAATAAACTTTTTAATATGATTATGCAAAGAATTCAAAGCAAGAAAACAAAGATATTTGATTATGGATTTTATAGTGAGCTATTACATTGGGAAATAGATCCTGAATTAAAAGATAGATATGATAGAGAGAAAAAAGAAGAAGAAGGGTTACCTGAAGGAATTATAAAAAGAATCCAACCAACACACAGTAATGATGGAAAATATAAAACAGGTGTAACAGCACAAAATGAAAAAAAGTATCATAAAGGAGAACAAACAAGAATAACAGTTGTTAAGCATAATAGTAGATTAGAAGATAATAGAAATAATTTTAGACAAAGAATCAAAACGGAGCCAAGAATTGATAATGAAGAAATTGCTAGAAGAGATAGAGAAATAAAGTACTTTGGTGCAGTAATGGAATATTTAAAAGAAAAAAGACGTGTTATCTATGTAAAAATGCAATCCAGTTATCCTGAGATTCAAGAAATTGGAATTTCACAATGGGATAAGATGGAAGCATTAATAGAAAAAGTAAAGGATAAGAAAGAGGATAAAGAATACTTAGAAAAGTTATATTACAAAATTTTAAGATTACAAGAAAAGGAAAACGGAATGGATAGATAATATTTTGAAAAAAATCTGGACAATAAAAAAAATATGTGCTAAGATATATGAGTACATATTTTTTTAATATGCCGATGTGGCGGAATTGGTAGACGCACTGGATTCAAAATCCAGCGGGAAACCATGTGGGTTCGAGTCCCACCATCGGTACCAAAAATTATGATAAATAGGAATAATTTGTCATTAAATTTCAAATAATACAAAATAAGAATAGGGAGGAAAAAAGAAGATGGAATTAAAAGGAAGTAAAACAGAACAAAACTTAATGGAGGCATTTGCCGGAGAATCACAAGCAAGAAATAAGTATACCTATTTTGCAAGTAAAGCCAAAAAAGAAGGATATGAGCAAATAGCAGCTATATTCCAAGAAACCGCAGACAATGAAAAAGAACATGCTAAAATTTGGTTCAAATTATTACAAGGAGGAGACATTCAAGGAACAGCAGAGAACTTAAAAGCAGCAGCAGAAGGAGAAAACTATGAATGGACAGACATGTATGACAGAATGGCAAAAGAAGCCAAAGAAGAAGGGTTTGACCATATTGCTTATCTTTTTGAAGAAGTTGGAAAAATAGAAAAAGAACATGAAGAAAGATATAAAAAATTATTAGAAAATGTAGAAGATGGCTTAGTATTTAGTCGTGATGGAGATAAGATCTGGAAATGTAGAAATTGTGGACATATTGTGATAGGAAAACAAGCACCAGAAATTTGCCCAGTATGTGCTCATCCAAAAGCATATTTTGAAATCAAAGCAGAAAATTATTAATATCCATATAAAAGACTGTATTCAATAAAACGAATAGAGTCTTTGTTTTTTAAAAGATGAAATTAAGAAGTACAAAAAGGAGAAAGAAACATGCCCAAATTTTTTGTAAGTAAACAAAATGTAAAAGATGATAAAATAATAATAGTAGGTCAAGACGTAAATCACTTAAAAAATGTATTAAGAAAAAAGACAGGAGATACCATAACTATATGTAATACAGACACGGCGATCGATTATTTATGTGAAATTCAAGAATTAGAAGAGAAAAAAATTACATGTCATATCTTACAGAAATTAGAAGCTAATGCAGAATCCCATATAAAAGTAACCATTTTACAGGGATTACCAAAGGCAGACAAAATGGAATTCGTCATTCAAAAATCCGTTGAACTGGGTGTTTACGATATTACGCCAGTAGAGATGAAAAGATGTGTTGTTAAACTAAATGAGAAAGACAAAAGAAAAAAGATAGATAGATGGCAAAAGATAGCAGAAGTAGCAGCCAAGCAAAGTGGGAGAAATACGATTCCTAAAATAAATGACAGTATTTCGGTTAAAAATGTTTGTAATTTATGCCAAGAATATGATATAGTAATAGTGGCCTATGAAAATGAAAAACAAAATAAATTGCGATATGAATTAGAAAAATTAAAATTAAATGAAACACAAGCGTTAAAAATTGCGATTTTAATAGGTCCAGAAGGTGGCATCGAAGATTCAGAAATAGCATTATTACAAGAAAGCGGTGCTAAAATAGTAACATTAGGAAATAGAATTCTAAGAACAGAAACCGTAGCATTAAATATATTAAGTATTATCATGTATGAACTAGAAGATAATATTAGTTAGGAGAAAGGAATGAAATAAAAATGACGAAGGACTTAATAGAAAAAGAGAATAAAAAAAACAAAAAGAAAAAAATTCCCAAAGAAATATCACAAGAAATTTTAAAGAAGATATTTGGTAATTTGTTAAAAGCAGTAGGAGTTATGATTTATTTCATCATCTTAAGTTTAGCCTATGTTACCATGCAACAAGAAAGACTAATAGGTGACATTGAAGTATTTGCAGGAGCATTTTTGGTAATTGGTATCGTATTTTTAGAAAAAGCGTATAAAAAAGATAATGGTAGTATAGCCATTACAGGAATAGAATTTTTATTCTTATCCTTACATAGTTTATCCATTATGCATATAATTACCTTGTTAAAATACGACTTTAGACTTTATTTATTAACTTCTTCTTATGTTCTATCTATTTATTTTGTATTGAAATCAATTCTATTATATACCAAAGGAAGAAAAGATTATTTAAATAGTTTAAGTGATATTTCTGAAATTGTAAAAAAGGATGAGCCAATCAAAAAAGAAGCTAGAAAAAGAGGGGAAGAAAAAGAAACCAAAATAGAAGAGCAAAAAGAGAAGGAAGAAATAGAAGAAAAAACAGAAGAAAATTTGCAAAAGGAAATGAACCAAGAGGAAGAAGTCAAAATTTCTAAGAAGAAAAAGAATAGACATAAAAAGAAAAAGTCCAAAAAGAAAAAGAGGTAAGATAGAATGATAAAAAGTATGACAGGATATGGCAAATCTAATTTAACGGAAAATAACAGAGAATATCAAATAGAAATAAAAAGTGTAAATCATAGATATTTAGACATTACCGTAAAAATGCCAAGAGTATTAAGTTATTTGGAGGAAGATGTAAAAAAAGAAATAGCCTCTCAAGTAAAAAGGGGAAAAATAGATGTTTTTATTACGTTTCAAAATAATTCAACAGAAGGCAAAGAAATAAAAATCAACCAGGAACTTGCCAAAATATATATCGAACAATTAAAAAATTTAGCCAAAGAAGAAGAAATTTCAGCCAATATAGAAGTAACAGAAATTTCAAAATTCCCAGATGTTTTAAATATACAAAATAAGCAAGAAGATGAAAACATTAAAAATGAATTATTAGGAACTGTAAAACAAGCCACCTATAATTTAGTACAAATGAGAGCCACAGAAGGCAGTAAAATAGCAGAGGATTTATTAACAAGAATTACTACCATTCAAGAAAAAGTAAAAGAAATATCTTCACTTTCTACTGGACTTATTGACGAATATGTAGTAAAATTAGAGGGTAGAATAAAGGAAATATTAAAAAATCAAGAACTAGATGAAGCACGATTGGCACAAGAAGTGGTGATTTATGCGGATAAATGTTCTATCGAAGAAGAAGTAACAAGATTAAAAAGCCATATATTACAATTTGAAAAACTTTTACAGACAGAAGAAGCGATTGGAAAAAAGTTGGATTTTATCATTCAAGAAATGAATCGAGAAACCAATACAATTGGCTCAAAGGCTAATAATCTAGAAATTACCAATGGCGTGATTGAAATAAAAACGGAATTGGAGAATGTGAGAGAGCAAGTACAAAACATTGAATAGAATGGAGGGATAACATGCAATTAGTCAATATAGGATTTGGAAATATTGTATCGTCAGAAAGAATTGTGGCGATTGTAAGTCCAGAGTCGGCACCCATTAAAAGAATGGTACAAGAGGCCAAAGACAATAAAACGGCAGTAGATGCAACCTATGGAAGAAGGACCAGAGCGGTATTGATTATGGATTCCGGTCATATTATATTATCAGCAGTTCAACCAGAAACCGTAGGAGGAAGAATTGATAAATCAATATCACAAGAATTTGATAAATAATAATGACTAAGTATAATAAAATAAAGATAGAAAAGAAAGGGTGTATAACATGATTGTAAAACCAACCGTAGGTCAATTATTGACCAAAGCACAAAACAGATATGAATTAGTAATTGCAACAGCAAGAAGAGCAAGACAAATAGCAGCAGGAGACGAGGCAAAAACAAAGGCAAAAGAGGAATCACCAGTAACCTTAGCTGCTAATGAAATAGCAGAAGGGAAGGTAACCATATGTTAGTCATACTATCTGGAGTAGCAGGAGCGGGAAAAGATACCATAAAAAGAGAACTAATTAAAAGGATGGAAAAGGTAGAATCACTTCCATCTTTTACTTCTAGGCCAATGAGAGAAGGAGACATAGAAGGACAAACCTATAATTTTGTTAGCCGAGAAGAATTTGAAGAAATGATAAAAAGAGAAGAATTTTATGAATATGATATTCATCATAACCAATATTATGGAACTTCTAGGAAATTATTAAATGAAAAGATAAAAAGTGGAAAAGTTATTGTCAAAGATATTGATGTAAATGGAACAGAACATTTAAAGGAATTGTTAAAAGAAGATACAAGAGTAGTTACTGTTTTTTTAAGAGTTCCGAAAGAAGAATTAAAGAAAAGATTAGAAGCAAGAGTGGACAAGCCTAGTCCAGCAGAAGTTATATTAAGATTAAATCGATTTGATTATGAAGAATCTAGGATTCATTTATACGACTATGTATTGAAAAATGATGATTTAGAAAAAACCGTACAAATTATTGAAACGATTATAGAAAATGAACAAAGAATGGAAAAGGAGTAGGCAAATGAAAGAAAGATTTTTTCATAGTATGATAAGAGAAATATGCTTAGAAATGGATATCAAAATGGAAAATCTCTCTTATAATTGGATTTTACAACTTACCAAAGATGGTAAAACAAGACATATTACCAATTATCTTTTTGATATAAACCCACAAGCCACAGGAACAATTGTATCGGATAAATATGCTACTTATGAAGTGTTAAAATCGCAAAATGTACCAGTAATTGAACATAGAATGATTATGAATCCTCTGGTATGGGGAGAGTTTATTCCTAATCAGGGAATTTGGAGTGATATTATTTCTGAATTTTCAAAATATGGAACATTAGTAGTAAAGCCAAATAATGCGAGTGAAGGAACAGGAATAAAACTTTGTCATAGTTTAAAAGAAACGGAAATGGCAATCCAAAAGTTATTCCATGAGAGAGCTGAAAATGTCAGCATTTGTCCTTATTATGATATCCAAACAGAATATAGAACGTTTTATTTAAATGGCGAAATCCTTTTAATCTATGGAAAAACGAAACCTTTTGTAATAGGAGATGGTCAATCAAGTTTACTAGCATTAGTGAAAGCCTTAAACTTGCCAGATAAACCAATTGTAGAAGATAACTTAAACAACTTAGATATGGCTTATATTCCAAAAGAAGGAGAAAAAGTAGAAATTACTTGGAAACACAATTTAAGTGGTGGTGCCAAACCGATTCTATTAGAAAAAGGAGAATTGTATCAAAAAATTGAGGACTTAGCAAAAAAAGCAGGAAAGGCCATGAATATGAATTTTACTACCATTGATATTATTCATACAACAGATGATAAACTATATGTCATGGAAATGAATTCAGGCGTTTGTGCTGATATTTTTGCCCAAACAGTGGAAGGTGGTTATGATATCATAAAAGATATTTATCGAAAAGCCATTAAAACTATGTTTGAATAAGAAATTATTAAAAAGATGGAATTTTTAAATTTCATCTTTTTTCTTGTGAAAAACATAAAAATTTGATATACTAAGCAAAGAAAAAGAGGAGAGAAAAATGATAGCAGAAGTAATCATCAATCGAACAGCCAAAAAATTAAATCGAACTTTTGATTATCATGTCCCACAGAAATTGGAGGGACTTATTTTTGTGGGAAGCAAAATATTAGTCCCATTTGGAAAAAGTGGAAAATTAGAAGAAGCCTTTGTCGTAAGACTAAAAGAAAAAACAAATTATACGAATGGAATAAAAGACATAGCAAAATTAGAAGAACAATTAAAAGACGAACAAATCGAATTAGCTAAATGGATGGCAAAGAGATATTTTTGTAATATAGCAGATTGTATTAAATTAATGTTAACACCAGGAACAAGAACCAAAAACAAAGAAAAAAGGATACAAGACAAAACCATAAATAGTGTATATTTAGGAAAAGACATCGAAGAAATAGAATTTGACATAGAAACTGGAAAAATCAAATCAGAAAAGCAGAAAAAAATTCTTCATTTTGTAAAAGACAATGAAGGAGCAACCATACCAGAAATAGAAATGTTTACCGATACTTCAAGAGCGATTGTAAATACTTTAATAAAAAATGGATATTTAGAAGTAATAGAACAAAAAATAGAAAGAAATCCTTTAGATGAAAAAGATATAGAAACAATCCAAAAAAGAGAAAAGACAGAAAACTTAAAATTAACAGAAGAGCAACAAGAAGCTTATCAGAAAATAGCACAAGAAATGAATCATAAAGGGTATCGAACTTTTTTATTATATGGTGTAACAGGTTCAGGAAAAACAGAAATATATTTGCAATTAATACAAAAAGCGATAGAACAAGAAAAAACAGCTATTTTATTAGTCCCTGAAATATCTTTAACACCACAAATGATAGACCGATTTATGGCTCGATTTGGAAGAGAAGAAATTGCGGTATTACATAGTAAATTATCCATAGGAGAAAGACATGATGAATGGGAAAGAATCAAACAAGGAAAGGTAAAAATAGTAATTGGAGCAAGATCAGCCATATTTGCTCCAATTGAAAAAATAGGAATTATTATTATTGATGAAGAGCATGACAGTTCTTATAAATCAGAAGCAAATCCCAAATATGATGCCAAAGAAGTAGCTAAAAAAATAGCAAAACAAAGTAATTGTCCCTTAGTCTTAGGAAGTGCTACCCCAGACATGAGAAGTTATTATGCTGCGACCAATAAAGAAAAAACAGAGGTATCCTTACTAACTTTAACCAAAAGAGCGAATCAATCTTCTTTACCAAAAGTACAAGTAGTAGATTTGAAACAAGAATTAGTCAATGGAAATCGTTCCATGTTAAGTATGGATTTATATACAGCCATAGAAGAAAATTTGAAAGAAAAAAGACAAACCATTCTATTTTTAAACCGAAGAGGTTATTCAACTTTTATCATGTGTAGAAATTGTGGTTATACGGTACAATGCAAGAATTGTAATATCAGCATGACGTATCACAGTTATGAAAAGAAATTGAAATGTCATTATTGTGGCTACGAAGAAAATATTGTTAATGTATGCCCAGAATGTCATAGTGATAAAATACGATATTTTGGAACAGGAACCCAAAGGTTAGAACAAGAAATCCACAAACAATTTCCACAAGCAAGTACCATCCGAATGGATGTAGATACCGTTACCAAGAAAAATTCACATGAGCAAATATTAAATCAATTTAAAAATAACAATATTGACATATTAATTGGAACACAAATGGTAGTAAAGGGACATCATTTCCCTAATGTTACTTTAGTTGGTGTAATCGCAGCAGATAGTTCTTTAAATATCGATGACTATCGAGCTAATGAAAGAACCTTCCAAATTTTAACCCAAGTAGCACGGAAGAGCAGGAAGAGAACAATTACCAGGTAAAGTAATTGTGCAAAGTTATAATCCAGAAAATTTCAGTATTCAATGTGCGAAAGAGCAAAACTATGAAAAATTTTATGAAACGGAAATAGCCTTACGTAAACAGTTGAAATATCCACCATTTTGCGATATAATAGTG
This sequence comes from uncultured Clostridium sp., assembly GCA_947575605.1. Lineage (GTDB taxonomy): Bacteria > Bacillota > Clostridia > TANB77 > CAG-508 > CAG-269. The sequence goes on from CANPNZ010000004.1 coordinate 63,250, forward strand.
GTGAACTTCAATAGTTTAGAAGAACAAGAAATCAAAAAATGGAGTCAATGGGTTTATGAATTCTTAAAAAATAAGCCAGACCTAGAACCTTTTAGAATTTTTAAACCGATGCCAGCACCAATTGATAAAATACAAAATAGAATACGTTATCGAATTATCATGAAAGGAAATATGACAGAAGATGCCAACCAAATATTCAATGAATGCTTAAAAGAAATTTATAGTAAAAATTTAAAAACAACAAGAATAACTATTGATGTAAATCCAAATAATATGATGTAGAAAAAGGATTAGTTGACAACGGTTTCCTAAGTTTAACTGGCAACTTTGGATATCTATTTTAATTAGATTGTATGGTATATAAAAATTTCGTTCCTTACTGGTCGGACTAATCATATAAAGCTAATAGTTATATTTCACAAATAGAAAAGTTAATCTATTTGTTCTGTATGAATAGGAGTCCTTCCAAACTATGCATCACTGCATTTTTATATAATATACAATTTAAATAATAAAAATCTATTAGTTGCCATTTAAAGCTAGAACCATTGGCAACCAATTAAGAAGGAGTAAGAAAAATGGCAATTAGAAATTTAAGATTAGAAGGAGACGAAATTTTAAAAAAGAAATCAAGAGAAGTAGAAGTTATTGATGAAAAAATACAAATTTTAATCGATGACATGATAGAGACCATGCACAAATATAATGGGGTAGGTCTTGCCGCTGTTCAAGTAGGCGTTTTAAAAAGAGTGATTGTAATTGATTTATATGATGATAAAGGACCGATTGTATTGATTAATCCAGTTATCCTAAAGACAAAAGGGGAACATGAAGTAGAAGAAGGTTGTTTAAGTTATCCTAATCAATTTGCTAAAATTATGAGACCAGAAGAAGTGGTGGCAGAGTATACAGATCGAGAAGGAAAAAGAATGAAAGTAAAAGCAAAGGATTTATTAGCACAAGCCATTAGTCATGAAGTAGATCACTTAAATGGCGAGGTATTTGTAGAAAAAATAATACCAGGTACGTTGGAGTATGTAGAGCCAGAAAAAGAGTAATCCAGTAGGAAAATAAGAATTTGAGAGGAGTCAGGAATGAATATTATTTTCATGGGAACGCCAGACTTTGCCAGAGAAAGTCTAAAAGCTATTTACGAAATGGGTCATAATGTAATGGGGGTAGTAACGAATGTTGATAAACCACGAGGAAGAGGAATGAAATTGCAACCATCTGAAGTAAAAGAATATGCCCTAGAAAAACAACTAAAAATATATCAACCAGAAAAAATAAAAAAGAATCAAGAATTTTTAGAAGAAATAAGGCAATTACAACCAGATGTGATTTGTGTGGTAGCCTATGGAAAAATACTATCAAAAGAAATACTAGAAATTCCAAAATATGGTTGTATTAATGTACATGCTTCCTTACTTCCTAAATATAGAGGAGCCGCACCGATTCAATGGGCAGTACTAAATGGAGATAAAACAACAGGAGTTACCACTATGTATATGGATGAAGGAATGGACACAGGAGATATGATTTTAAAAGAAGAAGTAGAAATAGGAAAAGAGGAGACAACAGGAGAATTATGGGATAGATTGTCCAAAATAGGAGGAAGTCTTTTAGTAAAAACATTGGAAGAAATAGAAAAAGGAATCGCCTCAAGAGAAAAACAAGGAGATGACTTTACAATAGCACCAATGCTTTCTAAAAAAATGGCTAAGATTGATTGGGAGAATCAAACAGCACAAGAAATTATGAATTTAGTAAGAGGATTGAATCCAATCATGGGAGCTTATACTTATTTAAATGGTAAAAAAATAAAATTTTGGAAAGTTGCTGTTGCAACAGAAGATGAAATAATGGCAGAAAATATGGATTTTTTAAGAGATGGTACAGTCATTGTTTCAGACCCAAGAGATGGTATTTTTATCAAAACAAAAGAAGGCATTTTAAAAGTATTAGAAATACAAGGAGAAAATGCTAAAAGAATGACGGTTCAAGATTTTTTAAGAGGCAATCCAATTGAAGAATTTGAAGTGTTTGAATCATAAAGTGATTTTTAAGTTTCGTTTTTTTTAAAAGATGAGACCTCCTCCTCTTGGCATAAATATCATTTATAAAATTTCGTAAAAATGGTTGTAAAAAAAGCTAAAAATTGATATACTTGAGAAGAAAAATAAGTATATCAATTTTTGATATGCAAAGGAGGAATGAGAAATGAGTGAAGAAAATCAAAATCAAGGTGAAGTAGTAGAATTAGAAGAAGAAATAAAAACAGAAAATGACGGAATACAAATTTCTAATGATGTAGTAGCTGTTATCGCGGGAGTTGCTGTATCAGAAGTACCAGGAGTAGCTGGCATGGCAGGAGGATTTGCCGGTGGAATTACAGAAGTTTTAAGTGGAAAGAAGAACTTAGCAAAAGGAATCAAAGTAGAAGTAACAGAAATACAAGCAAAAATTGATGTTAATATCATTGTAGAATATGGTTCAAGAATTCCAGATGTAGCTTTTGAAATTCAAAATAGAGTAAAGAAAGCAGTAGAAAGTATGACAGGATTAAATGTAGAAGAAGTTAATGTACATGTACAAGGTGTTAATACAGACAGAGCAAAAGGAGAAGAAGAACAAGAACAAATAGAGGAAGAAACGACAAGTGAAGAAGAATAAGAAAAAATAAAAAAGTAGGAGGAAATGCAATGAAAATTTTAGAAAAAATCACACTAATTATTTATTCTAATATTATGCTAATATTATCTGTCATTTTATGTTTATTAATATTTGGATGGCTAGATATAGGCCTAGTAGGTGATATGATAACAAAAATCATAGTAGGAGAAACATCAGGTAAAATACTACTTGGATTAAGTGTTTTATTTATTTTATTATCCATAAAATGTATTTTCTTTGATAGTACTTCAAGAGAACAAATCAAAGAAAGACAAGGAGTACTATTAGAAAATGAAAGTGGAAAACTTATGATTTCAAAAGAAACGATAGAAAATTTAGTCAATTCAGTAGCTTTAAATTTTCAAAGTGCAGAAGACGTAACCACTAGAGTTGAACTAGATAAGGAAAACAATGTCAAAGTATTTGTTAATTTAATTGTAAATGAAGAAGCAGTTATCAAAGATTTATCCGCTAATTTGCAAGCAAGAATTAAGGAAAAAGTAAAAACGGCAACAGATTTAGAAGTAAAAGAGGTAAATATAACGGTTAAGAAAGTTGCTCCCAAACAACAAGAAACAGAGTAATAGCCTAGCCAAATAGCAAATCTTTTTCAAACGATAGAAAGAATACACACCAGATAGAAGAAAGGAAAGTGATAGAAATGAACCTAAAAGAATTTTGGAACAATTACAAAGGAGCCATTATCGGTATTATAGTAGCCATATTAATTTTAATAACAAGATTACATGATTTAATATTAGCCATTGTAATATTAGTATTAGGAGCATTGATTGGAAATTATGTGCAACAAAATAAAGAAGATGTCAAAACAAAGCTAAAGGCTTTTATTGATAAAATGTAGTTGCTTGGAGGAAAAAATATGAACAGAACAGCCATAAGGGAACAAACTTTTAAATTAATTTATAGTTTAGAAATTCAAAAAACAGAAGCTTTAGAAGAAGCCATTGAACTATATGTAGAAAGTAACGAAATGACAGACAAAAAGGCAAAAGAATATATGGTGGATGCTATTTTAGGGATTGAAAAAAATAAAAATGAAATTATTGAAAAGATAGAAACCAATTTAAAATCGGATTGGAAATTAGAAAGAATTTCCAAAATAGATTTAGCCATACTAAAACTTGCCATATATGAATTAAAATTCACAGAAATCCCATTCAAAGTAGTGATTAATGAAGCGGTTGAGCTAGCAAAAAAATATGGGGAAGATTCTTCCAAGAACTTTGTCAATGGAATTTTAGCAAGTGTAGTAAAAGAGAAATAGAGGGAAAAGTATGAAATATGCAGAAATGGCAATAACCGTATCTGACTTAAATGAATACGTTAAAAATAAAATAGCAGAAGATGAATACCTAAACAATATTTTAGTTAAGGGAGAAATTTCAAATTTTAAAAATCATTATACAGGTCATATGTATTTTACACTCAAAGATGAAAAATCTCTTATTAAATGTATTATGTTTAAGTCATATGCTCAAAAACTAAATTTCATGCCAAAAGATGGAATGAAAGTAATTCTCTTTGGTGGTGTATCTGTTTTTGAAAGAGATGGTATTTACCAAATTTATGTAAAAGCAATGGAAGAGGATGGCTTAGGCGATTTATATACAAAATATCAAGAATTAAAAAGTAGATTAGAAGAACAAGGATTATTTGACGAAGCGCATAAAATGTTAATTCCCACAATGCCAAAAGTAATTGGGGTATTAACTTCTCAAACAGGTTCGGTTATTCGTGATATTATTAATGTATCAACAAGAAGAAATCCTAATGTGGTAATTCGATTGTTACCAGTTCCTGTACAAGGAGAAGGGGCAGCGGAAAAGATTGCAAAAGGAATTGAAACTATGAACCGAAATAAGTTAGCCGATGTATTAATTTTAGCAAGAGGAGGAGGTTCGCTGGAAGATTTATGGCCATTTAATGAAGAAATTGTGGCACAAAGCATTTATCATTCAGAGATACCAATTATATCGGCTGTCGGTCATGAAACCGATTTTACTATTGCGGACTTTGTAGCAGATTTAAGAGCACCAACGCCATCGGCAGCAGCAGAACTTGCTGTACCAGATGTATATGAGGTAAAACAAAAAATCATAGCGTATCAAAATCGTTTACGTATGGCACTTATCAAAAAGGTTCAAATTATGAAATTAAGATATGAAAAAAGCATGTCAAGTTTTGTTTTTAAAGAGCCAACACGAAGAATGCAAGAAAATTATATTAGAATTGATCAACAAGTAAAACAATTGCAAGGGTTAATGCAAACAAAATATGAGCAAGAAAAAACTAGATATGTTAAATTGATAGCTAAGTTAGATGCGTATAGTCCCTTGAAAACTTTGGCAAGAGGATATGCCATTACACAGAAAGAGGGCAAAGTTGTTACGACACAAGCTGACTTGAAAACAGGTGATATAGTCGATATTAGGTTTGTAGATGGAGAAAGAAAGGCTAAAATGTTGTAAAATTTTAAGAAGAAGCCCAAAACATGTGATAGAAACCTTAATTATATGAGAATAGAAAAAGATTAAAAAGGAGAAATAAGAGTAGTGAGTAAAAATTTTGAAGAGCAAATGGAACAATTAGAAAAGATTGTAGAAGAGTTAGAAAAAGGAGAGTTGAATTTAGAAGATTCCGTTACGAAATTTGAAGAAGGAATTAAAATATCAAAAGAATGTAATAAAACATTAGAAGAAGCAGAAAAGAAAATTACTATTTTAGTGAATCAAGATGGTGAGATGACAGAAGAAAACTTTGATAAAGGGGAGAAAAACAACATATGAATGACTTTATTGCATTTGTGCAAAACAAATATATTTATGTACCATTTTTTTTATGGTTTGGCATACAATTATTCAAATTAATTTATGATTTGTGCACAACGAAAAAATTTAATTTTAAAAGAATTATGGGAGCAGGCGGAATGCCAAGTTCTCACTCAGCAGTAGTAGCGGGGTTAGCTACTTTAATAGGAAAATATGAAGGAGTAGGAAGTTCTATATTTGCACTAGCACTTATTGTAGCATTTGTTGTTATGTATGATGCTTGTGGAGTAAGAAGAGCAGCGGGAAAACAAGCAGCGATGTTAAACAAATTGATTGAAACACCAGGTCTAACTGGAATGCAAGTATCAGAAAGATTGGTAGAAGTATTAGGACATACACCAATTCAAGTATTTGTAGGTGCTTTAATTGGGGTAATAGCAGGATTAATTATTTGATGAAAAATGCTATTATCATTTAAGAAATATTATATTATTTTTTTACACTTTGTGTGTCGCAACATCCAAAACAAAAAAATATTGGTCGGTTGTTCCAATCGCACTCACTTTGTTCGTTTGGTCGCTTACAAAGTAGTTGCAAAAATAATATAATATTTCTTAGATTAATAGGATTAGATAATATTAAAAGGAGGAATGAAAATGACAGATATTGAAATAGCAAGAAGTACAAAACTAGACAAAATAGTAGACATAGCAAAAAAAGTAGGAATTGATGAGGAGGACGTAGAACAATACGGAAAATACAAAGCCAAAATTTCTGAAAAAGTCTATGAAAACTTAAAAGATAAAAAGAATGGAAAATTAATCTTGGTAACAGCAGTAAATCCAACACCATTAGGAGAAGGAAAAACGACCATATCCATAGCAGTAGCAGATGGACTAAGAACCATAGGGAAAAACTCAATCTTAGCCCTAAGAGAACCATCTTTAGGACCTGTATTTGGTATTAAAGGAGGAGCAACAGGAGGAGGAAAAGTACAAATAGCACCAATGGAAGATATCAACTTACACTTTACAGGAGATATTCATGCGATTACAGCTGCCAATAACCTATTAGCCAGTCTAATTGATAATCATATTTACTTCGGAAACGAATTAGGTTTTGAAAAAATTGTATGGAAGAGATGTGTGGATTTAAATGATAGACAACTAAGAGAAGTAGAAACTGGATTATCAGGAGAAAAGAAAGTTGTTCCAAGACATGATAAATTTGATATAACCGTTGCTTCAGAAGTTATGGCAATTGTATGTTTAGCAACGGATATAAAGGACTTAAAAGAAAAATTAGGAAATATATTAATTGGCTATAACAAACAAGGAGAGCCAATTTATGCGAAACAATTAAAAGCCGAAGGAGCTATGACGGTTTTATTAAAAGACACCATCAAACCAAATTTAGTACAAACATTAGAACATACACCAGCCATTATTCATGGAGGACCATTTGCCAATATTGCACATGGATGTAATAGTATCATGGCCACTAAATTAGCTTTAAAATTAGGTGATTATGTAATAACAGAAGCAGGATTCGGAGCAGATTTAGGAGCTGAAAAATTCATTGACATTAAGTGTAGAAAAGCTGGTATCCAACCAGATGCGGTTGTATTAGTAGCAACCATCAAAGCCATCAAATATCATGGTGGAGTAGAAAAAGACAAAATACAAGAAGAGAACATAGAAGGAATTGAAAGAGGAATTGACAATCTATACCGTCATATTGATAACTTAAAGAATAAATTTGGCTTAAATGTTGTAGTAGCATTAAATCGATATATACAAGATACAGAAAAAGAAATTAAATTCTTACAAGACAAATTAGCAGAAAAAGGAGTGGAATTAAGCTTAGTAGAAGGATGGGCCAAAGGAGGAGAAGGAGCAAGAGACATCGCAGAGAAATTAGTAAAATTAACAGAACAACCAGAAGATTTCAAATATATGTATGAACTAGAGGATTCTATCCAAACAAAAATTGAGAAAATAGCTACTAAAATATATGGAGCAAAAGGAGTAGATTTTTCAGAAGAAGCATTAGCAGAAATCAAAAAGATAGAAGAATTAGGTTATGGAAATTTCCCAGTATGTATTGCTAAAACGCAATATTCTTTCTCAGATGATGCAAAAAATTTAGAATGTAAAGGAGATTACAATATTACCATTCGAGATATACAACTAAAAACAGGAGCAGGATTTGTAGTAGCGTTAGCAGGAAAAATTATGACTATGCCAGGACTTCCAAAAGTACCATCAGCAGAGAGCATTGATATTGATGAAAACGGAGAAATAGTAGGAATATTCTAAGTTGCCAAAGGGTTGCCAATGGGGACGGACCTTTTTGGCAACTTTGACAAGTTTAAAATGGAGGAGCAAAAAATGAAAGATAAATATAATATGACATTAGAACAGAATGTATTTTTGGCCAAAAGGAATATTGTAGATTATATTTGGAAGAGTGCTCATTTAGAAGGAATTGACGTGACATTTCCAGAAACACAACAAATTTATGATGGTGGAAATATTGGTCGTTTAAGAGTAGATGAAATTGTAACAATCAATAATTTAAAACATGCTTGGCAATTCATACTAAGTACGATAGAGCAAAAAGCTGATTTCAATTATTTATGTAGCATTAATGCTTTAGTAGGAAGTAACTTAGTTGAAAATGCAGGAAATTTAAGAAGTGGAGATGTTCGAATAGGTGGTACTAAATGGAAACCATTATTACCAAACAAAAACGTATTTGAAGAGAATTTGAAGAAATTATGTGAAGTTGAAAATGGAACACAAAGAGCCATAGAGACGATGGCATATATTATGAAATCACAACTGTTTTGGGATGGAAACAAAAGAAGTGCTATGTTATTTGCTAATCAAATGATGATACAAAATGGATTAGGTATCATAACCATTCCAATTGAAAAAAGAGAAGAATTTGGAAAACAACTTATTAAGTATTATGAAACAGAAGAAATAAAAGACTTAGAAGAATTTGTTTACCATCATTGTATTGATGGTATTGAATTTTAAATACATATGAAATCAAGAATAATAAGATCTAAAAAAGACAAAGGAAGAAAAAATGGGAGAAAAATTTGCAAAATTAAAAGAAGAAAATAAAATATTAGTCATGCTAGCATTTTTTAGTATATCCATAGGACTGTGGACGAATTTTAAACAATTATGGTTACAAGACAATAACTTGGATGTAGCCAGAATAAGCCAGATTTTAAGCATATCTGGTTTATTTTGCGTGATAGCTCTTATTATATTTGCTAAAAAAGTATCACTAAAAAATATTAAAAAAGTGATTACAGTAGCTATATTTTTAAAGGCAGTCAACTTAGTGATACTAGCATTCCTAAATCATACAGGTTACAAAGCAATCATAGAAATATTAATTATTTTAGATGCCATTTTAGAAAATCTTATTATTATTAGCATTTATCCATTGATTGTAACGATAAAAAAAGATAATCAATTATATAGTAAACGAAAATTAGTAGAATATCTATTCAGAGATATTGGAATTTTATTAGGTGGTGTATTCATAGGAAAAGCAATAGCAGGATTAACCATTAATTATAATACTTGTCTAGCTATTTCTATTGTATTTTTAGTATTAGCTTGTATTACCATATCAAATATAAAGAGAACAGTAGTAGAAGAACAGCCAATGATGAAGATAAAAGAAAGTATTAAATATATGGTAAAAGATAAAATTCAGGGTGTCTATTTTATATATGTTTTAATTTCTGAGACAGCTATGAATACAGGACTAGGATTAAAAATGTTGATGCTTACCAATTTATTAGGATTTTCAGATGGAAATGCAACGAATTATTTATTAATAGTAGGTCTAATGGCAGATGTAATTGGTATTTTAGCACTAAAATACTTTACTCCTAAAAATGATTATTTAACCTTAACTATAAAATTTGGTATTAGATTTTGGTTGTATTTAATGGCGTTTTTGTCAAATGATTTAACAAGCTGTTTGATTGCTATGACTTGGTCTATTTTAATATCAACAGCTTATGAAAATGTCACAGATGCTCCCTATGTAAATCGTGTACCCAATGAATATCAAATTATTTTTACAAATTATCGATATATTGCTAAAACAATAGGAACTTCTATTGGATTATATTTTGCGGGTATCATGTATCCTCTAGGAATACCTTATATTCTTGGATTATCGGCATTTTTTATGTTGTTCCAAATAACATTTACTTATTATTTAGTTTATCTAAGAAAAAAGACTTAAAGTTGCCATATAAAATGGCTTAATACCCGACACTTTTCTTACACCTATAAAATTAAAAAATGTCGGATATTAACACAAAATGGAAACTTATTCACAAGAACAATTGATAAAAAAGAAAACATATGATACATTTTAGGTAGAGAAAATAAAGGAGAAATATATGCAAAAGGTAATAAAGCAAGCCATAAAAAAATATAGAGGACTAATTTTAATAGTAGTCATATTTATTTGTATTAATATGTATATCATAACCCTACCTGCCAAAATAATAGGAAATATAGTGGACCTGATGATGAATATGGAACAAAATCAGCAAGAAATTATAAGAAATATTTGCTATTTAGTAGTTGTTGCTATTAGCTATCTAATAACACGATTACCTTGGAGAGCCATTGCAACTTATACATCTAGGAGCTTTGAAAGAGAAATAAAAAACAAGATATTTTATCAATTTATCAGATTAGAAATGAAAGACTTGCAAAATATAAAAAATGGCGAGTTCATGGCTTATTTTACAAAAAATATTTCAGAAATTAGGAATTTCTTTTTTTGTATGATGTCTTATGCTATACGAATTATTATACTTTCTATGATAGCAATTTCCACAATGATAACCAATGTCAACCTAAAATTAACACTAATAACGATATGTCCTATCATAATAACAACTTTTATAGTAATACAAATAAAAAAACAGGTAGAGAAAAGTTTTAAAAAATCACAGCAATATTTTACAGAGCTATCTGAATATGTACAAGAAAGTACAGATAGTGTTCGTACCATAAAAGCTTATGCTGGAGAATATCATCAATTAAAAGAATTTATGAATAAAAATAGTTTACTAAAAAGAAGTAATAATATAGTAGATATACATTCAACACTTTTATCAACTACTATTAATTTAGGATTTGGTATTTGCTATGCTCTTGCCTTGTTATTTGGAAGTAAATTAGTAGTAAACGGAGAAATTACAATAGGAGATTTTACAGCTTTTAATGGATACATCGGATTATTCTATGGACCAGTTTCTTGGTTACCAGGACTTATATCAAAATATAAAAGATCATAAATTTCATATAAAAGAATCGATTCTATTTTTCAATTGGAAAGGGAAAAAATTAATCTAAAAAATATCGAAAATAAAGAAAATTTAGTAGGAGATATTGAAATTAAAAATTTAAGTTATAATTATCCAACTACAATAGAGGTAGCTTTAAAAAATATCAATTTGAAAATACCACAAGGAAGAACTTTAGGAATTATAGGAACCATTGGAAGTGGAAAGACAACACTGATGAGCTTATTGATGAAATTGTATACGATTCCAGATGGAAAAATAACCTTGGGGGAAAAGACATTAATGATATTCCAACCGAAGTAATCCGAAATAATATTTGTTATATTACACAAGAACATTTCCTATTTTCAACTACCTTAAAAGAAAATATTACATTATTTAAAGAAGGATATGAAGACGAAGAAATTATAGAAAGTACTACAAAATCTATGTTAAAAGAGGAAATGCAAGAGATGAAGAATGGGATTGATACCATAATTGGTGAAAGAGGAGTTGACTTATCAGGAGGACAAAAACAAAGAGTGATACTTTCTAGGGCTTTCTTACAAAGAAGTAATATTATTATTTTAGATGATGCTTTTTCAGCTTTAGATAATAAAACAGAGGAGAAAGTATTAGAAAATGTAAAAGAATTAACCAAAGACAAGACTTGTATTATTGTTTCAAACCGTATTTCTGATATTAAAGGGGCAGATGAAATTATTGTCTTAGAAGAAGGAGAAATCATACAAAGAGGAATCCATAAAGATTTAATTACAGAACAAGGGCTTTATCGCAAATTTTATGAAAAGCAATCTTCTCAAGAAGAAATAACATAACCAATTCTTTTCCAACCAGATTTGTGCCTTGAGGAAGGAATGAAATTAATGATGAAAAATAAAACTTTAAAAAGGACATATAATTTAGCAAAACCACATAAAAAAACCATTGCCATTGTATCCATATTATCTCTTTTAGTAGCTATCATAGAAATGGTAAGACCTTATCTAGTAGAAATTGTAATCGATCAATATTTAACTAAGGGAATGGTACAACAAGGATTTTTAACAATTACCATGATTGGTTTTATTTATCTTGCCCTAGTCATTATTAGTAATGCTATTGATTTTATTGCCATTGCAACCACTAATATGATGGGAGAAGAAATCATATATTCTTTACGTAACCGATTATTTCGTTATACACAAAATGCTAATATTCCCTTTCATGAATTTATGTATTTACTACGTATATCAATAAATTATTTGAGCCAATTACAAGGATTGTAGAGAACATAGAAACAGTGCAAGAAGCATTTGTTTCTATTAATAAAGTATATGACATTTTAGATGAAACACAATATTTGGAGGATTTTGAAACAGGAAAAGAATTAAAGAAGCTAGCGGGAAAAATAGAATTTAAACATGTTTGGTTTGCGTATGAAGGAGAAAATTGGATTCTAAAAGATGTTAGTTTTACCATTGAACCAGGACAAAGCATCGCTTTCGTAGGAAAAACAGGTTCAGGAAAAACAACCATTACGAATTTAATCAATCGTTTTTATGACATTCAAAAAGGTGAGATTTTAATCGATGGTATGAATATTCGAGAAATCAATTTACGAAGTTTAAGAAGTCATATAGGAACAATTTTACAAGATCCATTCATTTTTGCTAAAAGTATCAAAGATAATATACGACTAAACAGAAACTTAGAAGAAGAAGAAGTAAAAAAAGCGATTGATTTAGCCTCTGCCAATGAATTTGTAGAAAATTTACCAAAAGGGATGGAAGAAGTATCAAAAGAAAGAGGAAGTTCCTATTCAGCAGGGCAAAAGCAACTGTTAGCTTTTGCTAGAGTATTTGCCCATGAACCAGATATTTTTATTTTAGATGAAGCAACCGCCAATATAGATACCTATACAGAAAGTTTAATACAAAAATCAATTGAGAGAATATCATCCAATAAAACTTCTATTTTTATTGCCCATCGTTTATCAACCATTGTAAAAGTAGATAAAATTATTGTATTGTATAATGGGAAAATTATAGAACAAGGAAATCACAAAGAATTAGTACAAACAGGAGGCTATTATTCAAAGTTATATCATTCTTATTATGAAAGTTTAGCATAGTTATTAGGAGACACTGTGCCATTGGGGACGGACCTTTTTGGCAACTATAATGTTTCGTGTTATTTAGATTGTATGGTACATAAAAAATAAGTGAAAATTGCCAAAAAGGTCCGTCCCCAATGGCACAGTGTTCCCTAATAACTATGAGAGAAAGGAATACCAATGAAAATGAAAGACATAAACCACAAAATATTTACAGATGAACTAAAAAGAACATTTCCAAGTTATTTTTTAGGAATGGTTTTTCATGCTATCTGTATTTATATATTATACAAAATACCAAGTATTCTGGGAAAAATCTTAGACTTATTATTAGAAGGAAACATACAAAAAGAAGTGATAATGGGTTATGTGTATAAGTTAATACTATATTCTGTTTTTATGATTATTCCCAGAATTATATATCGAGCTTTCTATTTTAGACGAGCAAGAATATCAGATACGTATTTAAGAAAAAAAGTAGTAGAACACTTACAATATGTAAAACCAGAATACTATGATAAAGAAGAAAAAGGAGCCTACTTGGCATATTTATCAAATGAATTGTTGATGATTCGTAGATTTTTTGGCAATCAATTTTTTAACACCACAAGATTATTTATTGCTCCTATCATTGGAATTGTTATGATAGGAAAAAATGTTAATCCAATATTGGCATTAAGTGTCGTACCATGTATGCCACTTGCTGTAATTTGGATTGTTAAACTGTATCAAAAATTAGAAGAAGAAATTGAAAAAGCAAGAAAAGTAAATGTAGAACTATCCAATACGATTGAACAAAATACATCTGGGTTTTCCTTAATTAAATTATACAATGAACAACACCATCAAAAAGAGAAATTTGAAAAAATCAATTACCAACATTATTTAGCAGATTATCGAATAGGCGTTGTAAAAAATAAAATTAGTAATGTTATCAATATTTTATATGCCACTTGTTATAGTTTAGGTTTTGTAATTGGTATTTATCTAATACAAAAAAATAGTATTACTGTTGGTGATTTGACAGTATATATTTCTTGTATTAGTGTAGCATTATCCGAGATAACCAATGCCATTGAACCATTATTAAATGGCATAGCCTATTTTAAGCAATCAAAAAGAAGATATAACTATTTCTTCCATTTAGAAACTTACCGTCAAGAAGGAAAAGAATTAAAAGAAATTCAAAAAATAGAAATCAATCATTTAACCTATCAATATGCCCAAAACATGAAACCAGCCCTTCAAGATATTACAATGCAAATAGTACAGGGTGAAAAAATAGGAATTGTGGGACAAGTAGGAGCAGGAAAAACAACTTTAATGAATATTTTAGCAGGATTTTATGAAGTACCTAAAAATACTGTAAAAATAAACGGAATCAATATACAAGAATATGATAGAGAAAGTATTTTTACTAAAATTGGATATGCCATGCAAAAAAGCATTATTTTAGATGAAAATATTAAAAATAATATTGATATGAAACAAGAAAAAAAGGAAGAAACCATTAAAACCGTGATGGCTAAATCACAATTATTAGAAGATGTTGAAAAAATGCAAGAAAAATTAGAAACCACTTTAGGAGAAAATGGTGCTAAAATTTCAGGAGGGCAAAAGCAAAGAATTCAAATTGCACGAACCTTACTAGAAACAAGAGAAGTTAATATTTTTGATGATAGTCTTTCAGCATTGGATAGTGAAACAGAGAAAAAAGTATTAGAAGCAATTGAACAAGAAGTTGGAAATCATACGTTAATTGTAGTTTCTAATAAAATCAGTATGATGCAAAATATGGACTGTGTATATGTTTTAAATAAGGGACAGATACAAGCCAGTGGAAGTCATAAAGAATTATTACAAAATAACGAATTATATCAAGAGTTAAGTCAATTAGAAAAGGAGGGTGAATTACAATAAAAGATGTAATAAAAAAATATGGGAAATCGTACCTTGGGATTAGTACGATATTAATTTTATGTAATATTTTGGGAACCATTCATCCTTTTGTTATGAAAAAGATTTTAGATGTCGATTTTGAAGATACTCATGTTCAAATCATATTAGTAACATTAGCTATGGTATATGTAGCCATCCATATTGGTTATGCCATTTTTAAAAATATAAGAAATATCCTAGTTAATCGATTAATGGCAAAAATATTAAAAGATATTCGAGAAAAATTATTTGACAAGGTATTAAACTTTAAAATGAAAACGTTTGAAAAATATAACTCAGCTCATTTATATACTAGACTTACCGATGATGTATCTCAACTATCTACTCTATTTTTTGGGGTTTTGAATGTAGTAATCAATAATATAATCTATTTAATTTTTCTTGTGATTATGATGTTTTTTGCCGATATTTCATTAGCATGGATAGGATTTGCTACGATTTGTGCCATTGGCTTATCAACGAATCAATTTACAAAAGCATTAGGAAGTTTTAACCAAAAAATTATGAAGAAGAGAGATCAAGAAAACAAACAATTTTCAGAGTTTTTTAATCGAAATAAATTGACTTATTTGTATCAATTACAAGAGAGAAATATAAAAGAAGTAAATCAGCTATTTCATCAGGAATTAAAAGCTAGAAAAGGATATATACTTCTTCATAGTTTTACCTATTGGATTTTGACGTTACTAGAAGCAGTTGGAATTTATGCCGTTCTTTATTATGCTTTGAACATTCATACATCTATATCGATTGGTAATATTTACTTGATTTTATTTTATATCAAAGAAAGTAGAGGACCTTTAAATGAAATTTGTAATCAACTAGAGGAAATTCAAAATTGTATGGTATCATATCGAAGAATTCAAGAAGTATTACAAGAAAAAGACCCTGAAGAATTGACAATTGGAGAAGAAATCGATATAGTAAAAGGGGACATTGAATTTCAAAATGTCAATATGAAATATGAGAAAGAAACAATATTAGAAAATGTATCTTTTATTATAAAAGAGGGAGCAAAAGTAACGATTGCAGGAAGAACAGGAGCTGGAAAAACTACATTAGTAAATGTATTGATGCGATTATATGAAATACAAAGTGGAAAAATATTGATTGGAAATAAAGACATTTCTAAAATATCTACTAAAAGTCTGCGAAGCAATATTTCTTACATTTCTCAAAATCCATATATTTTTGCAGATACCGTAAGAAATAATATTCGATTGGGAAAGGAAGATATCACAGATGAACAAATCATAGACCTTGCTAAAAGCATGGGAGCAGAACCATTATTTCAAAAGTTACCAGAAGGTTTGGATACCAAAATAAAAGCGAATGAAATGTCATATGGAGAGTTGCAGATTCTTGCCTTTATTCGTGCCATCTTACATCATGCTAATATTTATATTTTTGATGAGCCAACGTCTAATATTGATTTGAAGACAGAAAATATGATACAAAAAATTATTGACCATATTTCTAAGACGAGCACGGTAATTATTATTGCCCATCGAAAGTCTACGATTGCTAGTTCTGATAAAATTATTTATTTGAAGGATGGACAGGTAGATATGATTGTTAATCGATAAATTATTTGTTTCTACATTCTAAAACTTTTTTAACACTTTGTGTGTCGCAACCTACAATTTTAAGTTTTATTTGTTGGTTGCTCCAATCGCACTCGCCTAAGGCTCGTTTGGTCGCTTATGCAGTGTTACAAAAATAATACAAATTGTTTTGATTGAGAATAATAGTAAATTAATAGAAAGGAAAATAACGTGAATTATTATGATAGTTTAAACAAATTAATTGATACGATAGAAAAAAACTTAGAAAAAGACATAGATTATAAAGAATTGGCAAAAGTAATTGGGACCTCTTCGTATACGATGCAAAGAATTTTTACTTTTTTAACGAATATAACGATAACGGATTACATAAGGAAGAGAAGATTAAGTAAAGCTGCAGAAGAATTACGAAAAACAGACCATAAAATTATTGATATAGCGATCAAGTATCGTTATGATTCGCCAGTTTCTTTTTCAAATGCTTTTAAAAAAATGCAGGGGCAATCTCCTGCTAATTTTAGAAATAGTGATACAGAAATATGTTATTTTCCTAAAATGGAATTTAATCTAGCAATAAAGGGACGAAAAGAATTAAAATACCGAATTGTAGAGAGGGAAGAACAGATCTTTTATGGAAAAACAACGGGAATTATAGAAGAATCGGACAGCAAGGCAATTCAAGATTTGTATGAGAAGATAGAAAAAGATGGAACGAAGAATTTTATCATTAATCATGCAAAAGGAAAACAATTATATTATGGAATTTATCAACCAATTTTTAATAAAAGTGAACATACAGGAAAAGGGAAATACTACATATTAGGTAAGACACCACGAGAAGATTTTGTGGAAGTAAAACTTCCCAAAGCAAAATGGGCTTGTTTTCATGTACCAAATCATGAACAGATTGATATACTAAAGGTGGACAAAAGTATTTATGACAGCTGGTTGCCAAATTCAGAATATTATTTGCTTTCAAGGTATCCTGGATTGGAAATTTATTATGAAGATTATTGCGAAATTTGTATAGCAGTGGAATAACTTTATAAAATTGATACCAAAAAAATAAAGTATAATACTTTTATTAGCGATATAGTCTAATAAAGGTATTTTTTATCGTATACAAAACTTTTTATCCGAAAAAGGAAGGAATCAAGATGAGAAAAAACAGTATATTTAAGGGAATCAAAAAACATATTGTAATATTAATTTTATTAAGTGGAATTCTATCATTTCTTAGTCTACAAATAGCAGTTTATATCAGTTATGCCATTGATGGGATATTATTTGAACAAACAGACAAAATACCAAGTTATCTAATTCCCATTTTAGAAATGGGTAAAATAAAAGGTTTAATGGTATTAAGTGGTATGATTGTAGTGATTAATTTAATCGTAGCATTAGGAAGCTATATCAGACAAAGAATAACCACAGGATTTACGTTAAAAATAAGTTCTAATTTAAAGAAAATGTTATATGCCCACATTTTAAATTTAGAATATGAAAGCTATCAATCTTATAGCAAAGTAGAAATGTTGCAAAGAGCCAATGAAGATGCACAAGACTATGCTAATTTTTATAAAAATCAGTTTAATTTAATATTAGATATTATTTCTTTGAGTTTTTTTATCGTAACACAAGGAATTTCTTTGAGCACATCAGTTACTATTTATTTAATGATAACCATAGTAATCATGTTACTATTTGCTTTATGGTATTACTATAAAATGACAGCATTATTAGAAAACGTTATCTTAAAAAAAAGAAAAATGTTAGGAGCAACCATCAGCAATATCAATCAATTCAAATTTGTTAGAATATTCAATCGACAAAAAGAGGAAATACAAAAGTATAAAAGATTGAATAAAGATTATACAGAAGAAGATATCAAATTTATAAGATTAATTTTGTTTTATGACATTGTAAGCGAGCATATTACCTATTTAAGTGATCCTATCATTTGTTTATTGGGTGGTATTGCCATTATGCAAGGAAATATGACAATGGGAGGATTAACAGCATTACTATTATTTGCAAGCAAAATATTAATGTCTTTATATTCCTTTGGTGAAAATTTAGAAGTAGTCAATACATTTTTGGTGGTAAGGCAAAAAATAAAAAAACTGATGAATTTAAAAGAAGAGAAGATTGGAAATTATTTTTATGATTTGGAGGGAGACATTGTATTTCATAATGTATCCATCAAAATTTCTGAAAAAGAAATTTTAGCAAACTTGAATTTTGCTATTAAAAAAGGTGAAAAGATAGCACTGATAGGAGATAACGGAACTGGAAAAAGTATTTTAGCTAAATCTATATTAGGATTTTACCCAGTAGAAGGAAATATTTATTTAAATTATCATAATAGCAAACAATTGGATAAAAGTAATATCCGTCAATATATAGATTTTGTATCAGGCGAAGCGGATTTATTTTCGGGAACGATATTAGATAATATAGAATTAGATATTCAAAGTACGAAAGAGCAATTATTAAGAGTTACCAAACAGGCAGAAATACAAGAAGATATTAACAAGTTTGAGGATGGCTATAAAACAATGGTAGGAGAAAAAGGGGTTAAACTTTCAGGAGGACAAAAACAAAGAATTTTAATAGCGAGAGCTTTGATGAGAAATAAACCAATTATAATATTTGATAATGCTTTTAGTAAATTAGATAATAAGACATCTCATAAAATTTTTAAGAATTTAATGGAAGACTATCCAGAAACGACGATGATTTTTATTACTCACAAATTAGAGATAAAAGATTATGTGGATAGAATGATAAAGTTAGAAGAAGGAACTTCAGAGGTGAAAAATAATGAAGTGGAAAGATAAAATAAAGCAATTTAAAAGAATGTATAAAGATGTAGGCTATCATAAAAAATTCATTGTCTTATTTATGTTAATTGTAATAGCTTCCATCATAGAAGTGATAACCGTTCCTTATCTGGTAAAACAAATATTGGATGTAGAAATACCACAACAAAACATAAAAGGATTAGTCATTTTAGTTTGTGCCCATATTGCCATGATAATGTTACAAGGTTATGTCGTGTTAAAACACTGTCACATGAGGTGTTTCCTAGAAAGATGGATTCGAAGAGATTTAAGAAATCGTATTTTTGAAAAATTACAAAAAGTAAAAGCTAAATTTTTTGATGAAAATGAAACAGGAACCATTTTGCAGTTTTTACAAGATGATTCCCAAAAAGCTGGTGAGTTCTTTTCCATTACGATAACTGAAATGTTTATTATGGGATTAATGCGATTTTCTATTATAGCCGTTTTCTTATTATTCGTTAATTTAAAAATTGGATTCATGATTATAGGTTTATATTTTATTGGCTTATTGATAACATTATTTTTTAATCGTAAAACGATGGCAAAAATAAGTAATATTAGAAAAATAAATATGGAAGTCTATACCACTATTAATGAAGGAATACAAAGTTTTTTAACTATAAAAACATTAGGAATCATCAATCAAAAGATAAGAAGTTTAGAAAATCAATTAGATCAATATAATCTTGAAAATTCAAAATTGGAAAAAATAATGAGTAAGTATAATACCATATTTTCAGTTATTACTTCCTTTACCAGTATTGTTATCATTTATTTTGGTGGTATGGATGCTTTGCAAGGAATTATGACTTATGCTGAAATTATGCTTATGATAGATTATTCTCGTTATGTTGAATTTGAATTTAGTTGGTTTACTAGACATCTAACAGATTTTAATGAGTGTTTCTTTGCCTATTCTAAAATTTTAGAATTGCTTGAAAAGGCAGAAGAGGAAGAGTTAAACAAAGGAGAAAAATTACTCGATAAGATTACAAGTATTGAATTTGATGGGGTATCTTTTTCCTATAACAATAGCAAAAAGAATATTAAAGACTTTTCTTTACAAGTAGCAAAAAATGAAAAGATAGCCTTGATTGGTAAAACAGGAGCTGGAAAGACAACGATTACCAATTTATTAGAGCGATTATATGAACCGCAAAAAGGGGAAATACGCATCAATCAAAAAGATTATAGAGATTATAGTATAGCCTCCATTCGTAGTAAGATAGGCTATCTTATGCAAGAAGTACAGATTGTACCAGGTACGATTATCGATAATATTAAGTATGTGAATAAAAAAATAACAAAAGAGGAAGTCATAAAAATGTTCCAATCACTAAAATTACATGACAAGATTATGACATTACCAAAAGGTTATCAGACCAACATCTATGAAAATCCAGAAATACTTTCAACAGGTGAAAAGCAAATGATAAGTTTTGCTAGAATTATGGCTATGTCTCCAGATGTCGTTATTTTAGATGAGGTTACTTCTAGTTTGAGTTGGGAAAATGAAGAGTTAATTAAAAATGCAATGGATAAGGTGATGAAACGGTAGAATTACTTTTATGATTGCTCACAGATTATCAACCATCGAGAAGTGTGATAAGATCGTTGAAATGAAAGATGGAAAAATAGTTAAATAAATTTTATAGTAAGAAGTAATACGTTTGAATTATTTATAGATATAAATAAAAAGGGCCTGGTCTCCTAGTCATGTGGAATGCTAGGAGCCAGGTCCCTTATTGGAGTTTGATTATCTCCTTAGGCGGAGAACTTAACTGGCCATATCATCGGCAGTCTTTCTGGAGAATTTCTTCAAGTCTTTTGCAATTTTGTTTTCTACTATTTTCAAAATAGACATTTCAGAAATATTCCCTAGTTTAATAAAGTTAGGTTTTGAGGAATCATCCCCTTTAGCGTATGACATGAAAATCCCTAAACCTGATAGGAGTCCTTGATTGTTCAAATCAGATAGTGTGTTAAATAAACGATCTAACTCCTCTTTACTGTAATGATGGTATGACATGATAAAAGCTCCTTTCTGCATGTAAATTTTTATTGCAAATCTATTTTATCATATTTTAACCTAAAAATCAAATTTAGAGGTGTAGAAATATCATAGAAAATCATACCAAACTCTTGTTTTTAAAAAGAAAATGTAGTATAATAGAAATTGCAAAAAGTTGCCAATGGGGACGGACCTTTTTGGCAACTAATATATTTGTGCCAAAAAGGTCCGTCCCCATTGGCACATTGGCAATAATTCAGGAGGGGTAGGTATGAACGATAAAATCACCATAAAAGGAGCAAAAGAGCATAACTTAAAAAACATAAACTTGGAAATACCAAGAGATAAATTAGTAGTAATTACAGGACTTTCTGGTTCAGGAAAATCAAGTCTAGCATTTGATACCTTGTATGCAGAAGGGCAAAGAAGATATGTGGAAAGTCTATCATCGTATGCGAGACAATTTCTAGGGCTTATGGAAAAGCCGGAGGTAGAAAGAATAGATGGCTTATCACCAGCTATTTCCATTGATCAAAAAACAACCTCAAAAAATCCACGTTCAACCGTAGGAACCGTAACAGAAATATATGACTATATTCGTTTATTATATGCTAGAATAGGAGTTCCTTATTGTCCGAATTGTCACAAAAAAATAGAAAAACAAAGTATTGACCAAATCATAGACAATATCATGAGTTTACCAGAAGGAACCAAAATACAAGTATTAGCACCAGTTGTTAGAGGAAGAAAAGGAGAATTTACCAAACAATTAGAAGGATATCAAAAAGATGGATTTGTTAGAGTTAGAATTGATGGTGAAATTTATGAACTAGGACAAGATGACATCCAATTAGATAGAAAGAAAAAACATGAAGTGGAATTGTTGGTAGACAGATTAGTTATCAAGCCAGATATCGTAAGTCGACTAACAGAATCAGTCGAAATTGCATTAAAACAAGCAGAAAAATTAGTATTAATTGACGTTATTGGACAAAAGCCAGTTTTATATAGTTGTAACTATGCTTGTCCAGACTGTGGGTTTAGTTTTCCAGAATTAACGCCAAGAATGTTTTCTTTTAATAATCCGTTTGGAGCTTGTCCAACTTGTACTGGAATAGGATATCTTATGAAAATGGATGAGGAACTAATTATTCCAGACAAAAATAAAACTTTATATGATGGAGTAAAAGCCTTTGGTTCTAGTACCATGAAAAAAGGTGATACGATGGCAAAAATGTATTTTGAAAGTATTGCCAAATACTATGATGTACCAATAAAAAATAAAAAAATAAAAGATTTACCAAGATGGTTTTTAGAAAAAATTTTATATGGAACAGGGGAAGACGAAATTGACTTTGAATACTCATCTTATGCAGGGGTTCGAAAATTTAAGGCACCATTTGAAGGGGTTTTACCAACATTGGATAGACGTCATAACGAGACTAAATCACAAGGAATGAGGGACTTTTATGAAATGTATATGAGTAATTCACCATGTTATCAATGTCATGGGGCAAGGCTAAAGCCAGAGATTTTAGCAATCAAAATAGGAGACAAAAACATTAATGAATTAACCGATATGTCAATTGATAAAATAAAAGAATACTTAAACCATCTTACTTTAACCAAAACAGAAGCCATGATTTCTGAATTAATCCTAAAGGAAATTGATCAAAGATTACAATTTTTAATGGATGTAGGATTAGAATATTTAACACTATCCAGAAATGCAGGAAGTTTATCAGGGGGAGAAGCACAAAGAATTCGTTTAGCCACACAAATTGGCTCTGGATTAACAGGTGTGTTATATATATTAGACGAACCAAGTATTGGGTTGCATCAAAGAGATAATGATAGATTGTTAGCCACTTTAAAAAAATTAAGAGATTTAGGAAATACACTATTAGTGGTGGAACATGATGAAGATACCATGTATGCAGCCGATCAAATTATCGACATTGGACCAGGAGCAGGAACACATGGTGGACAAGTTATGGCACAGCGGAACTGCAGAAGAAGTAAAGCAAGTAGAAGCTTCTATTACAGGTCAATATTTAAGTGGTAAAAAGCAAATACCAGTACCAAAAAAGAGGAGAAAACATACCAAAACAAAGGTAATCGAAATACAAGAAGCATCGGAAAACAACTTGAAAAATATTAGTGTAAAATTTCCATTAGGTGTATTTAATTGTGTCACAGGAGTTTCTGGCTCAGGAAAATCAACCTTAGTGAATGAAGTATTATACAAAACCGTTGCTAAGGAATTAAATGGTTCCAATGAAAAGCCAGGAAAATGTAAGGGTGTAAAAGGCTTACAAAATATTGATAAAATTATTAATATTGATCAATCTCCAATTGGTCGAACGCCACGTTCCAATCCAGCAACCTATACAGGTGTATTTGATTTAATTCGAGACATTTTTGCAGCCACAGAAGAAGCCAAAATGAGGGGATACCAAAAAGGTAGATTTAGCTTCAATGTAGCAGGGGGAAGATGCGAAAGTTGTAATGGAGATGGTGTTCATAAAATCGAAATGCACTTTTTGCCAGATATTTATGTACCATGTGAAGTATGCAAGGGAAAACGTTATAATCGAGAAACATTAGAAGTAAAATATAAGGGGAAAACCATTGCCGATGTTTTAGATATGACAGTAGAAGAAGCTTTAGTATTTTTTGATAAGATACCAAAAATTAAACAAAAGATACAAACTTTACATGATGTAGGACTTCGGATATATCAAGTTAGGACAACCATCTACTACCTTATCTGGAGGAGAGGCACAAAGAGTTAAGCTAGCAACAGAATTATCTAAAAGAGCCACTGGAAAAACGCTATATATCCTAGATGAACCAACCACAGGACTTCATATTGCAGATGTTCATAAATTAGTAGATATTTTGCAAAGATTAGTGGATACTGGTAATACCATTATTGTCATAGAACATAATCTGGATTTAATTAAAACTTGTGATCATATTATTGATTTAGGTCCAGAAGGTGGCGATAATGGTGGAGAAATAGTGGCAGTTGGTACACCAGAGCAAATTTGTACCAATGAAAGAAGCTATACAGGTAAGTTTTTGAAAAAATATTTGGAATAAAACAGAAAAAGGTACGAGTCATGATACAATCGTACCCTTTTTACAAAAAATAAGGAATTAGAAATTGTTTTTATTAATAAAATTACATAAAAAGTTTTAAAAAAGATTTGAAGATCAAGTAAGAAACTTAAAGTTTCTACATATGTTGGTTATGAAAAAATAAATTTTAATTGCCAAACAAGATGGCAATAAGTTACAGTTACAAATTATATACTATAAGATAACATAAATTTATTAAAAAATCAATTTTTAACTGGAGACCTGTAAAAAATTTATAATTTATCATAAAAAATCTCCAAATCGTCAATACTAAAGAAAAGTCGAAACTTAAATAAAAGTAAAGAGGAGGAGAAAGAATGTTTAATTTTAGAACAGACTTGGCATCGGAAAGAAGAGAAATCTATCAAAAAGCCAATAAACTAGAAGAAATTGAGGGAATTGAAACAAACCAAGAAGAAATAAACGAAAATATAAAAGTAGAAAGAGTAAAAATAACCAATGAAAATGGAGAAAAAGCAATTGGAAAGCCAGTAGGAAAGTATATTACCATTGACATTAAAAAATTGAAAATTGCACAAGATGAGGACATACAAAAAGCAGCGGAAACCTTAACCAAAGAATTAAAAGAAGTAATAGGAAGTCATGTAGATCAGCAAGGAGAAATATTAGTAGTAGGGCTTGGCAATATCTATGTAACACCAGATGCCTTAGGTCCAAAAGTAATCAATGAAATAGAAGTTACTAGACATATCATTAATTATTTACCACAATATGTAGAAGAAGGAACCAGAATGGTAAGTGCCATATCACCAGGAGTATTGGGTACAACTGGAATAGAAACGGTTGAAATTTTAAAAGGAATTGTAGACCATACCAAGCCGAAATTAGTTATTGTAATTGATGCCTTAGCTTCTCGTAGTATTGAAAGAATTAGCAGTACAGTTCAATTATCAGATACAGGAATTGTACCAGGTGCAGGAGTAGGAAATACAAGGAGTGAAATCAGTCAAAAAACATTAGGAGTACCAGTAGTAGCAATTGGAATTCCAACTGTTGTAGAAACCGCTGTATTGGTCAATGATTGTTTAGATTTATTTATTGAGAAATTACAAAATGAAGCTAAATCCAATGATTATTTGAATCAATTAAAAGAAGAGGACAATTATGAAGAGATAAAAGAGGCATTGTTACCGAAAGAGTATAACCTAATTGTAACACCAAAAGAAATCGATGATTTAATTGAAAATATGAAGGAAATAGTTGCAACAGGAATCAATGGAGCCATGTAAACTTATGAAAGAAAGTAACTTAAAAAAGTATTGTAATATTGCAATACTTTTTTGTAATTGTTATAATAGCAAAAAAGGAGAAATTAAAAAATGGAAAAAACAAAAGAAGATTTAGAAGAAAGAACATTGGAACAATTACTAAAAGATTTAAGAGAGGAAAAGAAATGGACTTACCTACATATTGTAGAAGAACTTAATAAAATAGGTTTAGTCGTTGATGAGAAAAAAGTAAAAAAGTGGGAAATTGGGTTACAGTATCCAGAAATGAATGAAATTTATAAATTGTCAGAATTATATTTTATTCCTAGTGATAACTTTATTATGGCTAAAAGTAATAGTTATAAACAAGGATTAGAAACAATACATGCAACTTTTATTAAATGGATTTGTTATGTAACAGGTGTTTCTTTAAAAATAGGATATATTGCTTTTTATGTAATAATAACGATGGCACTAATAGGTGCATTAATGTTTTTTGTTGGTAGTTTAGACAGAGTAGTGGAAATGGGAAAAGATAACATTTAAAATAAAAGGATAATAATAATTTGTCTAAAATTCAAGTTTTGACTTTTTGCGAGTGGAGGCTATCTTATATAATTTTTTTACACTTTGTGTGTCGCAACCACCAATAATAAAGTAAAATTGGTCGGTTGCTCCAATCGCACTCGCATAGCTCGTTTGGTCGCTTACGCAGTGTTTCAAAAATTATATAAGATAGCCTCCACTTGCAAAAAGTCGAAACTTAAATGTCTAAAAATGTTGCAAAAATTTTTTTATTACGATATAATCGAAATGAAAAAATAAAAGGAGAAAGTTTAAAAAATAATAAGTTAAATATTTTTTAAACGCATGTACCTTGAGAAGGGAATGATAGTAACATGGAAGAAAAGAAACAAGAAACAAAACCAGTAGAAAAAGTAGAAGAAAAGAAAGTGGAAACTACAAAAGTAACAACAGCAAACAAAGAAAAGAAGGAAGAAGCTAAAAAACAAGAAGCCAAGAAGGTTGATAACAAAAAAGTAACAACGACAAAGAAAGATAAGAAAAATGCGAACAATAATATCATGATAATAGGAGTAGCTGTTGTAGCGGTGGTATTAGTAGCTATTATAGCATGTGTATTTTTGATGAAAGATTCACCAAAGAAGGTAGTAGAAAAAACATTCAATGATGCAAAAACAGGAGCTTATACCCAAAATGTATTAGCTGGATTCGTACAAGAAGAAAATAATTTAGATGCAGAAGTACAAAAATTACTTTTTGAAAAACTAGAATGGAAAGTATTAAATGAAAAACAAGAAGGAGAAAAAGCAACAGTTGAAGTAGAAATTACAAACAAAGACTTTAAAACCATTATAGGAAATTGCATGCAAAAAGTATTAAAAATAGCATTTAGTGGACAAAATATTAGTGAAGATGAAGTGACAAATTATTTAATGGAAGAATTAAGAAATGAGGAAATACAAACTGTAACAGCAAATCAAACCCTATCACTTGAAAAGCGAGATGGAAAATGGGAAATAACAGACGAAGAAAACTTTGTAAATAGTATATTGCCAGGATTATATGAAGCAATCAGTGCTTTTAATTAATAAAAATAAAAATTCCACATCAGAATTAAGAATGCTCTGAATGTGGAATTTTTTTATATAGATTGCAAATATTGCAATCGGTACATAAATGAATTCTATTTTCAAATACTAACTGTAAGGTATTAATAAAGTCATCTATGGTATCATCTAACAGGTGAATATGAATTTTCTTAGGTAGCAAGGTAAGTAAAGAATTTAAGATGTAATCATTGGATGAAAAAGTAATATCACTCAAATACTTTGCTTTGAAAATATCATCTTTCACAATCATCAAATTCTTATTTTCATCTAGCAAAATGGACTCAGAAGAAGAAAAGACAATATGCACCATTTCACAACCATAATCTTGAGAATTAATATATAACTTTAGTAAAGAAATAAACTCTAAGTATTCCTTTTCTATTACAAAATGATTGACAGCTTCATTTATAATATCATCTAAAAGGGATAGATAATTTTTTAATCTAAAATTCACAAAACCACTTAAAACAATAGAATTGTTGGTAGATAGAAAGTCATAAAAAATAGTATAAAGCGTCTTAAACTTTTTATCGAATAAACTAGAAAAATCATCTGCCATAAGTTCAAAGCAAATAGCTAAAATTTTATTTCTTTCCGTTGCATCAAAATAAAAATAATTTTGTAGAATCAGACGTTTTAATAAATCTTCTTCTAATTCATCTATTACAAGATAACAAAGAATCGAAGAAATTTTTGATAAGAAAAGAGGTTCATCATTGCCACAATAATGAATAATCGTATTTCGATAGTTTTTGAATTCATTTTCAGAAAAATAAACGTTTTTTAAATCTATATGATTAAATTCATTTAGTAGATAATTAATTAAATCAGAATCATTTGTCTTAATACATAGTGACCTCATACAAAAATTCCCCTTTCCCATAAAATTAGTATCTACTAAATTTAAAAACTTATACATTATAGTATGTAGAAAGGAAAATTTTGTGAGTGTCGTTTGAGTGTCCATTTGGGACGGTTCTCTTTGGTCAAGGTGTCCATTGGAGACGGTTCTTTTTGGACATTGATGACCAAAAACAATTATTAAGAATTAATTTTTT
>CANPNZ010000005.1 GCA_947575605.1 uncultured Clostridium sp.
TGGCAACTCTGAGACAATGTCCAAAAAGAACCGTCCCCAATGGACATCCAATTGACTTTATTTTAAATCTAAGTGAATATCTCTCAATTGTTCACGTTTTACTGTACTTGGAGCTCCCATCATTAAATCTTGTGCTTTGCTATTTAGTGGAAAAGCGATTACTTCACGAATGCTATCAGAATCGGTTAAAAGCATAAGCATTCTATCAATTCCTGGAGCAATGCCAGCATGTGGTGGAGCTCCAAATTGAAAGGCTGTATATAAAGCCCCAAATTTGGATTTTACTTCTTCTTCTGTATAACCAGCCATTGTAAAAGCTTTTAACATAATTTCAATAGAGTGGTTTCTAACGGCTCCAGAAGAAAGCTCAATACCATTTACGACAAGGTCATATTGATAAGCTAAGATATCTAGTGGTTTTTCAGTTTCTAATGCTTCTAAGCCTCCTTGTGGCATAGAAAAGGGGTTGTGACTAAAAGCCAATTTTCCATGTTCATCTTCTTCAAACATGGGGAAGTCTACAATCCAAGCAAAAGCAAAAGTATTGTTATCAATTAAATCTAATCTTTTTCCTAGTTCTTCTCTAATTTGACCTGCTAATTCGGTTGCTCTTTTTGGATAATCAGCAATAAAGAAAATAGTATCTTCTTTTTCTAAGTTAGCTAATTTTAACAATTCTTGTTTTAAATCATCTGGAATAAATTTATCAATTGGTCCTTTAAAGCTTAAATCTTCTTGTACTTCTAAATAACCAAGACCACTCATTCCAATATTCATAGCATACTGTAACATTTTTTCATGAAATCCTTTTGAAAGATGACCTTTTACACGAATAGCTCTTACCGTTTTGTTGATAAATGGTTTAAAAGTACATTGCTTAAAAAATTCAGACAAGTCAATGATAAAAAGAGGATTTCTTAAATCAGGCTTATCAGTTCCATATTTTAACATAGATTCTTGATAAGAAATTCTTGGGAAAGGATAGGCTGGTATTTGCTTGTTGGAAAATTCTTTAAAAGTATGATACATAACTGGTTCAATGGCAGAAAAGACATCTTCTTGTGTCGCATATGCCATTTCCATGTCTAATTGATAGAATTCTCCAGGAGCTCTGTCAGCTCTTGCATCTTCATCACGGAAACAAGGAGCAATTTGAAAGTATTTGTCAATGCCAGACACCATTAGCAGTTGTTTGAATTGTTGAGGGGCTTGTGGAAGGGCATAGAATTTACCAGCGTGTAATCTACTAGGAACGAGATAATCTCTAGCACCTTCAGGCGAAGAACTGGTTAAAATTGGCGTTTGTACTTCTAAAAATCCTTGTTCTATCATTTGATTTCTTAAAAATTGAAGAACTTTAGCTCTTAATATTAAATTATTTTTTAGTCGTTCACTTCTTAAATCTAAGAAACGATATTGCAATCTTAAATCTTCTCTGATTTCTTGATTGGCATTAATTTCAAATGGCAAATTTTTAGTTCTTTTTCCTAGAATTGTAATTTCTTCGATACGAATTTCAACTAATCCAGTTTTCAGTTTGGGATTGATGGTTTCTTCCTCTCTTTTCTTTACTTCTCCATAAATGGTAACAGAAGATTCTAAGGGGATATGAGAAGCAAAGTCAACATCTTCTTCCTTTCCAGAGGTTACCACTTGGGTAATACCATACATATCTCGAATGTCCAAGAAAACAAGTCCTCCAAAGTCACGAATGGTTTGGACAAATCCAGCAATTCTGACTTTTTTTCCAATATCCTCTAAATTAATTTCATTACAGGTACAAGTTCTGTACTCTTTCATTGTTATCACATTCCTTTCTAATCATTAAATTTTGTTGAAAAAAGAATTATTATTTGACTAGGCTTTTTTCTAACGAATACAATTTGCTTGGCAAACTGTATACTAAATATGTAACTCGTTCCACTCGAACAGCTTTAGCAAAATGATAATTATTTTTCAAATTTAAGTAACAAAAAAACGCCCACTGCTATGCAGGGACGAAATAATTTTTTCCGCGTTGCCACCCAGCTTGAAAATTAATTGAACTTAATTTTCCACTTCATTAAAAATCACTCCAATGTGTTTCGCTTATTTAGGTTGACCTTAAAGGGCTTACAGCCAGTGACCCTTATTCTCTTTTAAGTTACTTCTAAAGGCTTTCATTGTACAAACGTAATATATTTTTATTTTGCTAACTATTTTACACAGTATTTGCAAATTTGTCAAGCTTTATGCAAAAATTTAAATTTCGACTGTAACAATTCAGACCTATTGTTTTTCTTAATAAAAAATACATAAACTTTTAAATTAAAAATAGGTACCTTTGAATAGTTACAAGTCAAAGCTTAAAAACTAAAAAAAATATTGAAAAAATTTTAGGTATCTAGTATAATCAAAGAAATAAAGGGAAAAAAGGAGAAATGAGATAAAAAATGGGAGAAATTAATGTACTAATTAACAAAGCAAAACTAGAGAAAAGAATAGAAGAAATGGGGAAACAAATTCAAAAAGACTATGAAGGAAAAGAAATTGTATTTATAGGGATTTTAAAAGGATCTGTTATATTTATGACGCAACTTGCTAAAAATATAAAAAGTAGTGTGGCACTTGATTTTATGGATGTATCCAGCTATGAAGGAACAGAAAGTACAGGAAAAATCAAAATTAATAAAGATATTAGAGATTCCATTGAGGGAAAAGATGTTATAATCGTGGAAGATATTATTGATACAGGAAGAACATTAACCTATGTAAGGGAACATTTAAAACAAAAAAATCCCAATAGTATCAAAATAGCAACCATGTTATCAAAACCATCCAGAAGAGTAATGGAATTAGAGGTGGATTATATCGGTTTTGCCATTGAAGATAAATTTGTAGTAGGTTATGGTTTAGATTATAACGAAAAGTATAGAAATTTACCATACATTGGCTATATAGAATAAATTTATTAGTTAGCGTAATAAAATGTAAAAGGGAGTAGAGATGTTCAACATTGAAGAGGAACTAAAAAAATTGCCAAACAAACCAGGCGTATATGTTATGAGAGACAAAGAAGACAACATTATCTATGTAGGAAAGGCAATATCGTTAAAAAACAGAGTAAGGCAATATTTTAGAAAAAATGATAAAACAGCAAGAATTGAAAAAATGGTTAGCTTAATTGACCATTTTGAATATATTGTAGTAGATAATGAAGCAGAGGCATTAATTTTGGAATGTAATTTGATTAAGAAGAATAGGCCAAAATTTAATGTCTTATTAAAAGATGATAAAACATATCCTTATATCAAAATTGATTTAGCTTCTGATTATCCAGGAGTATTTATTACAAGAAGAATTGTAAATGATGGCTCAAAATATTTCGGTCCTTATGCCAATCCAGGAGCAGCGAAAGAGATGGTTAATTTTATCAAAGAAAAGTATAAAATTCGTCAGTGTAAAACATTAAAAGAAAGAACTAGACCATGTTTAAATTATCATATCAATAAATGCTTGGCACCTTGTATGAAGTATGTGTCAAAAGAAGAATATCGTAAGCAAATAGATGAAATTATGGATTTATTAGAAGGAAAAACAGATAAGTTACGAAAAGAATTAGAAGAACAAATGAAAGAAGCATCCCAAAAATTAGATTTTGAAAAAGCAGCCTATATTAGAGATAAACTACAAGCAATCGAGCGTGTATCCGCCAAACAAAAAGTATCGAATTTATCAGAAAATAACATTGATGTCATAGGAATTGCAAAATCAGACTTAGAAATTTGTATTGAAATATTTTTTGTAAGAGGTAGCAAAATGATAGGAAGAGAGCATTATTTTTATGCAGATTTAAAAGATATGGAAGATACAGAAATATTGGCAGGATTTATCAAACAATATTATTGGGAAAATCCTAATATTCCAAATAAAATTATGATAAAAGAAGAAATAGAGGATAAAGAAACCATAGAGAAGTGGTTATCCACAGCATTAGGTAAAAAAGTGGAAATCAAAACACCAAAAAAAGGTGAAAAACTACGTTTTGTGGAGATGGCAGAGAATAATGCAAAGGTAACATTAGAAAATAAAGAAAAAGATAAAAGTGAAATATTAATGGAATTGAAAAAAGTATTAGAATTAGACAAATTACCAAGAAAAATTGAAACCTATGATATATCCAATATTTCGGGAGAATATACAGTAGCGGGAATGTGTGTTATGCAAGATGGAGTGATAAAGAAAAATTTGTCCAGAAGATTTAAAATAAAAACTGTGTTGGGACAAGATGATCCAAGATGTATGGAAGAAGTTATTGTAAGAAGGTTAAAGCATTCGATCGAAAATCCCAAAGGTGGATTTGGAGAACTTCCAGATGTCATTTTTGCAGATGGCGGAATTACGCAAATTAGAGCTGTTCAAAGTGCCATTGAAAAGGTAAATTGCGATTGGGAGAAGGATTTTCGAGGCGAAGAGAAAAATCATGAGATAGAAGAAAATTCACAAAGTAAAAAGATTGACATTAAAGTGTTTGGAATGGTTAAAAATGATAAACATCAAACGAGAGCATTAATGAATGATAAAAGAGAGGAATTAAAAATATCACAAAATCTAATGAATTTGATTACTAAGTTTCAAGATACGGTACATGATACGGCTATTACTTATCATAGAAAACTAAGAGATAAAGAAATAACAAAGTCAGAATTAGACGAAATTAGTGGTATTGGTGAAGTGAAGAAAAAGGCTTTATTAAAGCATTTTGGTAGTGTGGAAAAAATAAAACGAGCTACGATAGAAGAACTAATGCAAGTAAAAGGCATAAGCAAGGAGATTGCGGAAAAGATTTTGAAAAGCTAATTTTGTTATTTTATTAGGATAGGAAATTTGAAAGATTTTCTTATGATAAAACAAATAGAAAGTATAAAAAGTGGGAGGTTTTACCCTCCCCTTTTTGTTGATATGTATCTTTTCGGCATTCTAAGAAAAGACATTGTACTTAATCCGGAAGGAAAGCCAGCTTTTTTCCGGAACGGCTTGACATTTAAGTGATAGTTACACAATATCACGGTAGAGCCAAGCAAAAATGTTACGAATACGGCTTTTAATAATTTCATGTTGTCCTCCTTATTAGAAAAATAAAGCCAATGGGAATTTTCCCTGATACGTAATGAAATATAACATATATTGATAAAATTAACAAGTTAAGAAATTATTTCAAGTTTAGGTTTTTTGCAATGGGGGCTTATCATATATAATTTTTTCACACTTAGTGCGAAAGCAACCTACAAATTAGAAATTTATTTGTCGGTTGCTCCAATCGCACTCGCATAGCTTGTTTGGCCGCTTACTTAAGTAGTTTCAAAAATTATATATGATAAGCCCCCATTGCAAAAAACCTAAACTTGAATAAAAAAATAGGAATATTTGGAAAAGTTTTGCATATACATATAAGGAAAAAATAAAGGGGGAAATGTTTATATGGAATATGCAAAAGATGAAATTTTTCAAATTAGATATCATACTAAATTAAATAGGTTAAAGATAAAGGAAGAAAATTGGACAAGCAGGTTATATAAAAAAATCAAAAGACATAAATTATTGACAACTACTATGATTGCTTTTTTTATATTTGCTGTTATTAATTTAGTTATGATTGTCAGTTTCATAAAAATTTTACAAAATATTTGAAATTAGAACAAGCAGACATAGAATTAAATCAATTTTTAGAAAATTTATAATCTAACAATTTCAATCAAAATAAAAAATTATAAGTTTCGTTTTTTTGTAAGATTAGCTCCCACCTTCAGGCATAAAATATGGTTATTTTGAATAAATGATGAATGTGACCGGAATAAGATTAGGAATTCTTAATCATTTTACGGTAAGAGTTCAAGCTTGTCTTGGAAAGGACCCGTAAAATGATATTAGAATTCCTTGCATTATGAAGGAAACCGAAGAATTTATGAAAAATAACCATATTTTATGCCTGAAGGTGGGAGCTAATCTTACAAAAAACTGAAACTTAAAAAAATATATCTTGGAAAAATCAATAAAATATGGTAAAATAATACTATTCAAAATAAAAGGGAGGAATAGTAGTTATTTAAGCTACGAAAAAATATGAAAATAGCAAATGAATGGAAGGAATATAAAATATTAGACATGGCAGATGGGCAAAAACTAGAAAAATGGGGTGAAGTCGTATTAGCTAGACCAGACCCACAGATTATATGGAAGGACAAGAGCTTTCCTAATAAATGGAAAGAAATCAATGCCACATACCATAGAAGCAAAACAGGTGGAGGGTCTTGGGAATTTAAGAAAACAATGCCAAAAGCATGGCAAGTGCATTATAAAAATTTGACTTTTAATATTAAACCAATGGGATTCAAGCATACAGGACTTTTTCCAGAGCAAGCTGTTAATTGGGATTGGATGATAAAGAAAATAAAATCTGCTAAAAGGGAAATCAAAGTCTTAAATTTATTTGCTTATACGGGAGGAGCTACGGTGGCTTGTCTATCAGCTGGTGCATCTGTGTGTCATGTAGATAGTTCTAAGGGAATGACGACATGGGCTAAAGAAAATGTAACATCTTCTGGATTGCAAGATAAGCCAGTTCGATTTATCATTGATGATGTAGTAAAATTTGTGAATCGAGAAATCAGAAGAGGAAATAAGTATGATGCTATTATAATGGATCCGCCATCTTATGGTAGAGGAGCAAAAGGAGAAGTTTGGCAATTTGAAAATAATATTTATGATTTAGTAGAATTGTGTTCACAAGTATTATCTAGTAATCCGTTATTTTTTTTAATCAATTCTTATACAACAGGAATATCTAGTATGGTGCTACAAAATATCTTGGAAGTAACAGTAGACAAAAAATATAAGGGAAAATTAGAATGTGGAGAAATAGGACTTCCTATGGAAAATTCGAAATTAGTTTTACCTTGTGGAATTTATGGAAGATGGGAAAAGTCTGAAAAGTAATGAGACTAGGAAGGAATTAACAATGGAAAACTTAAAAATTT
The DNA here is from genome assembly GCA_947575605.1 of uncultured Clostridium sp. Lineage (GTDB taxonomy): Bacteria > Bacillota > Clostridia > TANB77 > CAG-508 > CAG-269. The sequence continues at coordinate 7,017 of CANPNZ010000005.1, forward strand.
TATTTGAAGATAATCATATAATAGTAGTAGAAAAGAAGCCAAACATTCCATCCCAAGCAGATAAAACAGAAGACGTGGACATGTTAACGATTGTGAAACAATATATCAAAGAAACCTATCATAAACCAGGAAACGTATATCTAGGATTAGTTCATAGATTAGATAGACCAGTTGGAGGAATTATGATTTTTGCTAAAACTTCAAAAGCAGCTTCCAGACTAAGTGATGAAGTAAGGCAAAAAATCTTTAGAAAAAAATATTTAGCTGTGGTAGATGGAAAAATACTTCTAGCACAGGGGACTTTAGAAGATTATTTATATAAAGATGAAAGACATAATATGAGTAAGGTAGTAAATAAAGATAAGAAAAATGCTAAATTAGCAAAACTGGATTATAAAGTTTTAAAATATAATGAAGTAAAGAAGTTAAGCCTAGTAGAAATTAATTTACATACAGGGCGACATCATCAAATAAGAGTGCAATTATCTCATTTTGGGCATAGTATTTTTGGGGATCAAAAATATGGAACAAGAGGACAAGGAAAACAGATTGCTTTATGGGCTTATCAACTTACCATTCAACATCCCATTACAAAAGAAGAAATGACTTTTGAGGATTTTCCAGAACCAATTGGAACCTGGTGTATATTGAAAGAAGAATAACAGACCTAAAAAATGGTAATGTCTCATAGGTAATCTATTTTTAGTAAGAGGAACAATAAGTCTGAAACATTACAAAAAATTCTAGGAAATTTCAAAAAGTATTTGCATTTTGGAAAAAACTGTGTTACAATATCGTAGTATCAAAAGAGAGAAACCATAGGGAGGAAAATAAATGGAAATAGCAAAAGGAATACTAATTGTAATTTATTTTATGGTAGCGTTGGCATTAATCATATTAACATTAATACAATCCAAAGATGATGCAGGATTATCATCTACCATAACTGGTTCATCGACCAATAACTTTTTTGAAAAAAATAAAGGAAGAACAAAAGAAGGAAAACAAAAAAGATGGACAATTATATTAGCAGTAGTATTTGCAATATTAACAATAGCATTAGGAATTGTATATATGGCATAGAAAAATAGTAAAAAGGGCGGTTTTTATCTCTAAAAACTTGCTCTTTTTTGAAAGTGTTGCGAAAAGTTGCCACTGGTTCCAGGTTTAAATGGCAACCTTGACTACATTTGCTATTTAATAAAATAAATTTAGATTAAAGGTTGCCATTTAAACCTGGAACCAGTGGCAATTTTTGTTTTAAAAAGAGAAAGGAATTAAAAGAATGGAAGAACAAGAACAGAAAATCTTAGAATTCATGAAAGATAAAGACTATGTACCCATGAAGGCAAAAGAAATAGCCATGTTAATGAGAGTACCGAAAAAAGAATATCGAGATTTTTTAGAAGTGCTTGGAAATTTAGAATTAAATTTTAAAATACAAAAAAACAGAAAAAGTAAATATCGATTAGTAGAAAAAACTTATTATGATGGAATATACAGAAAGAACCAAAAAGGATTTGGATTTGTAAGATTAGAAGAACGTGAAGATGAGATATATATAGCCAAAGAAAATTCGCTAAATGCCTTAAACGGAGATAGGGTATTAATAGAAATTATGGAGGAAGAAAACAAGGTAAAAAGTGCAGAAGCAAAAGTAGTGAAAATTTTGAAGCACGAAAAAGACACCATAGTTGGGATTCTTCAAAACAATAAAAATTTTGGTTTTGTTGTACCAGATGATAGAAATTTTGGAACCGATATTTTCATAGCGAAAAAAGATATGGGAAAAGCAAGAAGCAATCATAAAGTTTTAGTAAAAATAACGAAATATCCCGAAAAAGGAAAAAAAGCAGAAGGAAAAATTATAGAAGTATTGGGAAATGTTAATGAAGCAGGAGTGGACATGTTATCACTTATCAAAGAGCATAATTTGCCATCTACTTTTCCAGAGCCTGTTGTACAAGAAGCAAAACATTTCCAAAATAAAGTAGATAAAAAAGACATTCCCCATAGAGTGGATTTTAGGGAAGAAGAAATTTTTACGATTGATGGAGAAGATGCCAAAGATTTAGATGATGCTGTACGTGTGGAAAAACGAGAAAACGGAAATTATCGATTAGAAGTACACATAGCAGATGTAAGTTACTATGTAAGAGAAAACAGCCTATTAGACCAAGAAGCCTTAGTAAGAGGAACAAGTATTTACATGTTAGGGAGAGTTATTCCCATGCTTCCAAGAGAGCTATCCAATGGAATTTGTAGTTTGAATGCAGGAGAAGATCGATTTACTTTATCTTGTATTATGGAAGTAGATACCAAAGGAAATGTCGTATCTTCTGAGATAGTAAAAGGAATTATTAATGTGACAGAAAGAATGAGCTATACTGATGTACAAGCTATCATAGAAAATTCAAATGAGCAAACGCTGAAAAGATATGCACCCTATGTAGGGCATTTTAAATTAATGGAAGAACTGGCAAAAATACTAAAAAACAAAAGAATGGAGCAAGGCTACTTAAATTTAGATATTCCAGAAAGCAAAATTGATTTAGATATGGATGGAAGAGTAACGAATATAGCCAAATATGAAACAACTTTTGCTCATGAAATTATAGAACAATTTATGCTAACAGCCAATGAAACGGTAGCAGAGAAATTTTTTTGGTTGGAAGCACCCTTTATTTATCGTGTGCATGAAGATCCAGACCTTGAAAAAATCCAGGAATTAAATAAGTTTTTATTTAACTTTGGTATGAAAATAAAAGCGAATAAAGATAATATTTATCCAAAAGAATTTGCTAAAATTTTAGAAGAAGTAAAAGGGAAAGAGGAAGAAAAAGTAGTATCTAACTTAGTATTAAGAACCTTAAAAGTAGCTAGATATGAAGCGGAAAACAAAGGACACTTTGGAATTGCTAGTAAATATTATTGTCACTTTACTTCACCAATTAGAAGGTATCCTGATTTATTTATCCATAGAGTGATTTCAAAGTATTTAGTGGATAATTATGTTGTTTCTGAAAAATGGATAGAGGAATATAAGTTACAAGCAGAAGAAAGAGCCAAACAATCTTCAGAAAGAGAAAAAATAGCAACAAAAGTAGAAAGAGAAGCAGAAGACTTGAAGAAGGCAGAATATATGGAAAATAAAATAGGAAAAGAATACGAGGGAATTGTATCATCTGTAACGTCTTTTGGAATATTTGTAGAATTAGAAAATACAGTGGAAGGCTTGATTCGATTTGAAGATTTAGGTGATGAGTATTTTATTTATGATGAGGATAGAAAAAGACTAATAGGAGAAAGGACAAATACTACTTATAAAATAGGAGATAAAGTTACGATACGAGTGAAAAAAGCAAGTAAATTGTTACGTCAAATTGACTTTGAATTAGTTTAATATTGTATTAATATAAATATAATAGATTTATATTGATACTTTTATAGGTCCTCCAGCATTACGTTTTAATTTAAATATAGTAGAATGTAAATTCGGCATCTTCGCGTTGACATCCAAGTGCAAACAATTTTAATATAAATATAATAGAAATCTAAACGGAAGTTTAGTAATAAATAAAAAAGAAGAGAGAGAAAAATATGATAAGAATAGGAAAGAAATTAGAGGGAATACCATACACAAAAAGATTAGGAGCTTATGCAATCATACAACGAGAAGAAGATAATAAAGTAGCGATAGCAACAGCCGACGGATATTATTTTTTTCTTGGTGGAGGAATAGAAGAAGGAGAGACAGAAATAGAAGCATTAAGAAGGGAATTAATGGAGGAATCGGGATATAGTATTAAAAACATTAACTATTTTGATAAAGTTACTTCTTGGGCTGATGGAGGAGATAGGGGGCCATTAGATATGACGGCGACAATCTATCTTGCACAATTTGATAAAAAAGTTGTCACACCAATTGAAACAGATCATAAGGTTTTATGGATTGAGCCAGAAGAATATAAGGATAAATTGTATCATGAGTATCAAAGGTATATATTAGATAAATATAAAGAATTAAAGAAAATAACAAAAAATTGATTTATACAAAAAAATGAACCATTTGATAAATTAAATGAAATGCAAATTTGATTCAAAATAGAGAATGATTTGCATTTCGTTGCAAATTATTTAAAAACATAGTATAATGATAATGGAGGTGACAATATGATAGAAAGAAAGCAATATTTAGAAAAATTAGAAAAATGGAAAGACAAAGATTTAATAAAAGTTGTAACAGGAATAAGAAGATGTGGAAAATCAACTTTATTTGAATTATATATTGATTATCTAAAAAGTATAGGAATAGAAGATAATCATATAATATCAATCAATCTTGAAAATCCAGACAATGAATTTGATGGTTATAAAGAGTTATATAAATATGTAAAAGAACAAATAAAAGATAAAAAGCAATATTATGTGTTTTTAGATGAAATTCAAAATATTTCAGAGTTTCAAAAAGCAGTGGATGGACTTTATATTATAAAAAACGTAGATGTATATATAACAGGTTCTAATGCCTATTTATTATCTGGAGAATTAGCAACATTATTAACGGGAAGATATATAGAAATAAAAATGTATCCATTATCATTTGAAGAATATCTAAGTTATTACGAAAAAGAAGCAGATGAAAAGATATATTTAAATTATATTAATAGAAGTTCATTTCCATACGCTTTAAAGTTAGAAGAAGAGTCAGAAATAGATGATTATTTAGATGCTTTATATAATACAATAATTTTGAAAGATGTGGCACAAAGAAAAAAAATAGCTGATACATCAATGCTTAGAACAGTTACTAAATTTATGTTCGATAATATTGGAAATTGTTTATCTATAAAGAAAATAGCTGATACATTAACTTCAGACGGTAGGTCTATATCGGTTCATACCGTTGAAAGTTATTTAGAGGCATTAGTTGAAAGCTATGTATTTAATAAAGTTTCAAGATTTGATGTGAAAGGAAAACAATATTTGCAATCAGGAGAAAAGTATTATGCAACTGATGTAACAATGAGATATGCGTTATTAGGAAGAAGAAATATAGATGTCGGTCATATATTAGAAAACGTTGTATATATTGAACTTATAAGAAGAGGTTATAAAGTATATATTGGAAAAACAGGAGAGAAGGAGATAGATTTTGTGGCAGAAAATAAAGATGGATTTACTTATTTTCAAGTTGCCTATACAACAAGGGAAAAGGCAACGCTAGAAAGAGAACTAGCACCATTACAAGATGTAAATAATCATTATCCTAAATATATTCTTACAATGGATATCGATCCAATAGCCGATTATGATGGAATAAAGAAAATTAATGTCTTAGATTGGCTATTACAAAAGTAATATTAAAATGAATAATTGATAAGTGGGATATATTAACAGCATGTATTTTACTTATTCTTGCAAGTATATTTTTTATATGTGATTATACTAAGAATAAAAAGAACCATATTTAAATATAACTTATCTGTAACTTGCTTTGTTTCATACTGTTAATAAATTCCCAATGGATATTAATAAATCCAAACCATTACATTAGAGAAGATAACGGTAATAACAGAAAAAACAATTACAACAATACCACCAGTTTTATTTTGTATCGTATTTATTTCATATAAAGCATATCCAATAGCCTTTAGCAAAATATAAAGACTAATGATTAAAAATAATACATGATAAACAAGAGTTAACAAAACAATTCCTCCATTTCTGTTTGTTTACGTTTCCGTAATTAACATACTTGACTTAATAGAAGTATCAATATTTACATCAAAAAAAGCATTTTGATAATTATTACGCCAATTATAATGATCGAAATCTTGTGTGGTAAAAAAATTGCTTAAAGCATATTTTCCAAAACCATTAATATCAGATTTAAATTCTTTTGAAGTTTTATAGAGATAATCACAAAATACGGACTCTAGATATTTATTACAAGTTTGTGATATATCATCTAAAATAGCAGGGTCTAAATATTGTGAATTATTGGACATAGAGTAAATTCTACCAGTAAATTTAGCATTAACTTTGATATAAGGGGAAGAGTTAGAAGTGTCTATATCAATAGAGGTAGAACCTTGAGGGTATAAATAAATGTCTATATAACTATTAATGTCATCTGGATCAGGAAGAGAAATTAAGAAGCGGTCTACTTTATTGGTAATAGCTAGTAAGGTAGTTGATTCTAAAGCACATAGTTCACCTACTAATTTATCATCCTTAAAAGCTGCAATACCAATGTTTTCAGCACCATTTTCTCCTTCAATTGGAGTTTGATTGGATTTTACGTTGTAGTTTTCTTGAATATGATTATTTCCTTGATTTTCTGGTTTCTCTGTTGAGATTCCACCTAATATAGCAATGGGATCACAAGTTTTACAAATAATGGCATTAAAAAAGTCTCCAATCGTAGCATTTGGTTTAAAACCAGTATATTTACTAGAGTTAGTAAATATTTCATAATATTTTGAGATTAAATTTTCAAGCTCTGGAGAAGTCTCTTCCATGTAAAACTTAGCATTGCATTTACTAACTACAATATTAGCAGAAGGTCTTATTTGTGTATCATTAATCAAGGTGTAAATTTCTTCTGAAATACCTTCTTCAGCAAGCTCTTCTGAAAAGATAATAACCTTACAATGAGAAAGATTAATTTCTTTTCCCATATAGCTGTCCATCAAATTAATGGCTGTACTAAGAGAAGGAGCGGTTACCGAATCCATAACAGTAGGTGTTTTTTCTGTCGATCCAGATTCCGTTGATTTGGAAGTAGTAGAGAATTGAAAACTTACCTCCAAATTATTATCTTCTCCTTTATCAATGCCAATCGCAAGCACATAAGCTAAATTATCTATACTAAGTGATAGATAAGAGCTAGAAAAAGCTATTACAAAAACAATAATTAAAATAAAAATAAATAAATTTCGTACCAGTTTATTCAAAATAATTCTCCTTTTAGCTAGATTTATGCTTCTGATTCAGAAGTCGTATTTTTTTGTTTCTTTTTTAATAAATTTGCCAAAATCAAAATGCTCATTCCTAAGAAAAAGATAATTCCCAAAACTAGATAAGGATAGACTTGGCTTTCAAATTTAGAGGATATGGCATAATTTTTAGGAACTAGGGTGATACCAAAAATGAAAAGACCAAAAATATCAATTAAAGGTTTTTTGGTTTCAATATTGGTAAGCTTTTTAAAGATACTCATAGCAAATTTGCTAGTGATACTTAAATAGCAGGCAAAGGCTAAAATCCAAATGAGTAAGAAGATAGATTCCAATCTTTGAAAGAAACTACCAAATTCAATATATCTAGTGGCATTATATAAAGGCGTAATTTCATTTGTGTTAATAAAAAAGGAAAACATAAATAAAAGAGTGGAAACACATAAAATCAAGTAAACAGCAGATATGCCAATAGATACTAAGGCAATTTTTTTCATTTTTTCTGGTTCTTTTAAGTAAGGTGGTAAAAAGTACAAATAAGCAATTCCACCAAAGGCAGCTAAGTTGCCAAGCCCTAATACAAAAGTATTAAATAATCCATCACCAAAAATAGGAAAGGCTCTTTGAGGAACAAATTTATTCATATTAGCAAAAAATAGAAATACAATGCTAGCTAGAACAAGAGGAACAATTAATAAATTGGTTTTTAAAGAAGCATTAAAATTAAGTCTGTTGACTGTACAAAGGGCAAGGATGAACAAAGCAAGGATGAAGATAATATTTGTCATAGGAAAGTAGATGATTTTTAGACTTTCGCAAAAGTTTCTAATCATAATGCTAGAACTAACCAAAAAATATAATATAAAGATGATACCAACTATGTTTTTAAAAACTTTACCACCTAAATATTCAGAAATATCAATAAGGTCAGAGCCACCAAAATTTTTCATTAGTCGAACAACTAAATAAGAAAAAATAATGGCTATGGTACTAACAAAAATTAAATTAATGATAGTTGCTGATTTAGTAGAAACTAAAATGTCTCTTGGTAAGGCAGAGATGGTGTGTGTTACAATTATGATAAGAACAATCATAATTGCCTCTGTTGTTCCTATTTTTGATTTTGTCATAAGTTGACTCCTTTCGTTTTTATTTATGATATTTCCACTTCATAGAAATTTTAGCCTGATCTTTTTCTCTTTTAGAAGCAATATAAGAAGGACGATATTCTCTTTTCCAAATAGGATTTAATAAGTAGCCATTTCCTTTTGAATTGGTACTAGGAGCAAAAGGGGTTGTATAAGAAACCCCGAAAGATCGAAGACTACAAACCAAGCTAATATAAACAAATAATCCTAAGCCAATTCCTAAAAATCCAGCCATGAAACCAAGTAGAACAAAGACAAATCGGAAAAATCGTAAGTGAAATCCGAAAGAGAAATCAGGAATAGCAAAAGAAGCAATACCAGTCATAGCTACAATAATAATTAGAATGGGACTAACAATACCAGCACTAACAGCAGCTTGTCCTAGAACTAGAGCTCCAACAATTCCAATGGTTGGTCCAATGGCAGAGGGGACACGAAGACCAGCTTCACGAATTAGCTCAAAGGAAATTTCCATCAATAATATTTCTACAATAATAGGAAAAGGTACATTTTCCCTAGAACTTAGAATGGAGTAGAGTAGACCAGTGGGCAGTATTTCTTGATGAAAAGAAGATAAAGCAACGTAAAGACCTGGTAAAAGTAAGGTGATAAAAGCTGCTAGAAATCTAAGGCCACGTAAGAAATTAGCAAAATCTACTTTCGTATTCGTGTCTTCTGGAGAAGTTAAAAAATCAATCAAAATAGCAGGCATAATGATACCATAAGGCGTTCCATTGACAATGACAACGACTCTTCCTTTTAATAAAAATTTACTTGCTTTATCAGGTCTTTCCGTAGAAATCATTTCGGGAATGCCTAAAGCATTGGATTCTACTAATAATTGTTCTAGTTCACCAGCCGATAATAGAGAATCAATATCTAAGTTATTTAAACGGTATTTTACCTCATTTACTAAATCTGAATTGGTGATATTTTTCATATAACAGACGGCACATTTCGTTTTTGTAATTTTACCAACTTCTAAATTTTCAATAATTAAATTTTCATTATTTACAATTCTTCGAATTAAAGAAGTATTGGTTCTAATGTTTTCAACAAAAGCTTCATGAGGTCCTTTGATGACAATTTCATTATTAGGACTGTCTACACTTCTTTGTTTAAATCCTTTTACTTCAATGTCAAGAGCTAAATTTAAGGTGTCAACAAATAAAGCACAATTTCCGTGAATTAATACCATTTGCTACGGCATCAAAATCAGTTACTTCTTTAACCGCATTTTGTGGCATTAGACATCCCATTAAGTAATTGGATAAATCGAATTTTTTTACTTTACGAACCGTAATGTTATTAGCAACTGCTTCTGATATGACTTTGTTTTGTGTTCCATCATATAGATTACTTTTATTTCGTAACATTAGGGGTTCTAAAATGAATTTATCCATAATTTCAGAATCCACCATTCCATCAATATAGACTAAGAAAGCATTGTATTGCTTTCCTCTCGCATTAATGGTGAATTGTCTTAGGATAACATCACTGTTGATGAGAAGATTGTATTTGGTTCTCATATATTCCAGATTTACATTTAAACTAGGAAAGATGTTTACTTTTTCCTCTGGTTCTTGGACTTGGTTGTCATTTGTTTCGGTTGTTTGCGTATCTTCTGGTAAACTGAAGTTATAGTCTACGGGAGGAGTGTAAGCAAACATAGAGTAAAATAAATTTTTAAAATCCATAGTTTTCTCCATTATTTTTTTATATTCTAGGAAAGTTCGATTAAAAGTAGAAACATTCCTTAGAAGATAGTTATGCGAATGCTACAAATTCTTAAAACCTTTGTTTTTTAGAATTTGTTAATCCGCTTTTCATAATTTTTAATAGTATTTGTAAAAAAATACAAAATATACTATTAAATATTTTTTTGAAAAAAGAAATAAATTAAAAAACCGAAACTTAAATAAAAAAGTTATTGACAAGTAGGTAAATATGATATAAAATACAAACAATAGTTCTATAATAAATTTGTAATAGAGGAAGAAGAAAAAGTAGTAATAAATATAGTAAGAACTAAAATTTATTAGAAAAGGATGTGTTCTTATGAACGAAAAAAATGAAATTATTTTATTTGAAAATCAAGGAGTAAAATTAGAAGTAAATCTAAAAGATGAAACGGTATGGCTTACACAAGAACAAATGTCAAAACTATTTGAAAAAGCTAAATCTACTATTAATGAACATATAAAAAATATATATAAAGAGGAAGAATTAGTAGAAACTGAAACAATGACTAAATTCGGAAATTCCTAATTTGCTGATAAACCAACTAATTATTATAATTTAGATATGATTATATCTGTTGGATATCGCGTAAAATCAAAAAATGGTATTTTATTTAGAAAATGGGCTACTAAGATTTTAAAAGATTACATGTTAAAAGGATATGCAGTAAATCAGAAAAGATTAGAATATTTAGAAAAGACAATAAAACTAATAGATATAGCAAATAGAATAGATGAAAGATTAGAAGGAAATGACGCAAAAGAAATATTAAAAGTAATTGGAGATTATTCAAAAGCACTTGATTTACTTGATGATTATGACCATAGAACATTAAAGAAAATAGACGGAAATATAGATGAAAGAAAAATAGAATATAGCGAATGTAGGGAAGTAATAAATAAGTTAAGATTTAAAGAAGAAAGTTCGTTATTTGCAGTAGAAAGAGATAAAGGATTAGAATCCATTATAGGTAATATTTATCAAAGTTTTGGAGGAGAGGATATTATAAAAGTGTAGAGGAAAAAGGAGCAAATTTCTTATATTTGATAGTCAAAAACCATGTATTTGCAGATGGAAATAAACGAATTGCAGCTACTTTATTTATATACTTTTTGAACTTTTATGGTATATTATACAAAAATGGAAAGCAAACAATAGATAACAATACTTTAGCAGCACTGACATTATTAATAGCAGAATCTAATCCAAAAGAAAAAGAAGTTATTATAGATTTAGTAATGAATTTTTTGAGTAATGATTCCTATACATTATGACAAATAAGATTGTAAAAAATTCATATAAAAAAGAAATAAAGAAAATGCAATTAAGACATTAAGCAAGTAAGATAGCAACTTAAGATTTAGAGAAAGGGGAAGAAAGAGGATGCCAAAAATGAAAATAGCAAAACCACAAAATATAGAGTTAGAGAATCTTATAAAAATAGACAATTTATTAAATATGTTAAAAGATGAAGAAGAAATCGAAAATATTACGATTGAAAATAAGAAAGAAGAAAAGATAACATGTAAAGATATTACCATAAGGAAAGCGATCATAAACAAGGTAGAAATTATAGAAAGCAATTTAGAAAAAAACACTTTTATGGATATTGAATTCAACCATTGCAATTTTTCCAATACTTCCTTTGAAAATAGCACTTTTATAAGATGTGAATTCAATAATTGTAAGTTAACAGGTTGTAATTTTATAGAAAGTAGAATAGATCATGTAAGTTTTATAGAAACCAATATGGATTATAGTAACTTATCAATGGCTCGTATGGAAAATGTTTTATTTGAAAATACAGGATTAAGAAATAGTAGTTTTGAAGAAAATAGGATAAAAGATATACTATTAAAACAAGCGGATTTAACACAGACGCAATTCTTTAAAACATCTTTAAAAGAAATCGACTTTTCAGATAGTATCATAGAAGGCATTATTGTTAGTATATCTGATATAAAAGGTGCCATTATTAATCCCTTGCAAGCACTTGATTTAATTGGATTAATGGGAATAAAAATAAAAGAATAATAGCTTCCTATTTGTTAGACTTTTTCGAGTTTGTATGATATAATAAAAAAGGAGATCAAACAAAGGAGAAATGTTATGAAAAGTAGAATAACAACAATTATCATGACAATTGTCATACTTTTAATTGTTAGTGTTTTTGCATTATTTGGAGTCATTTTTTGGAATGAATGGAAAAGACTAGAAACTTCAGCACAACCAGAAAAGGTAAAAACAATCATTTCTGGAAATGCCAATACCATAGATCAAGACATTCAAACATCACAAATATTAGAGAATCCATTTAATGATTTAAAAGATGGAGATAAAAAAGCAAATGAAATAGATTATTCTCATGTAACCATTAATAAATATTTTTATAACCAATTAGATGAATATGCTAAAACCATATACAAAGCTTTTGAAAGCAACAAAGAAAATATGAAAACAGGAACTTATAAAGTAGAACTAGGAAATTCTTTTAGTCCTTTGCTAAAAGAAAGTAATGGGCAAGACTTATTAGGGGAATATTATCAGTCAGCCATTGAAGCCTATACTTATGACAACCCAGATGTATTTTATTTAAGTCCTAACAAAATGTATCTAAACATTGAAACTACGACAAAAGGAAAAAATGTTACTTATGGGGTATATATTAATAGTGGAAATGAGGACAATTATTTGATTGATGACTTTTCTTCCCAAGAAGAAGTGGAAAATGCCATTAATAAGATAGAACAGGTTAGAAACCAAATTTTACAAAACAGAAGCTCAGATACTTATGATAATATAAAAATGGTACATGATTATCTAGTAGACAATATCCAATATGATACTACCATTTCTAAAAGTAATATCTACAACATTTATGGTGCTATGATAAATGGTGAGGCAGTATGTGAAGGATATGCAAGGAGTTTTAAATATTTAATGGATTCACTTAGAATACCATGTACATTAGTAATTGGAAAAGGTACCAATTCAGATGGAGAAACTGAAAATCATGCTTGGAATTATGTACAAATAGAGGAACGTTGGTATGCTGTGGATAGTACGTGGGATGATCCTGTGTCTATTACAGGATGGGTGAGCCAAAGTTCAAAATATCGTTATTTCCTAAAAGGTTCAAATGATATGATAAGAGATCATATACCAAGTGGACAGTTTACCGAAGGAGGTAAGATGTTTAGCTATCCACCATTGAGTAGTTCTAATTATGAATAATTTTAGAAATAAGAATGAAATGAGAGAATAATAATATGTCAGATAAAATGAATGTAATTTTAGATACCGATACCTATAATGAATGTGATGATCAATTTGCACTTTCTTATTTATTAAAATCACAAAAGAAATTTAACATAGAAGCTATTACAGTAGCCCCCTATCATAGGGACAATGGAATATCCATACAAGAAGGAACGGAGAAGAGCTATCAAGAGATTATCAAGATTTGTAATTGGTTAAATTTTGATACCACTGGAAAAGTATTCAGAGGTTCAACCAATTATATAGGAGAGGGATATCAAGAAAAAAATGAGGCTGTTAATAAAATAATAGAAATAGCCAATAAAAATGATAAGACTTATCTATTAGCCATAGGAGCAATAACGAATATAGCAAGAGCAATCCAGGAGGAACCTAAAATAATAGATAAAATAGAAGTAATTTGGCTTGGTGGTAATAGTTTATTAAGTAAGGATAATAAAGAATTTAATTTTAAACAAGATGTACAAGCAGTAAAGATAGTATTAGCATCCAAAGTAAAACTTACCATCATACCTTGTAAAAATGTAGCTTCTAATTTAAGAACTTCCATTTATGAATTAGAGCATTTTTTGAAAGGAAAAAGTGAATTATGCAATTATTTATGTCAGAGATTTTATAAGGATGGAGTGCATGGCATACAGGAAAGAAGAGTTATCTGGGATATTAGTGTAATTGCGTATATGATAAATAAAGATTGGTTTGAGAGTAGTTCTATTAGTTGCCCTAATATTAAAGAGGATACTTCTTATAAACTGACAGAGAATAAACACAAAATAACAATGGTTCATGATTTAAAAGTAGATGAAATTTTTAAGGATCTGTTTGAAAAGTTGGGGGGCAATCAAGTATGAGATATAAAAAGAAAGCGGACATTCGTTACAATGTCCGATAGTTTTATAAAATAATGCAAATTAAGCCGCCACTACCTTCGTTTACAATACGTTCTAAAGTCTCTTGTAATTTACATTGAGCATCTTCTGGCATTTTAGAAAGTTTTGTTTGAAGTCCTTCATTTACAAGCTCATGTAAGCTCTTTCCAAAAATATTAGATTTCCAAATTTCTTTTGGATTACTTTCGAATTCAGAAAGTAAATAATTAACCAATTCTTCCGATTGTTTTTCGGAACCAACAATAGGAGAAACCTCAGTTTCTACACAAGTTTTAATTAAGTGAATGGAAGGTGCTTTTGCCTTTAATTTGACTCCAAAACGAGAGCCTTGCTTAATCATTTCTGGTTCTTCCAATTCTAAGTCGTCAATGCTAGGAGTTACAATACCATAACCTTTCGCATCTACTTCTTCTAAAGCATAGGCAATTCGGTCAAATTTCTTTTTCGTTTTCGATAAATCAGAAATAATACTAAACAAATCACCTTCATTGGTAACATCCACATTGGTAATTTCAGAAAGAACTTGATAAAATAATTCCTCTTTCAAAGTGATTTCAACATTAACATTACCATCTCCTAATCGAATATCTGTAATGGAAGTTCTGGAGATAATTTCTGTTTGTTTAATGCGGTCTACACAACTAGAAACATCTTTTAAAACATGTACATCGGTAAAAGCATTTTGTATTTCATTGAATAATTCGGCTTTTAAAGGATGAGATCCTTCTAAACCATCAATCCAACGAGGGAATTTGATGCAAATTTGTTCCACTGGAAATTCATACAACACTTTAGAAAACATGTTATTAATATCATCAATGGTTAGATATTCACAGTTGGTAGGCATAACAGTTGTATTATATTTTTCACTTAATTTATCAGCTAATTCTCTGGTATAATTAGAATTTGGGTCGTCTGAATTTAAAAGAATAATAAATGGTTTGTTCAAGGCTTTTAATTCACTAACCACTCTTTCTTCTGCTTGGATATAATCTTCTCTTGGAATATCGGTAATAGAACCATCGGTTGTAACTAAAACGCCAATCGTAGAATGTTCGTCAATTACTTTTTTGGTTCCAATTTCAGCTGCTGTTTCAAAAGGAATTTCTTCATCAGACCAAGGGGTTTTTACCATTCGAGGCATATCATCCTCTAAATAGCCAATTGCATTATCTACTAAATAGCCAACGCAATCTACTAACCTGGTTTTAAATTTTAAATTGTTGTCCAATGTGATTTCGATTGCTTCATTTGGAATGAACTTTGGCTCAGTTGTCATGATGGTTTTTCCACCAGCACTTTGAGGAAGTTCATCTTTTGCCCTTTCTTTTTTGTATTCATTATCAATATTTGGGATAACTAATAAATCCATAAATCTTTTGATAAAAGTAGATTTACCAGTTCTGACAGGACCCACTACTCCCACATAGATGTCACCATCTGTCCTTTTTGCGATGTCTTCATACAATCTTGTATTTTCCATCTATATACCTCCTTTAATATCGCTCTTTGTTTTGAAGCAAAATGTTTGTACAAATAACTTTAGTTAAATATATGGAGGTTTTTTTTAGAATATGACAAGTTTAAATCAAAAACTTGATAATTAGAAGCAAATATGATAAAATCGCATATAATATAGAAAAGTTTGTTATGATTTAATAGTTATATAAGAAAAGGTTAATCTATAACTATTTTTTGAAAAAACATAACTGGGGTCTACCTAAGGGTCTTTTCTTCAAAATATTTATAGATTAACCTTTTTCTTAGAGAATATTTTTAGAATAAATTTTAAATTTGATATACTAATTATCATTAAGAATCATCAAACAGACGAATCTTGGAAGACCGAAAGGGAGATGGGGTAAAGGATGGATAAAACGCAAGATACAATACAATTATTGAAGACCTATCATCAAGAACATATTGTAAAATTGTTAGAACAATTAGAAGGAAAAGAAAAAGAAGAACTAATCGAACAAATTAATAAAATAGACTTCCATCAAATTATGGAGCTTTACGATAGTACAAAAAGAGAAATTGAAATCAGAGAAAATAAGATAGAAAATATCGCCTATTTAGATAAAGCCAAATTATCCAAAGAACAAAAGGAAGATTTTGAGCGATTAGGAGAAATGGCAATTCGAAATGGAGAATATGCCGTAGTTACTATGGCAGGTGGACAGGGAAGTAGACTTCGGACATAATGGACCAAAGGGAACTTTTCGATTAGATGTATATGGAAAAGGAAAATATTTATTTGAAATATTAGCAGAAAACTTAAAAGAAGCCAATAAAAAATACGAAGTAATCATTCCATGGTATATCATGACAAGTAAAGAGAATAACGAAGAAACGCTATCTTTCTTAGAAAAAAATAATTATTTTGGTTATGATAAAAAAAGTGTCATTATCTTTACACAAAGTGAATTACCATTAGTGGATACAGAAGGAAAGCTGTTAATGAATAAAGAAAAGAAAATAAAAGAAGCATCCGATGGTAATGGTGGTACTTATTCTTCTTTAAGAAGAAGTGGTTGTTTAGCAGATATGAAGGAAAGAGGCATCAAGTGGATATTTATTGGTGGAGTCGATAATGTACTTTTAAAAATGGTAGATGTTATGTTATTGGGAATGGCCATCAAGCAAAATGTTCAAATTGCATCAAAATCTGTTGTAAAAGCAAATCCACATGAAAAAGTAGGGGTATTCTGTAAGATGAACGGACACCCAAAAGTAATCGAATATGCGGAATTACCAGAAAAAATGGCAGAAGAAGTTGACCAAGATGGCGAATTAAAATATGGAGAATCACATATTATGTGCAATTTATATACCATAGATGCTATTGAAAAAGTTAGTAAAGAGCACTTAATGTATCATTGTGCTTTTAAGAAAAATTCGTACATAGATGAAAATGGCAGAGAAGTGATACCAGAAAAACCAAATTCTTATAAATTTGAATCTTTTATTTTTGATGCTTTTGAGTTTTTTGATGATATTGCCATATTAAGAGGGAAAAGAGAAGATGATTTTGCCCCAGTTAAAAATAAAGATGGTGTAGATAGCCCCAAAACAGCAAAAGAATTGTATGAAAAATATTGGATGAGAAGATAGGGGACGTTTCTTTTCCGACATTTTTGTCGTATTAGGGACACATTTTTATGTGGTTGTAAATTGATAATTGTTATTATATATTATTTTTTATATTCATTACTCGGTTTGCTACATGACCTAAAAAATCTAATAGAAATTAGTCAGCACCCTCATGGAAGTGAGATTCCCTAACTAATTTAATAAGATTTTTTACGGTCATTTCACAGCACATTCGTTATTCCTATAAAAAATAATATATAGTAACAAATAAAATTTATATTAAATGAGATGTGTCCCCAAAACGACAAAAATGTCGGGAAAGAAACGTCCCCAATGCAACAGAAAGGAAAAAAGAAAATGGAAGAATGTAAAGTTTGTAATTTATATAATTTGGAGGAGACAATAGCAAAAGAATTACTAGAAAAAGTAACTTATCCATGGGAAGTTCTTTCTCAAATTAATGATTACATATTAGAATTAGGAAGTAAGTTAGATTTAGAAAAGTATGAAAAGATAGGAGAAGATGTATGGATTGCTAAGACTGCTAAAGTTATGCCATCAGCTTATATTCACGGACCAACTATTATTGGAGAAAATGCTGAAGTAAGACATTGTGCTTTTATTCGTGGAAAAGTAATTGTTGGAGAAGGAGCAGTGGTAGGAAATTCTACTGAATTAAAAAATGTAATTTTATTTAATAAAGTGCAAGTTCCACATTATAATTATGTGGGAGATTCTATCTTAGGTTATAAAGCACACATGGGAGCAGGATCTATTACTTCTAATGTGAAATCAGATAAAAAATTAGTGATTGTGAAAAAGGGAGAAGAAAAAATAGAAACAGGACTAAAAAAATTTGGGGCTATGATTGGTGATGAAGTAGAAATTGGATGTGGCAGTGTACTAAATCCAGGTACAGTACTTGGAAAGAATAGCAATATTTATCCCTTATCTTCTGTTAGAGGAGTTGTTCCTAAAAATAGTATTTATAAAAATAAAAATGAGATTGTAGAAAAGAAATAAAAGAAAAGAAACTATATCAGTAATGCTATAAAACATTATTGATATGGTTTCTTTTTAGATTACTTAGGTTACATAGATTGATTTCCAGGAATAAAGTAATCAACCACACCATAGATTAAAGCACCAATAATGGCAGCGATCCATGAAATAGAATAACCAGCAACGAAGAATTGTGTTACATATAAAACAATAGCTGCTAATGCAAAACCTACAAATCCTTTACCAAATGGACTAGCATGTAAACCAGTGAATTTGATAACTAAATAATCGATAACCGTTAGGACGACAGCAGCAATTGCTAGTGTCCAAAAACTATTAATGGTAAATCCTGGTGTAAAAAATGCAGTAATAGCTAAAACCACAGCGGAAGCAACTAATCTACCAACTATTTGCCATGCCGTAGAGCCACCTGTTCTTGTTTGATTTCCTTGAGCTTCTGACATAAGTCTGACCTCCTTAGAATTAAAATTTATCATGTGTTTTTTTCAAAGGTTCTAAAATTATTATTCTCAAAAAGAAAAAAATTATTCAAAAAAAAGCGTATAAAAAAGTTAAAATTTGTAAAAAATAAATAAAAACTTGAAAAAACAAAAAAGTAGGTGTTTTGATGTTAATTACATTTATAAGAGCAATCATATTATATATTATTGTTTTAGTTGTAATGCGATTAATGGGAAAAAGAGAAATAGGGCAATTACAACCATTTGAATTGGCCATTTCGATTATGATAGCAGACTTAGCATCTATACCCATGACGGAGATAGGAATTCCCATATCGAATGGAATTATACCCATATTAGGACTTTTAGTCATGCACTTAATTATTTCTATTATTAATATGAAAAGTTTAAAAGCAAGAGAAGTGATTTGTGGAAAGCCAAGTATTTTAATTTATAGAGGAAAAATTAATGAAGAAGCATTAAGAAAAGAAAGATTTACAATCAATGAACTAGAAGAAAGACTACGAGGAAATAATGTTGTCAATTTAGGAGATGTCGAATATGCCATATTAGAAACAAGTGGCCAAGTAACGGTAATACAAAAACCAGAAAAAAGAAATACCATTCCAGAGGATTTTCAAATTCAACCAGAATATGAAGGAATACCGTATGATTTAGTAATTGATGGAAAGATTATGACAAAAAATTTACAAGCCTTAGGAAAAAATTATGCTTGGTTAAAAAAACAAGTGGAGAAATTTAAAATAAAGCCAGAAGAAGCATTAGTGGTAACAATAGATGGAAAAGGACAAATTTTCTGTCAGAAAAAAGGCGCATAGGTTGCCAGTGATCTTGTTAATGGTTTCGGGTTTGCCACTGGGGACGGACCTTTTTGGCAATTTTATATATACGATACAATCTAATAAAAAATATATGGAAGTTGCCAAAAAGGTCCGTCCCCAATGGCACAAAAGGAGGCTAATATGTTAAAAGAAACGATTATATGTATTATTATTGTAATAGCTATTTTCTTTGGAGATAATGCAACTCAAAGTTATACGAAAGAAACGGTTAGTAATCTGTCAAATGGACTTACTTCATTAAGAGAAAATTTGATACAGGAAAATGTAGAAAAAGAAAAGGTACAAAAAGAAATAAACAATATTTATAAACAATGGGAAGAAAGACACGACAAATTGGCTTATTTTATTGAACATGATGAATTAGAGAAAGTAGAAACAGAATTTGTGGCGATAAAAGGTTATATCGAAACAGAAGATTATGAAGAGTCTATTAGCGAATTGGATAAAAGTGTTTTTATTTTAGAACATATTGAAGATAAATACGCTTTTAATTTACAAAATGTGTTTTAAGTAAAGTCTTTAAATAAAAGTTTTTTATAAGGAAAAAATAAAGATGATAGAACCGTTTTTAAAATAAGAAGTTTAATGATAAGGGGGAATATAAAAAATCTTAATTGCATAATATGCAATTAAGATTTTAAAAAGTTGCCAAAAAGGTCCGTCCCCAATGGCACAGCTAAGAAATCTCCTAATCTCTCTTGCTGATTTCAGCATATTTTTTTAATTTTTCATAAACTAAATAATTAATGGTACCAGCTGGAAAATGGCCATCTTTATCTTTTTTACCAGCAGGAACGCCTGTTAAAACTTCAATTCCTTCTTCAATGCTAGAAATAGAATACACATGGAATTGTTTATTTTTAACGGCTTCAATAATTTCATCTGATAATTGTAAATTATCAACATTTTGTACAGGAATCATTACACCATGTGAACCATTTAGCCCTCTCATTTTGCAAATTTGGAAAAAACCTTCAATTTTTTCATTTACGCCACCAATTGGCTGAATTTGTCCTTTTTGATTAACAGAACCAGTAACAGCAATGGATTGATTGATTGGGATACCAGATAAACTAGAAAGTAACCCATATAATTCGGTACTAGAAGCACTATCACCATCCACTCCATTGTATAATTGCTCAAAACAAATACTAGCTGTTAGGCATAAAGGAATATCTTGTGCAAACATTTCTCCCAAATATCCGGGTTAAAATGAATACTCCTTTTGAATGGGATGGCCCGGAAATTTCAACTTCTCTTTCAATGTTAATAATACCATCTTTTCCTGTGTACGTATTAACCGTGATTTTTGCAGGTTTTCCGAAAGTATAGTCTCCAATCGTCATAACGGTTAAACCATTTAGTTCACCTACTTCAAAACCAGATGTATTAATTAAAAGGGCATTCTCTTTTATCATTTCTAAATATTTACTATCGTATTTTTTAATTCTTTCGATTCGCTCTTGTAAAGCTTTATCAATAAATTTAGCACTGACCGTTTTGGATTTTGAAATTTTTGCCCATGTAGCAGCTTCTCCAACAACTTGTGTCAAATTATCAAATCGAGTAGAAAGCTTGTTATGGCTTCCTGCTAATTTAGAAGCATATTCTACCAAACGAGCCATACCAGATTTATCAAGATGTGGTAATCCTTCGTGTTCACAGAAACCATGAACAATTTGTGCTAATTTTTGAACGTTTTCAGCGTTAATAATAGCATCATCTTCAAATTCTACTTTTATTTTGAATAATTTTTTGAAGTCAGAATCCATAGCTAAAAGAGTTTGATAAATATTGGCATTTCCAATTAAAATAACTTTTAAATCTAAAGGAATTGGTTCTGGTTTTAAGGAAACCAATACCATAGAATTTTGTTGATTTGTAGCATTTTCAATACTTAGTTCTTTTACTCTTAGTGCTTTTTTTAATGCTTCATAACACATCCCATTGGCTAATAAGTCTTTAGCTTGAAAAATGATATAGCCCCCATTAGCACGTTGCATTAGTCCAGGTTTTAACATCGTATGATCGGTTTTTAAAGCACCATAGCAATTTTCATATTCCAAAGAACCAAATATGTTATGATAAGAATAGTTGGTATCCATGATGACGGGAGCGCCTTCGCGGTTTGAATTATCAATAAATAAGTTAACGCGATAATTTAAGCAAGGGTCAGTTTTTTTGTTATTGGGTCCTTGTTGTGGTTGAGGCTGTTTGCTTGTGTCATCTTCTAAAAATACAGATATGTTTTTTAAGATATCTTGTTTAATATCACTTAAATATTTATTGATTTTTTTATTTCTTTTATATTTTGATTTTAAGTAATTGATGTGAACATTAACAGTTAATAAAGCTACATTGGATTGCCATTCCGAAATCTTTTTATCAGATTGACGTTCGATTTCTTTAATTTGACCGATAGCTTCCATAATTTGTTCTTGTACGACAGCTGATTTTTCTTCGTATTCTTGTTTAATGGCATCGTCTAATTTTTCGAATTCTTCTTCTTCAATTGCCTTACCATCAACAACAGGCATCATATAAATACCATTTTGAGCAGCTTTTACTTGGAAATTGTATTTTGAAGCATCTTGATTTAATTTTTCTAACAATGCAGAACGTTTTACTTCAAACTCTTGTTTAATTAAAGCTTTTTCTTTTTCAAAATCATCGTTATTAAACGTTTTCTTTATATCTTTTCGAATTTCTTTGATAAATCCATCCATAGAATCTTTGAATTCTTTTCCTTGCCCTGCTGCCAATTCAACAGCAATTGGCTCGTTTGGATTTTCAAAATTATAGATATAACACCAATCAGAAGGCGTTTTCTTTTTGGAAGCGATTTTGTCTAAGTAATTTTTTGTGTACATGGTTTTTCCCACTCCACTTGGACCTTCTAAATATAGGTTATATCCTTTTACATCTACTTGTAATCCAAATTCTAAAGCTTTAATACCACGTTCTTGTCCAATACCAGATTGAATTGGCTCTAAGTCTTGCGTAGTATCAAATTTGAACAGATTGGTATTACATGTCATTTTTAAATCATGATAACTTAATTCATTTTTGTTTTTCATTTGTTTCCTCCAAAATTTTTTCTTAGTATATGCAATTTAAACATATTTTATATTAGTTGCTAAAAAAAGTAAAGAGGAATTTGTAAAAAAGCTGATTTTTGGTCAAGTGTCCATTGGGGACGGTTCTGTTTGGATATTTTTTAAACTGTGCCATTGGGGACGGACCTTTTTGGCAATCTTTCATTTATTTTTTATCAGATTGTATGTTATATAAAAATTTCGTTCCTTACTGGTCGGACGAATCATATAAAGGCATTAGATATATTTCATAAGTAGAAAAGTTAATCTATTTGTTCTGTATGAATAGGTGTCCTTCCAAACTGTGCGTCACTGTATTTTTATATAACATACAATCTAAACAAACATTAAACATTATAGTTGCCAAAAAGGTCCGTCCCCAATGGCACATCTTCGATGGACATTTTTAAAACTGAACAAGTCGTTCAAATAACATAAAAAGTATTGCAAAAAAATAGAATAGAATATATAATGAAAGCAATTATAATTAGGAGAAAACTTGGGAAAGGATGTTAAGGATATGAATAAGACGAAAAGAAAAATATTTGAAACATCAATGAAGTTATTTGCAGAAAAAGGATATGATGCGACCAGTATTGAAGAAATAACAGCAACCGTAGGAGTAGCCAAAGGGACCTTATATTATCATTTTTCTAGTAAAGAAGAAATTTTCAACTTTTTAGTAGAAGAAGGAATTAAGCTTTTACAAAATAGTATTGATATAAAAACAGCTAAGTTTTCTAATTATATTGATAAAATAAAAGCTATTGTATTAATTCAAATAAAAATAGTTGTAAAATATGAAAATTTAATTACGATTTTGCTAAGTCAATTTTGGGGGCATGAAGCAAGAAATCAAAAATGTCAAAAGCATATTTTAGAATATATCAGTCAAATAGAAAATATCGTAAAAGAAGGAATAGAAGTAGGGCAAATCAAAAAAGGAAATCCACAAGCGATTAGTTCTGAAATATATGCTTTAATTTGTTCGGCTTTAGTGTATAAAACAAGAAATGAAGAAATAGACATTATGAAGTTATATAAAGAATTTGAAAATACAGTGATAGAAGGGTTGAAGGTAAAATGAGAGAACCAGTTCATAAAATGCCAAAATACGGAAATTTAAAAGAAATGCTTGAAAAGTCAGGAGAAAGGTATGGCGATAGACCAGCGTATTTATTTAAAACAGAAGAAGCTGGAAGATTCAGAGAAATTACGCATAAACAGTATAGAGAAGAAATTAATAATTTAGGAACGGCTTTAATTGATATGGGGTTGAAAGATAAGAGAATTGCTGTCATATCAGAAAATAGATATGAATGGGGACTAGCCTATTTTGCAACCGTAGCAGGAACAGGTGTGGTGGTTCCACTAGATAAAGCTTTACCAGATAATGAAATAGAGAATTTAATCATTCGTTCTGAAGCGGATGCGATTTTCTATTCTAATAAATATGATGCCATTATGAAAGAAATAAAAGAAAAAAATAATACGAATCTAAAATTCTTTATTTCTATGGACTTAGAAAAACAAGAGGACGGTATTTATTCGCAAGTAGAATTAGTGAGCAAAGGTAAAGAATTAATAGAAAAGGGAAATAGAAATTTTTTAGATGCTAAAATAAATGCCGAAGAAATGGCAATTATGCTATTTACCTCTGGAACAACAGCTATGTCAAAAGCAGTAGCTTTATCCCATAAAAATATTTGTGCTAACTTATTTGATATTGCTTCTACCATTAAAGTTGATGAAAAAGATGTATTTTTATCTTTTTTACCCTTACATCATACCTTTGAATGTACGACAGGTTTTATTTATGCTATTTCTAAAGGTTCCGCCATTGCTTTTTGTGAAGGAATTAGGCATATTGCCGATAATATTAAAGAATATAGAATAACTGTGATGGTTTCTGTTCCCATTCTTTTTGAAAATATGTATAAAAGAGTAATGAAAAACATTGAGAAAAAAGGAAAACTAGAAACAGTAAAAAAAGGAATCAAAATCAGTCAATTCTTATTAAAATTTGGAATTGACATTAGAAAAAAATTATTTAAAGAAATACATGATAATTTAGGAGGAAGACTAAGATTATTTGTATCTGGTGGAGCTGCCTTAGATCCAGAAACAGAAAAGGGATTTAATGAATTAGGCGTTGTTACCTATCAAGGTTATGGATTAACAGAAAGTTCACCAGTAATTGCAGCAGAAGATGACAAATATAGGAGATTAGGTTCGATTGGAAGAGCCTTTCCTAGCTTAGATGTAAAAATAGTAGAGACAAACGAAGAAGGAATCGGAGAATTAGTTGCCAAAGGACCTTCTATTATGTTAGGCTATTACAATAATGAAGAAGCTACCAAAGAAACGATTGATGAAGAAGGTTGGCTACATACAGGTGATTTAGCTAGAATTGATAAAGATGGATACATATTCATTTCTGGAAGAAAGAAATTTGTGATTGTTTTGAAAAATGGAAAAAATATTTATCCAGAAGAATTAGAAACCTTAATCAACAAAATAGAGGGAGTTAAAGAAAGTTTTGTTTATGGAAAGCCAGATGGAGAGAAAGATTACAAGATTTGTGCTAAAATTGTTTATGATAAAGAATTAGTAGAAGAAATCTATCATACTTCGAACAAAGAAGAATTAAAAGAATTAATTTGGCAAGAGGTTAAAAAAGTAAATAAAACGATGCCAGCGTATAAATATGTTAGAGAAATTTCTGTTACAGAAGAAGATCTAATTAAAACAACAACACAAAAAATAAAAAGATTTGAAGAAATTAAGACAGTATTAAACTAAAAAGTCGAACGATGGAAACGTTGTAGGGAAATAAGAATAAGAGGATGTCGAAAGTAAAAACATATTGTAATATTTTTGTAATATTTGTGTAATGAAAAATTAAAATAAAATTATGCAAAACTACTTGTAGTTTTTTATTAGTTAATGTATAATGATAAATGAAAGAGATAAAAAGCGAGCATGCGTAAGATAAAAGGAGGTACATTACAATGTCAAAATCAGGCATAGTAAATGTGAGAATGGTTATCACAGAAGAAAAAATGTTATGCAATATAGATAAAATTCAAAAATTAATTAATCCAAAGAGTAAGAAACAAATTGTTCAATTAGAAGATGATTCTTACTTTAAAGATTTAATTGAGTCAATAAAAATGTATTTAATAGAATATCCAAAAAAGAAAAATTTTCCATCAAGTGTATATAAAGCAGCTTACGGGTTAGTTGAATTTGCAACGAACCAATTTGAAGAAAACACAAAAAAAATTGAAGAATTAATCAGACAAAGAGAACAAAATATAGCACAAGCAGGACAATTAAAAGAATTGTTGGAAGCAACTGAACTAGAAAATAGAGAAAAAGATTGGAAAGAAAAAGTAAAAAAAGCAGAAGGCACTTTTTCTGAAGATATGATAGAAGCTTTAACAATTGTTGGAAAAGCAAAAGAAGTTGAGAGTGAAGATTACCAAGATGCTATTAAATTATTAAATGCAAGAATTAATAATTTAGAAACCAATTTACATATTGAAATTGACATGGAAAGAATTGAAGATAGATCCAAAGCGTTAAGCTACATTGGAATAGAAATAGCAGATGCTTTAAAATCTATTCCAACACCAATCGAAGAACCTGAAGTAAATGTAGTAGCAGAAGAAACACAACAAGTGGAAGTGGCACCAGTAGCAGAACAACAATATGTAGAAGAAACAACATTTGAAGCAAAACCAAGTTTATGGCAAAGAATTAAAAATAGCAAATTTGTAAGAGCAATGAAAGCAATTACAAGAATTAGAATTGTTTTGGATTATTCAGATGCACTTCCAGAAGGTAGAGGAGAAAATAATTAATACAAATAAAGAGGAACTTGTCAATAGATAAGTTCTTTTTATATAGAGAAAAAAGGGGCATGCATCATAACATAGCCCCCAAAAAAATTATTTGATTTTTTTCCGATAGTGCCACTTGTGTCCACAGCGGACGCACTCTACGGTGTAAATACGAGCCAGTGTCTGTCCATAACCAGGAAGGAGAGTATTTTCTACCTTTCTGCTTACGACCTCACCAGATAACTGATTGATCCAATTGTAACATTCTCTACATGCTCGTCTTCTTATGCTTCTACCTCCTATGGCAATTATTTAATTACACAAGCATATTATATATCAGTAAACATAAAAAGATAAATTAAAATTTGACTTTTAAAGAAAAATAGAGTATAATAAAAAACAGTGATTAGTAACGAATTGCTTAGTTGCTAAAGAATGAGATTTTATTATTAAGTAAAAAATGTATGAAAAGAGAAAATAAAGCAAATAATAGTAGAGATCGGAATTAGAAAAAGTTTATTCTATGTTTAAGAAGAGAGAAAAAGTAAGCATAGACAGGAACTTTATTTATACTACATAGGATTAAGTTAGGATTCAAAGGATAAATAAGAAAAATATTCTATATGATTGGATATCTCACATATATGTGAGTAAATTTTTTGCTGTTTCTAAAAGTAATTTAATAGTAATATAGGAAAATGTTTACGAATGCTAACAAGGAAATTATTAATAAAATCAAAAAAATTAGAAAGAGAAAAGAGGAATATTTATGGCAGAAGAAAAATTAGAAAATAAGCCAAAGAGAAGTTATGAAAAGAAAGAAAGAACCACAAGAACGACAAGAAGAAGTACACAAGAAGGAGAAAAAAATACGCGAACAACAAGACCATATCATAAAAGAACCAATAATGTTAGTATAAAAAGTGAAAAAGAAAAAAGAGTTTCTATGGAAAAGATAGAAAATGAGGAAAAAGAAGAAGCAAAAACAAGTATAAATACAGAAAGAAAGAGAAGAACAACTACCAGAAGAAATAATAGAGCAAGTAAAAATAATTCTGTATTCAAATCATCTAAACTAAAGATAATTCCATTGGGGGGATTACATGAAGTAGGAAAAAACATTACTGTTTTTGAATATGAAAATGAAATGATTGTAGTAGACTGTGGATTGTCTTTCCCAGAAGATGATATGTTAGGAATTGACTTAGTCATTCCAGATATTACGTACTTGGAAAAAAATGTAGACAAAATCAAAGGACTAATTATAACACATGGACACGAAGATCATATTGGAAGTGTGCCATATTTATTGAAAAAAATTAATATACCAATTTATGCACCTAGACTAGCCTGTGGATTGATTAGAAATAAATTAGAAGAACACAAATTATTAAGAAGTACGAAATTAACAGAAGTAATGCAAGGGCAAACGATAAGCTTAGGAAAAAACTTTAAAGTAGAATTTATTAGAAGCTCACATAGTATTCCAGATTCTGTTATGTTAGCGATTACCACACCAGCAGGAACCATTTTACACACGGGTGATTTTAAGGTAGACTATACACCAATTGATGGAAAAATCATGGACTTTGGTAGAATTGCGGAAATCGGAAATCAAGGAATTTTAGCTCTTATGTCAGACAGTACCAATGCAGAAAGAAAAGGATTTACCATGTCAGAAAGTTCGATAGGAGAAGTATTTGATAAATTATTTTTACATTGTACCAAAAGAATTGTAGTAGCAACCTTTGCTTCTAATGTGCATAGAGTTCAACAAATTGTTAATTCAGCGATTAAATACAATAGAAAAATTGCTGTATGCGGTAGAAGTATGATAAATATGATAGAAACAGCAAAAGAATTAGGCTACATCGAATGTCCAGATAATATATTTATTGACATTGATATGATGAATCACTATACAGATGAACAATTAGTAATCATAACAACAGGAAGTCAAGGGGAACCCATGTCAGCTTTAACAAGAATGGCTGCGGGGGATCATAGGAAGGTAAAAATAACACCAAATGATTTAGTCATTATTTCAGCAACTCCAATACCAGGAAACGAAAAATTTGTATCAAAAGTAATTGATGATTTAATGCAAATTGGGGCAGAAGTAGTATACAGTTCTTTAGAAACAATACATGTTTCAGGACATGCTTGTCAAGAAGAACAAAAATTGATATTGGCGTTGACCAAACCTAAATATTTTATACCAGTACATGGGGAATATAGACAACTAATTGCTCATAGCGAAACAGCACAAAGTATGGGAATCGATAAAGACAATATTATTATGATGTCAAATGGTAGAGTATTAGAGATTAATAAGGAAGGAGCAGAATTAACAACTTCTGTTCCAAGTGGTAGAATTTTAGTAGATGGATTAGGCGTTGGAGATGTAGGAAGTATTGTCCTAAGAGATAGACAGCATCTATCACAAGATGGATTAATTGTGATTGTGCTTACGATGGATTCTTCAACAGGAGAAGTGGTTGCTGGGCCAGATGTTATTTCAAGGGGATTTGTTTATGTTAGAGAATCTGAAAACTTAATGGATGATGTAAAGTCTGTGGTAAGACATGAAATAAAGAAATGCGAAGAAAGAGGTATTACAGATTGGGCAACAATAAAATCAACCACAAGAGAGAATTTAAGAGATTACATTTTTATGAAGACTAAAAGAAACCCGATGATTATACCAATTATAATGGAAGTGTAGAAAATGCTAGGCATACCAGGACTTTTAAAGTTATGGTATGCCTATTTGTTACCCTTTTGTTACCCATCCATTGATTTTTGTTAGTAACAATGGAAAATAACTTGTTTTATTGTGTATAGTTTGTTGATAATAGAATAAAAATATTTTTGAAAATTCGACAAATTTCAACATACAAAGTTAACATAATGTGATATAATATATAAAAAGGAGATGGTTGATATGAAAGAATATTATTTGAAGTCTCTAAAAATGATAAAGCTACTAGATATAAGAACAGTTAAGGAATATAACAAATTATTAGAAAATTACTTGATATTGAATGTTGAAAGTTTGAAATACATAAGTCAAACAAGAAGATTTAGCGAAATAGTCAAAATAGCAAAAGAAGTCGTATAGGCTTCTTTTCTAATTTAAATTCTTATCAAATAGGTTATATATTATGCCAAAAGGTAGAAGTTAATCTTACGAAAAAAACCGTAACTTGAAAAAAATAATACCTTGTAAACCTATAAAAAATCTGATATAATAAGTCAATAACAGAGAAAAGATAGGAGAGAAAGAGCATGGATTATAAAGATTTAGCAAGTTTAATATTTCCAGAGGCAAAGGAAATAGCATATTATGAAGAACAATATCCAGAAAGAAACTTAAAAGAAGGAGCGATTGTTACAAGGTTTGCACCAAGTCCAACTGGGTTTGTACATATAGGGGGATTATATCAATCCTTAATTGCTAGAAAGTTAACGAAACAAACAGAAGGAGTATTCTTTTTAAGAGTAGAAGACACAGATCAAAAAAGAGAAGTAGAAAATGGGGTAACAGGAATTGTAAATGCCTTAAAAGATTTTGTCATACTACCAGATGAAGGCATGATTTCTGAAACGGATCAAAAAGGAAGTTATGGACCCTATAAACAATCTTTAAGAAAAGAAATTTACCAGGCATATAGCAAATATCTAATTGAGCAGGGAAAAGCGTACCCATGTTTTTGTACACCAAAAGAGATAGAAGGAATAAGAGCGAAACAAGAAGCAGCCAAAATTAGACCTGGATATTACGGGGCATGGGCTAAATGTAGAAACCATACAGTAGAAGAAATGGCAGAGAAGATAAAAAAGGGAGACAGCTATATTATTCGTTTTAAATCACCAGGAAGAGAAGATAGAAAAATTAAACATCATGATTTAATCAAAGGAAATGTAGATTTTCCAGAAAATGACCAAGATATTGTTATTATCAAGGCAGATGGATTACCAACCTATCATTTTGCACATGCCATAGATGATCATTTGATGAGAACAACCCATGTTATTCGTGGCGATGAGTGGCTATCATCTGTTCCCTTACATTTACAATTATTTCATGAGTTAGGTTTCAAAGCTCCTAAATATGCTCATATTGCCCCAATCATGAAAAATGATGAGGGAAATAAAAGAAAGCTAAGTAAAAGAAAAGATGCCGAAGCTGCTGTTAGCTATTATGAAGAAGAGGGGATTCCAGAAGAAGCTGTCAAAGAATATTTATTAAATATTGCTAACTCAAATTTTGAAAATTGGAGAAGAGCGAATCCAGACAAATCAATGGATGAATTTGAACTACAATTAAATAAAATGAGTGTAAGTGGTGCTTTATTTGATATGGTTAAATTGCTAGATGTCGGAAAAACTGTTATTTCAAGAATGACAGCAGAGAAAGTTTATGAAGAAGCTAGTAAATGGGCTCAAAAACATGATGATGAATTAGTAAAAATGCTACAAGATAAAGATTATGCACTAAAGGTATTTGGTATTGAAAGAGGGAATAAGAAGCCAAGAAAAGATATTTCAAAATGGTCAGAAGTAAAAGAAAATATTGAGTATATGTATGATGATAAATTTTATGATAAAGTACAAGAATATCCTTATCAAGTGATAAATGACAAAGAAGAAATTAAAAAGATATTAACCGTATATTTGGAGAAATATTATGATGTAGCTGATGATAAACAAACTTGGTTTGATAAGATTAAAGAATTAGCAGGAGAGATGGGCTATGCTAAAGAAGTAAAAGAGTTTAAGGCAAACCCAGACCAATATAAGGCCCATGTTGGTGATGTAAGTACCGTTCTAAGAGTGGCTTTAACGGCTAGAACGAATACACCAGATATGTATGAGATTATGCAGATTTTAGGGAAAGATAGAATGGCAAAACGATTTGAAAAAGCAATACAGGAAATGGGGCTGTAAAAATGGATTATCAAGTGGGAGATATTGTGAGAACGAAAAAACAACATCCTTGTGGAAGTAAATTATGGGAAATTACTAGAGTTGGCGTTGATTTTAAGTTGAAGTGTCAAGGTTGTGAACATGTGATAATGCTACCAAGAGAGAAAGCTTTAAAAGCAATTACGAAGAAAATGGAAAAAGGAGAGGCATAGCCTCTCCCTTTTCCCCCTCTTAAAAAGTTAAATCTGTATTTATCTCTTTGTTGCTCTCTTTGTTGCTCTCTTTGTTGCTCTTCTACGCTGCCGCTTCTTCAAGTGCTTTTTCTGATTTTTTGTACATCTTTTTTTTGTATAAGAACGCTCTTTCATCTCATCAACAAAGGCTTTCTTTGAGCGAGCTTTTTGCTCGTTATGATGCCGATAGCGAGAAGTGGAGAGGTCTTTTTCTGACTCAAAATCTTCTTCTTCGTTATCGCCTTCAAAAGCTACTTTAACATCATCTTCAAGACATGCTTCATAAAAGGTGCAGTCTGATGGAGATGGACATTCGCAAGTGTTTGCATAAATACAGTTACAATCTTTCATACAGTTTCCTCCAGATTTGTTTTAGTCCAACCAATACATTGGTTAGTTTGCTTGGTTATCGCGTATCTATTGTTATTATAACATCAATATTAACATAAATCAATATCATATGGTAAATTTATGAAAGATAAAATAAAAACGGTAAGTAACCAAACGACAAAAAATGACATATAATACAATATAGTATCAAACAAGGTACTATATTGGAGGTGACTTTAACATGGAGCCACAAGAAACCATTTATTGCTATGACAACAGAGAAGAAAAATGTGCAAAAAGAAGAAATTGTCTAGGAATAGTAGCAATCATACTATTAACAGCATTTGTTTTTGTAATTGGGTTAATTATTGGAGCAGCTTTAGCAGCAGCAATAATTATAGCATTACCAGCAATCATTGTTTTAGCTGTAATATTAGGGTTATTGTTGATTTTAACAATTATCTTAATGTTCTGTAACTGTAAAAAAGAGAAAAAATGCAAATGTAAATGTTGTTGTTAATAAAAAATAAAGGAGTTTCCAAACAGGAAAAGTTTGCGAATAGCAAATTTTTTCTGTTAGAAACTCTTTTTTTATTACTTTGGCAAGGTTATAAAAGGTTCAATAAAATCCCAAACATCATCTTGATAAACCTTTCTTTCGGAAGAAAACGGTAAGGTAGTAATATCACCAAGAGGATTTAATTGCTTTTGTAGAGAAACGACAGCTTCATCTACTTTTGTTTTAGCAATTTTGTCGGCTTTATTGGCTAAAATTAAACAAGGCAATTGAGAGGAAATTATGTAATTATACATTAATTTGTCGTTTTCAGAAGGACTATGTCTAATATCTACTAAGAAAATAATCAAAGAAATTTCTTTTCGATGGAATAGATATTGTTCAATAAATTTTCCAACTTGTTCTTGTTCTTTTTTAGACATTTTGCTATAACCATAACCAGGTAAATCAACAAAATAGAAACAATCATCCATATTATAGAAATTGATTTGGCGAGTTTTACCTGGTTCACTACTAGTTCTGGCTAGTTTTTTTCGATTAATCATAGTATTAACAAAACTGGATTTTCCCACATTAGATTTTCCCACCAAAACGATTTCAGGTAATCCATTAGATGGATACTGATTTGGTCGAACAGCAGAAATTTCAAACTTTGGATTTTTAATTAGCATAATAGTTCTCCTTATTTGCAATTTATTGTTTCTAGTCCACCCATATAAGGTCTTAGAACTTCAGGAACAATGACACTACCATCAGGTTGATAATTGTTTTCCATGATAGAAATTAACATACGAGGAGGAGCAACGACAGTATTATTAAGGGTATGTGCGAAATAATTTCCGTTTTCACCTTTTATACGAATTCCTAATCTGCGAGCTTGGGCATCTGTTAAATTAGAACAACTGCCAACCTCGAAATATTTCTTTTGTCTTGGGCTCCAAGCTTCTACGTCACAAGATTTTGCTTTCAAATCTGCTAAGTCTCCACTACAACATTCAAGTGTTCTAACTGGAATGTTCATACTTCTGAAAAATTCTACGGTGTATGACCACATTTTATCGTACCATTCCCAAGATTGTTCTGGTTCGCAAACGACTATCATTTCTTGCTTTTCAAATTGATGGATTCGATAAACTCCACGTTCTTCAATTCCATGAGCTCCTTTTTCTTTCCTAAAACAAGGAGAATAAGAAGTCATGTTATAAGGTAGATTTTCTTTCTTTAAAATTTGATCTTTGAACTTACCAATCATAGAATGCTCACTGGTACCAATCAAATATAAATCTTCTCCTTCAATTTTATACATCATGGCATCCATTTCTTCAAAACTCATAACACCAGTTACGACATCAGAGCGTATCATAAAAGGTGGAATACAATAGGTAAAGCCTTTGTTAATCATAAAATCTCTAGCATAGGTTAAAACTGCTGAATGAAGTCTTGCTACATCTCCCATCAAGTAGTAAAATCCATTTCCGAGCCACTCTTCTAGCACTATCTAAGTCAAGTCCTCCTAAAGATTCCAAGATTTCACCATGAAAGGGGATTTCATAATCTGGAACGATAGGTTCACCATATTTTTGTACTTCAACATTTTCACTATCATCTTTTCCAATAGGCACAGAATTGTGCATAATATTAGGGATTTTCATCATTCTGTTTTTGATTTCTTCTGCGTAGGTATTTTCTAATTTCTCATTTTCTTCTAATTTCTGATTGATTTCATTTACTTGTTTTTTTATTTTATCAGCTTCCTCTTTGTTGCCAGCTTGCATTAAACTACCGATTTGATTGCTTAAACTCTTTCTTTCTGCCCTTAAATTATCTCCATTTAATTTAGCTTGTCTATTTTTTACATCTAAATCAATGACTTCATCTACTAAAACAAGTTTATGGTCTTGAAATTTCTTTTTGATGTTTTCTTTTACCATGTCGGGATTTTCTCTTAAAAATTTAATATCAATCATATTTTTTTTCTCCTCTCATTATCTGATGACGCAATTATACTATATTTTCTAATAATTGGCAAGAAATTGGATAAAATAAGAGAAAGTTGCCCCAGTGGCACAATGGCAACTTTAAAGGAGAAAAAAATGCTTTTTGAAATTGTAAAATTTATTTTGTATTCAGGATTAATTGTTTTAATATCAAAATATATCTTGGTAATAACACTTCGAAAGTTAGCAGAGAACTTAAATTTAAAACCTAAAACAGTAGGTAATATTGCTGGCTATGCTACTTCTGTACCAGAACTTTTAACGATTAGTGTTTCAAGTATGAAAGGATTTATGGGGACAAGCATTTTTAATATTGTAAGTTCCAATGTTATTAATTTAATACAATATATGGCTTCTATTGTTATGAACAGAAATAAAAAAGCTTTTGCCAATAGAGCTATAAAAACAGATTTAGTACTTGTTGTTATTACAATATTAATTCCTATTATCTTAATATGGAAAAACATTGAAATCAATTTGCTTATTGTGCCTGCTTTCTTAATTTTATATGTACTATTTCAATATATCGATCATAATGTTCATAAATTGTATTTAAAAAAAGAAGATAGAGAAATAGAAAAACAAATTGAAAAAGAAGGTCTTATAGAGAAAGGCAATACAAGAAAAACCGCACTTTATATTTTGATTTTAATAGGAACAGGAATTCTATTATATGTTATAGGAGAATTGTTAGGTGATACACTTAATAATTTGTGTAATCAATTTAATGTTTCACAAGTGGTAATAGGGATTTTGCTTGGTTTTATTACAAGTATACCAGAATTGATAACCTTTTTTGAAGCACAAAAGCACTATAAAACCAAAAAAGAGGATGATATGTTAGGTGTTGTGGAAGCAACGAATAATCTCTTGACTTCTAATGTTTTGAATTTGTTTATTATTCAAACAATGGGAGTGTTAATTTATGTAATTTTTTAAAAATTCAAGTTTCGAGTTTTTGTAGGTGGGGTTATCCTATATAATTTTTTTACACTTTGTGTGTCGCAGCCTTCAAAATAAAAGAAAGTTTGTCGGTTGCTCCAATCGCACTCGAATAGCTCGTTTGGTCGCTTACGCAGTGCTTCAAAAATTATATAGGATAACCCCACCTACAAAAACTTGAAACTCGAATGACAAAAAGCTTGACAAAAAGCTATAAGATAGTATATAATATAACACGTTACAAGAAGAAGTCAAACTTCTCACCTTATCCAAATAAGGAAAAAGGTTAGAAATAAAATAAATCCAAAGTATTGTACTTTAGGGCTTTATTATTGATTTGGCTTGTAACAAAGTCAAATTTTTTAAATTGTAGGAATTTTCGACCAAAGGGAGAAAAGCTCCATACAAAATAAATATGCGTAACAACGTGAAGAATTTTTAAATTTTATGGAGGTGTTTTCAAATTAAACAAGAATTACCAATCAACAGACAAATAAGAGCAAAAGAAGTACAATTGATAGAGGATAATGGACAAAAAGCAGGCGTGATTCCATTTGAGGAAGCATTAGAAAAAGCAGAAAGCAAAAATTTAGACTTAGTGCTAGTTGCTCCTAATACCAATCCACCAGTTTGTAAAATTATGAACTATGGAAAATACAAATTTGAGCAAGCTAAAAAAGAAAAGGAAGCCAAGAAAAAACAAAAAGTTTTTGAAATAAAAGAGTTAAGAGTAACGCCAAATATTGAAGAACATGACTTTGGTTTTAAATGTAAAAATGCAAGAAAATTTTTAACCGATGGAAACAAAGTAAAAATAACGGTTCGATTTAGAGGAAGAGAAGTCAACAATGCAAAAGCAGGAGAAGCCGTTTTAAACAGATTTAGCGAAGCTTTAGAAGAAGTAGCAACGGTTGAAAAAGCACCTAAATTGGAAGGTAGAAATATGTCTATCATATTAGCTAAAAAAGCAGATAAATAAATTATCTGTCTAATATAAAAGTAAAAACGAAAGGAGTTATCATTATGCCAAAACTAAAAACAAACAAAGCTGCTAAAAAAAGATATTCATTAACAGCCACAGGAAAAGTAAAAAGAACAAAATCAAACAGAAGACACTTATTAGCCAATAAAACAAGTAGACAAAAAAAATCAGGAAAAATTCAAAATGCGTATGCAGACAAAACATGTGTAGAAACGATCAAAAAATTATTACCTTATGGAAATTAAGAAAAGGTGAATAGGATCGTAGGGAGAAAATAAGAATCGTTTAATAGCTCCCTGTTAAATAAAAAAGGAAGGTGAAAAGAAATGGCAAGAGTAAAAACAGCTAGAACAACAAGAGCAAGACATAAAAAGATATTAAAACAAGCAAAAGGATATTATGGAGCAAAAAGTTATAGATTTAGAAATGCAAACCAAGCTGTTATGAAATCTTTATCTTATGCCTATGTAGGAAGAAAAGATAAAAAAAGTAACTTTAGAAAATTATGGATTGCAAGAATTAATGCGGCAGCAAGAATGAATGGAACAACTTATAGCAAAATGATAGCAGGACTAAAAAAAGCAAATGTTACCATCAATCGTAAAATGTTAGCAGAAATCGCTGTAACCGATCCAAAAGCATTTACAGAAATTGCAGAAGTAGCAAAAAAAGCATAATGGATATGCTTTTTTTTGTACTTATTGTTTTTTCATTTTAGGTTTTGAAATTAAAGAAGCCAAATAACCGAAGAATACAGCAGCAGCAATACCACCAGCAGCAGCCTTAACACCACCAGTAAAAGCACCGACTAAGCCACTTTCTCTGACTGCTTCAATAGCACCTTTAGCAAGATTATAGCCAAAACCGGTTAAAGGAACCGTAGCACCAGCGCCAGCAAAATCAACTAAGTATTGGTAAATTCCTAGACCACCAAGAATAGCACCAGCTGTTACAAAAATAACTAATATTTTAGCAGGAGTAAGCTTAGTTTTATCAATCAATATTTGACCAATAATACAAATTACTCCACCAGTAATAAAACATTTTAATAACATCATCCAATCAAAAACATTAGCCCAATTAACATTCATAAATTTTCCTCCTTTTAGGAATTTAGGTTGCCATTTAAACCTGGAACCAGTGGCAACTTAATTCTTTTTTAAACTTCTATACTAATGGCATGAGCAATACCAGGAATTGATTCGCCTTGTTGAGAACTTGTTGAATTCATTAAAGCTCCTGTTGCAATTAATAATATTTTTTTCATTTTATTTTCTTTTAATTGTTTAAAGAAATAACCAGAAAATACTGTTCCACAGCAAGCACAACCACTACCACCAGAGTGAGTATCTTGAGCATTTTTATCAAAAATTAGAACACCACAGTCGTTATAATTTGATTTAATATGATAACCTTGTGATTTAGCAATATCAATAGCAATTTCTTTACCAACATGACCTAAGTCACCACTGATAATGACATCATAATAACTTGGATTTCTGCCAGTATCTAAGAAGTGAGTAATTAGTGTATCCGCAAAAGCTGGAGCCATAGCAGCACCCATGTTATTAGCATCTTTAATTCCCATGTCGACAATTTTGCCAGGTGTAATATGAGTAATATAAGGACCTTGCCCATCTTTTGTCAAGATGGCTGCCCCTGAACCTGTAACCGTCCATTGACTTGTAGGTGGACGTTGATTTCCTAATTCTAACGGAAATCTAAATTGTTTTTCAGCACTACAAAAGTGACTAGAAGTAGCACATAAAACGTTATTAGCAAAACTTTCTACTGCCATAGCACCCAAACTCATAGATTCCACAAAGGTAGAACAAGCACCAAAAACACCAAAGAAAGGAATACTTAATTCTCGTAGACCAAAACTAGAAGAAATACATTGATTTAACAAGTCACCAGCAAACATACAATCAATTTTATTAGCTGGTACGCCAGATTTAGAAATAACCGTATTGACAGTTTCTTTTATAATTTTACTTTCTGCCTTTTCCCATGTTTTTTCACCCCAAAATTCATCATCTAAAGTTTGATCAAAGTATTTAGATAAAGGACCTTGTGCTTCTTTAGGACCAACAATAGAGGCACAATCTAAAATAGTTGGAGGGGTATTAAATTTTATAGTTTGTTTTCCTAACTTTTCCAAAACATCATCTCCTTACATTGCGAAGTTTGCCAAAGGGGACGGACCTTTTTGGCAATCTTTCAATTATTTTATTAGATTGTAAGTTAAAAATTTCGTTCCTTACTGGTTGGACAAATCATATAAGACATTAGATATATTTCATAAGTAGAAAAGTTAATCGGTTTTTTATATAACATACAATCTAAACAAACATTAAAAATTGTAGTTGCCAAAAAGGTCCGTCCCCTTTGGCAAACTTTAGAAAATTTTAAACCAAAGTCATACTTTGTGTATTAAATATCAAGAATATGATACCGACTAAAATAGAAGCAGAAATACCAAATACTAAAACAGGACCCGCAACGGTGAACATCTTTCCACCAACTCCCATAACGTATCCTTCTGATTTATATTCCATAGCAGGTGACACAATTGAATTGGCAAATCCAGTAATCGGAACTAAAGAACCAGCACCCGCAAATTTGCCTATTTTATTAAATAAATTCAGACCAGTTAAAAAAGCAGAAATTCCAATTAATAAAATGGAAACAATTGTACCAGATGTTTGCGTATCAAAACCTCTTTCTTTACATATATTAAGAATAACTTGTCCAATGGTACAAATTAATCCACCAACCCAAAAGGCATTGAAGCAATTTTTTAAAATAGGAGAGTTGGGAGATTTTTTATCCACATATTCTTGATAAGTTTGTTTTGTTTCTAATGGATCCATTTATACTACCTCCTTAATTTTTGTTTCTATTCAAATCAAGTGTAAAACTAATATCCAAATCAACAAAATATTCTAAAATTTTGTCTCCATCAATACTAGCTCTTTGCTCTAAAATTTTTACTTCTGATAAATAATCAATTGTCTTTGAAGCTTCAGCAATTGCTTTTACAATGGCATCTTTCCAAGAAACTGTTGAATTACCAGTTATGATTAAATGTTTTTTTATATCCATAATCAACCTCCAAAAAATCTTTTACAAGTATCTTTTCCAAGAATTAGAAAAAATATACAAAACCAGTAGAAATTTTTTGTAAAAAATTATATAATTCGATTGCATGGTTTTTCCTCCAGAAAAGAAGGTATTACTTATTGGTAGGCGTGGTTAATGCTCGCACAGCTGAGGAAATCCCAAAAATCATAAAAAATCATAGAAAGTAAAGAGATTGCAAATAAACTTAGGAAACCAATGGCAACAGAAAAGTAAAAAAGTTGCCAAATACTTGTAAACCAATACAGAAAATTGCCAAAAAGGTCCGTCCCCAATGGCACAGAAGGGAGAAAAATGATAGATAAGGTAAGAGAAATAGCACTAAAGGTATTGTATGAAGTGGATAAAAGCGATGCTTATTCTAATATTGCATTGGATGAAGCATTGAACAAAGCAAGAAAAGAAAAAATGGATATTACCCAGCGAGATATTGGATTTATTTCTGAAATTGTGTATGGCACCATTTCTTGGAGATTGACAATTGACGAAATTATTAAAAAATATGCTACCATTAAAATTAAAAAAATTTCACTTTGGATTTTAAATATATTAAGAATGAGTATATATCAGATATTGTTTTTAGATAGAGTGCCTAAATCAGCAGCTGTTAATGAAGGAGTTAATCTGGCGAAAAGGTACGGACATAAGGCTAGTAGCAATTTTGTAAATGCTATTTTACGAAAGGTAGAGAAGAAGGATTTTGAAGATTTTTTTACCATAGAAAATGAGATAGAAAGAATTAGTAAAACCAATTCTATGCCAAGCTGGATCGTAGAAAAATTGCTTCAGGATCATTCCGTTGAGCAAGTGGAGAAAATTTGCCAGAATGGTAATGTAAAACCACAACTGCATGTAAGGGTTAATTCTTTAAAGATTGATAATCAAGAATTAAGACAAAGATTAGAAAAAGAAGGAATCCAGGTACAACAAGCAGATAGGGACGATTTTTTAGTGTTAGAGGGAGCCAAGAATATAGAAGGGAAAAATACTTTTAAAGAAGGGTTATTTACCGTTCAAGATGAAGCAGCAGGATTGATCCCATTCCTATTAAATCCCAAACCAAATGAAAAAGTATTGGATGCTTGTAGTAGTCCAGGCGGTAAAACAACCTATATGGCAGAAAAAATGAAAAATCAAGGACAAATTATCGCTTGGGATTTACATGAACATAGAGTGAAGTTAGTAGAAAAAACAGCACATAGATTAGGAATTGAAATTATTAAAACAGAAGTAAAGGATGCTAGTCAATATGAAGAACAATATAAAGAAACATTTGATAAGATATTACTAGATGTTCCATGCTTAGGGATAGGAGTTATTAAGAGAAAACCAGACATTAAATGGAAAAGAAAAAAAGAAGATTTAGAAGAAATTACAAAAATACAACAAAACATACTACAAAATTGCTCTCAATATTTGAAAGTAGGAGGGGAATTGGTGTATTCTACTTGTAGTATTCTAAAAGAAGAAAATGAAAAGATAATTGAACAATTTTTGGCAAAGAACAAAACATTTGAAATAGTGAATCTGGATTGTATAAAAGAAGATTTTTTCGAAAAAAATGTCGAAAAAGAAAAATTTATACAGATTTATCCTAATGAGAAAACAGATGGATTTTTTATTTGTAAGTTGCGAAAAATACAAGCAAAATGCTAGTGTTACAAAAGTGTTACATTTTTGTTACAAGTGTATTAAATGTATTGACATTTTGGCAAATAAAGATAAAATATAAATATATTTGAAGAACTGTGTAAATTATTCAAGTATGGATTTTGTAAATTTGTAAAAAATAAAAATATATCAATTAAAAAGGAGAAAACAATGGCGAATGGAAGTTGCTTAGGGCTATATATTGAAGAACATTTAATTAAATATGCAAAAGTTTCAAAAGATCATGATAAAGTGAAAGTAGATGCATTTGGCTTAATGTTTTATGATAAATTAGGGGAAGCAATTGCACAAATTATTCAGGAAACTTATAGTCAAAAAACACCAATTAGTATTAACCTATCAGAAGAAATGTACAATTATTTTGATATGTTTGCTTTATTAACCAAAAATGACTTACAAAAAGCCATTAAAACAGAATTTGACTCCTATTGTGCTGAAAAAGGATACAATCCAAATGTATTTGAAAGCAGATATGCTATCGTTGGAAATCAGGATGAAAGAGAAAAAATAAGAGTTATCCATGTAGCAGAAAATAAAATTGAATTAAACAAACAAATACAACAAATAGAAGGTTATAAATTAGCTAGTATTTCACCAATTTCTATGGCAATTCCTAATTTAATTGATATCGAAAAGCATGAAAATGCTTTAATTGTCAACATAGAGGATACAACAACTGTAACGACTATATTGGACGACAAAATTTATAACATTGATAAAATAGAAGAAGGAAGCAAAGACTTTTTAACAAAAATCAATCTAAAAGAAAATTCGTATCTAAAAGCTTATGAAATTTGTAAAAATACAACCATTTATACATCAGAAGGAAGAGAACTACAAGAAGAACAATCTACCTATTTAGAAGACATTATGCCAACCCTATATAATATAGTGGGAAATGTAAGAAGTATTATAAGAGAAAATGGCGACAGAATTAAAAAAGTTTACATTACAGGAACCGCTGCCTTAATCAATAATATTGATTTATATTTCCAAGAATATTTAGAAGAGGTAGACTGCGAAATATTAAAACCATATTTTATCCAATCCACAGCAGGTGATATTAGTATTAAAGATTACATCGAAGTAAATTCTGCTATATCTTTAGGAATGATGGGAATAGGAGAAGGTATTAGTGGAATGAACTTTAAAAGTCAGACACTAGCTGATAAAATTCCAGATTGGTTAAAAATAGAGGTAGGAGGAAATGAGAATACTAAGTTAAAACATGGTGCAAGCAATATGTTTACTTGGGATTTAGGACAACCCTTTGATAAAACAGAAACAGGATTACTTAGAATAGCAATAGCTTTAATCCTATTAGTTGTTATGTATTCTGCATTTTCTGGATTGTTAGCGAATCAAATGAATAAAAAAACTGGGCAGGCTCAAGAATCTATTACCACTACCAATGATCAAATTGGGTTAGCAAAAACAGACAATGAAAAAATCAACAGTAAAATTAACGAGTACACAAATATGATAAAAAATTTAGAAGAGGCCAATAACAGACTTACCGATCGAAATAAAACTAGAAATGCCATCCCTAATTTATTAAATCAAATCATGTCAATTGTACCAGAAAATGTACAATTAACTTCAATTGAGAATACCAGCAGTACTCACATTATAATTAATGCACAATCTAATAAATATGAACAATTAGGTTATTTTGTAGCAAAAATGAAAACAGAAGTAATTTTGACAAATATCATTTCAACAGCAGGTCAAAAAGATAATAATGTAGTTAGTATTAAAATAGAAGGAGATTTGCCATGAAAAAATTATTAATGTTAATTCTAATTGGATTATTATTAATACTTTCTATCTATATAGTAGTTAGCGGATTTGAAGTAGGAAATATAGAAGTTCTAAGCTATATGGGAATTCAACAAAAAAATAAAGAACTAAATGGAAAAATTCAAGAAGCTAGCAAATTAGCTGAAAAAGATTATAGACAAACCGTTAGTACAGTAGAAGAAAGTAGTAAAAAATTAGAACAAACTAAAAAAGAATATGATGATATAACAGTGATTAGTTCCGATGGTAGTATGGATGCAGCCGGACAATTAGAAAGATATGAGATAGAAACATTATGGGTTAAATTAGGAAATTATGCTACCAGTGAAGGTGCTGTTGTACGAATTGATATTGTTCGAGGCAATACAAGTAGTACCTATAATCTAAAATTCACAGTAAATGGAAGCTATATTTCTATTACTGATTTTATATCTGACATTGAAAATGATAGTACCTTAGGATTTAAAATAGAAGATTTTAAAATGGTACCATCTGGAGATACTTTACAAGCAACCTTTATTTGTAAAGAAATTGCGATTAAAGAAGTTTCAGAAACCAGTAATCCAAATGTGGGATTACCAGAAAATAAAGACAATACAACCAATACTGCTAACGGTGGCAATACAACTAATACAAACAAGACGACTAATGCTACCAATACAGCAGGTGGAAATAACACAGCTACATCGAATACCACAAATACACCGAATGTAGCACGATAAAAAGGAAAGGGGGATAATATGGCTAAAACAATTATAAAAGAATTAATTATTGCCTTATTGTTATGTTTAGCTATCCTTTTATTGTTAGGAATTTTATTATATGAGTATGTTCCTATGACAAAGACAATACCGAATCCTGTTTCTTATACAACACCAGAAAATGTGAAAAAAGAGTTGGCAGAAGCGGAGGGAGTAGATGAAAACCAAATTATTATGACTTATGAGGTTGATTCTACTGACTTAAATAATTATAAAAATATACAAAATTATAAACCAGGAAAAGCCAATCCATTTTCTTCGTATGAAACCACAGGAACCAATACGACAACTGCCAATGGGACAACAAGTAATACGAACGCAGGAACAGCAACATCGGGAACAACAGGAAATGGAAATACAACTACCAATAGTGGTACGACTTCAAATGATACAAATGGTACTTCTAGCACTTCTACACAAGAAAATACCACAACGTCTGGAGGACAATTCTTCCAAGATAAGGGTACCAAATAATTAAGTTTTTAACATTATATGATAGCTCATATAATTCAAAATATATTTTATATATTCAAAAGAAAAAAGAAAAGGAGGAAACAATGATGATGAAAA
The DNA here is from genome assembly GCA_947575605.1 of uncultured Clostridium sp. Classification (GTDB taxonomy): domain Bacteria; phylum Bacillota; class Clostridia; order TANB77; family CAG-508; genus CAG-269. The sequence goes on from CANPNZ010000005.1 coordinate 51,268, forward strand.
AACAAAACGGTATTACATTAATCGCTTTAGTTATCACAATTATTGTATTATTAATTTTAGCTGGGGTGTCTATTGCTATGCTTACAGGTGATAATGGAATTTTGACAAAAGCAAAAATATCTGGAGAAGAGACAAGAATAGCGGAAATTAAAGAAGCAATAAGCTTAGCAGCATCTACTATTATGGCAGATCAAATAGATCCAACCGTAACTACCCCAAAAGAAATGAATTATGAAAACATAGCGATTCAAGTTAAAGCTGATAATGCTAGTTCAAATGCCCGAGATATTGAGGGAGGTATAGAATATACCTATGGTGGAAAAACTTATAATGTAAAATTTCCATTTATAACAAAAGATTCAAAAAATATTGGAGTAAATACAAATGATGATACAACATTTATTATTGAATTAAAGCCAACAGAATAAAAAAGAAATTTAGCCATACGCACACCACGTGTGTATGGCTAAAATTAAAAATAAGCAAAAGAGGAGAAACAATGAACCTAACATTTTACATACTAATATTTATCATAGGAACCTTATTTGGAAGTTTCTATACACTAGCCGTTTATAGAATTCCGAAAAGACAGGATATCGTACATACCCATTCATATTGTCCTAATTGTAATCACAAATTAGGCTTTTTAGACTTAATACCAATCATTAGTTATGTATTTTTGAAGGGGAAATGTAGATATTGCAAAAACAAAATAAGACCACGTTATCTAATTTTAGAAATATTATCAGGCATACTATTTGTAGGAATAGCGTATGTCATGAAATTCAACTTTGAAACTTTAAATGCCATCAAAATAGCTGAATTTTGTTTTATGGTTTTGTATCTAACATTCATTATATTAGTAGCAGGAATAGACAAAGAAAACCGAAAAATAGATAAAATGGTATCTGTATATGGAATTGTAATATCTATTATGTATATGGTATATCTATACATAGTAGAACAAACTAATATTTATAGATATGGTATATACTTAATTTGTTACATAATTGTTTTGTTATTGGATACGATAACACTTAAAAAATATGCCAAAAACAGTTATGTCACAGGAATCTTATTAATGATTCTTACCATGATAATCTTTACAGGGGAATATATAACAGAAAATGCCATCATTTTTACACTGTTAGCCATTTCTCTATACCTATTAATGAATAAAATAAGTGAAAGAAAAAAGAGAAAGAAACATATAGAAGAACAAATTACAAATAAGCTAAGTATTGGATTATTCTTAGGAACTTTCAATGTTTTAATGTTAATGTTAGTTCTATTTATCACAAATTATAGAGGAGTTTAATATGAATGTGAAAAGTGAAAAAGGATATACAGGAGTGGATATAGCTATTTCCATTGTAGTATTATTTATATTTGTATCTTTAATTGCGATGTTATCTTATCATTTAAATAGTTCTGCCAAAGAAATAGAATTAAAAGCACAAGCAACAGAAATAGCAGTAGGAGAAATAGAAAAATTAAAAAATGAGAGTTTTGATAGGATAGACGAAAGAAACACTCCTGAAATATCTGAAATACCAGAGCAACGAGGATTTTATAAAAATATTCAGGTAGAAGATTATGCAGACATAGAGTCTAACAAAGATAGAGGGATTGTAAAAAGAGTAATCGTAACCATTCAATATAACTATAAAAAGACACCTCAAAAAATAGAGCTTTCAACCATTATATCAAAGGAGAATTAGTATGAAATCGGAAAAAGGAATTACCGTTACTTCCTTAATTATATATGTTATTGCATTAACCGTTGTAGTTGCTAGTATAGCTATGCTTAGTACCTACTTTTATCGAAATACATCAGCGGTAACAGGTAATATCAATCCCATAACAGAATACACAAAATTTAATACTTTTTTTTCAGAAGAAGTCAACCATAGTAACATCAAAGTATTGGAATGTAAGCAAGAGGGAGAAGAGGGAGAAGACAATTATATTGTATTTGATAATGGTGTACAATACACATTTATAGAAAAAAATGAAGCAATTTACAAAGATAAAGTAAAAATATGTACTTATGTAAAAGAATGTTCTTTTACCCATAAAATACAAAATGGAAAAGATGTAGTAACAGTTAGTATTACAATGGAAAATTCAACAGAACCGAAAATAATAGATTATACTTTAAAAAATTAGTAAAATTATGTAATTAAAGAAATGGCAACAAAAAGCAAGCAAATTATAGTATAATAAAAAGGAAAGATACAAAAGAAACTTCAAATAGAAGGGAGAAAAAACATGGATACAAAAAGAAGACAACCCATAGGAGTAGAATTGGTAAAAAGGGGAATTGTAAAAGAAAAAGATATTGAAACAGCTTTACAATATCAAAGAGAACACCCAGACGAAAAATTAGGAGATATTTTATATCAATTGGATTTATGCGAGCCTAATAAATTAATCGAAGCCATAGGAGAGATTTTAGGAGAAAAAGGAATTCTTTTAAAAGGTGATAAAGTAAAAGTAAAATTAACCGATTATTTTTCTTTAGATGTAGCCCAGAAAAATAAAGTCGTTCCTTTTGAAGTAGCATCTGGAAAAATAAAGGTATGTTTTGCCAATACTACCAATGCTAAAAACATAAGTGCTGTTAGATTATTATTGTTAAATAAAGGATTAGTAATGGACAGTTACATTACCTTTGAAAGAGATATTGACAGAATTTTAAAATCTTACGAAGGGGAAGTAACCACTGACTTTGATATGGAAACCGAAAGTAATGATACCGCAATAGGAATGGTAGATAGTATTATCAAAACAGGAATGAAGCGTAGAGCGAGTGATATTCATATTGAGCCGATGGCAAAGGAACTAAGAGTTAGATATCGAATTGATGGCGAATTATTTACAGCAGCTAAAATAAAGAAAGAAAAACAACCACAAATCATACGGAAGATTAAAAGCAATTTCTAATATGCACCAAGAAAAACAAGAATCACAAGATGGTAGAATCTTATTATATGATGATTATAATATTCGTGTATCTTCTCAACCAAATGTCTATGGAGAAAAATTTGTTTTAAGATTACTAAAGAAAAATTCCAATATTAAAAATATATTTGAATTAGGATTTCCAGGAAATGAAGAAAGTTTGAAAAAAAGTATTCAAAAAAGGAATAGTATTACGATTATAGCAGCTCCTACGGGAGAAGGAAAAACAACCACGTTATATAGTATCATGGATTATTTAAACAGTCCAGAAATTAACATTACTACGATTGAGGATCCCGTAGAAATTAGAATACCAGGATTAAATCAAATTGAAGTAGATGCAAAATCTTCTTTCTCAGGTTCTTTAAGAACCGTACTAAGACAAGATCCAGACATCGTATTAGTAGGTGAAATTAGGGATACCGAAACAGGAGAAATAGCCATCCAAGCAGGACAGACAGGACATTATGTATTATCCACCATTCATACCATAGATAGTATAGAAGTCATTACCAGATTAAGAAAAATGGGACTTTCCGATTATGATATTTCAAGTACTTTAGCAACAGCCATTTCACAAAGATTGGTAAGAAAGTTATGCCCAAAATGTAAAAAAGAAAGAAAATTTAACGAAGAAGAAAAGAAAATTATCACGGCCATCGGCGAAAAATACAATGTTGCCTTTGATTTAAGTGGTACAACCTATGATGCTCCTGGTTGTAAATATTGTAATAATACAGGATATTATGATAGAATCGGAATTTTCGAAGTGTTAGATTTAACAGATGAAATCAAAGAAGTCATTATGAATGGCAAATCTAGTTTAGAAATTCGAAAATTAGCTTTACAACAAGGCTATCAACCATTAGTAATCGATGGTATTAGAAAAATTATCAATGGATATACAACCTTAGAAGAATTAAACAAAAAACTATTAATTTTTTAATAGGAAACAAAGGAGGAAGCTATGAATTTAGATCAAATATTAGATGAAGCGATAAAATTGGATGCTTCAGATGTACACTTGATATGTGATAATAAACCCATGCTGAGAATTGCCAGAAAGTTAGTCCCAGTGCCAAATAGTAAAGTATTAACCCCAGACGATATGTCAGAATATTATGATTATTTGGTACAAGGAAATGTAGATAAAGATGAGGTATTTAATAATACTAGAAAATTGGATACTTCTTATGAATATAAAGACATTCGTTTAAGGGTGAATATTTCTTTATCCGATGATGTTCCACTTTGTACTTTAAGATTAATTAAAAATGAATTACCAGAATACGAATCCTTAGGTGTACCAGATATTGTAAGAAGGATGACTTATCAACCACAAGGATTAATCTTGGTAACAGGAAAAACCAACTCTGGTAAAAGTACAACCTTAAATGCTTTAATTAATCATATTAATGAAAATCAAAATAAAAAAATCTTAACACTAGAAAACCCAGTAGAATATAAACATCACTCTAAAAAATCCTTAATTGTACAAAAAGAAATAGGAAAAGGAAGAGATAGTTTAACTTTTAGTGATGGTGTTAAAAACTCACTAAGAGAAGATTGTGATATTCTAGTCATTGGAGAAATTCGTGATAAAGTAACAATGGAAGCAGCGATTGAAATGGCAGAATCTGGTCACTTAGTAATAGGAACCTTGCATACCAAATCTTGTGCAGAAACCATAGACAGAATGATTAACTTCTATGAAGTAAGAGACCAAGCGAGTGTAAAATATCTATTATCTGCTTTATTAAAATTGGTAGTTTCACAAAGATTATTACCAGGAACGAATGGAAAATTAGTTTTAGTACCAGAAGTCATGGTAGTAGATAATATTGTTGCAGGTATCATTCGTAAAGAAAAATTAAGTGTATCGGAAATAGAAGATGCGATACAAAGTAACTTAGAAAAAGGAAGTATAGGATTAATCAATTCGTTAGCCGAGCTTTTTGTACAAGATAAAATCACCCTAGACCAAGCAAAAGCACAAATTGAAGAAAAGAACCTAGAAATCTTAAATAGAACCATCATGCAATTAAAGATTAAACGTGATAAATAAAAATAGGAGGTACAAAAAATGCCTATATATATGTATAAGGCTGTAACTAAGACAGGAGTTGTCGTAAAAAACAAAGTTGAATCACCAAGTAGACAAAACTTAATAAAATCATTAAAAAATGGTAACTTAATGCCTATTTCGATAGAGCAAATTTCTTACCGTTCCAACAATAAGCAAAAGAAACAAAAGAGAAATGTTACAGATGTACAAGAAATTATGAAAAATGTAAATACCACACAATTAGGAGTTCAGAAGAAAACGCTAACGACAAAAGAAAAAGTCAATTTATATTTTGCGAAAACGGAAAAAATAACACAAAGAGATTTGGTAGTATTTACACAAAATTTTTATTTGTTAAAAAAGGCGAATTTCAATAATATTCATGCGTTAGATACCATTATAAAAAGTACAGAAAATGTATCTTTTAAAGGTATTTTAGAAGATATTTTAGCTGGAGTCGAAGCCGGAGAAAATATGTATACTACGATGGAATATTATGAGAATGTATTTCCTTATATCTATGTCAATATGATAAAAGTAGGGGAATTATCTGGATCTCTTACCAGTTCCTTAGAACAAGCCGTTAAATATTTAGATGAAACAGAGGCTTTAAATAAAAAATTAAGATCGATCTTAATTCCGAATATCATACAATTTGTTTTGTTATTAGTTATGTTAGTAGTAGGAACATTAGTAGCCATTCCAGCCATTCAAGGAATTTTTGATGAATTAGGAACGGAAGAAGAGTTACCAGCTATAACCATATGGTTTGCAGGATTTATAGATCAAGTTATTCTCTACTGGTATATACCGACTCTCATTATCCTTGCTATCGTAGGAGCGATTGTCTTTTATGTTCGTACACCAAAAGGAAAATATAATTACCATTATTTTAAATATAAAATGCCAATCTTTGGAGAATTAATATTTGCTTTGGATTTTTCAAGATTTTTAAAAGCTATGTTATTAAACATGAAAAATGGCATGAGAATACAAGATTCTATTGAGGTTAGTAAAAATGTCATTAAAAATTATGTTATGCTATCCATTATAGAAACATCGATTAACAATATTTTGACAGGATCCTCTTGGATTGAACCATTTGAGAAGTCAGGATTAGCCAAACCAATGATAACAGAAATGTTGAAAATAGGTATGCAAACAGACTTAACAGAAATGATGGAAAAATTAGTAGAATATATGGAAATTGATATTGACAATATTATGACTAAGATTATGAAGGCATTACCACAAGTAGTGTATGCTATCGTTGGAGCTGTCTTGATATTCTTCGTAATTGTTGTATTAGTACCATGTGTACAAGTATATATGGGTAACTTCTTATTCTCAGCCTATGGTGTATAAAAACAAAAATGCTACACTAGAAAGGGTGAAAAAAATGAAAATTGGAATTGATTTAGGAGGAAGTCATATAGCAATCGGAGTATTAGATGATAAGGGAAAGATAATAGAGAAAACTGAAAAAAGACTGATGAAGGAAGAAAAACAGGACATAAAAAGAAGCATTGTATCGTATATAATAAGTGAGATTCATCAATTGAAACAGCGATATGAAATAGAAGAAGTAGGAATAGGAATGCCAGGACGTTCTGAAGATGGATTTGTTATTACAAGCGGAAACTTAGAAATGAAGAATTATAATTTGGCAGAAGCATTACAGGAAATCAACTTACCTATTAGAATAAGAAATGATGCAAAATGTGCAGCTTTAGCAGAACATGCCTATGGTTGTCTACAAGGATATGAAAGAAGCGTGTTTTTGACATTAGGAACGGGAATTGGAGGAGCTGTCTTTTTAGATAATGAATTATTAAAAGCTGGTAAAAAACCAGGATATGAATTTGGTCATATGGTGATTGAAAAAAACGGAATACCATGCCATTGTGGAAGAAAAGGTTGTTTTGAAAGATATGCTTCTATGAAGGTTTTTAAGGACAAGCTTAGAAAGGCCTTGAATTTAGATGAAACGACAAGAGGAGAAGAATTGTTAGAAATAATTAGAAGGAATCGCCCAGAGAATCCGTATTATGAAACGATTGAAAAGATTGTGTCTGAATATGTGGAAGATTTGAGTGTTGGAATACAAAATTTAATTTTTATGTTTGAACCTGAAGTAATAGGAATTGGTGGAAGTTTTGTTTATTTTGAAGAGGTGTTTTTAGAACGATTGAAACAAATATTGCAAACACTAAATAAGGAAGATTTGGCAAGGAAAAATATAGAGATTAAAACTGCTGTTTTAGGTAATGATGCAGGGATGATTGGTGCTATTTTGTAAAAAACGTCAAAATTTGCGATGGAAAATAGAATTGTTTTTTTAAAATGCTTGAATAACAATAAAGAATATTGTAAAATGCAACTACATTTATTAGTAGTTGTTTTTTATATTCTAGGAAAGTTCGACGAAAGGAGCAACTTTCCTAAAAGATAGCTATGAGAATTTGTTAATCTGTTTTTTGAATAATTTTTTTATCATAATGATAATATATAATTGAAATTAGTAAAATTTATGTCGAGAAATCTAAAATCCCAAAAAATAATATTTATACTAAATTAGTAATATTAATAATAAAAAAAAGTTTACTATCAAATAAATATTAATAAAAAGATAAATGGTAATATATAATAAAGGAGCAATAAAATATGAGAGAATTTAATTATCAAGATTATTTAAAATATAAAGAATTAAAAAGAAGAGAAACAAAAGGTATGTTAGAGTTAAGAGAAATAGGAAAAAAAGAGGGAATATTTGAAATGTTAAAAAAATCGGTGAAAAATATGATTCAATTTGGAGAAGATGAAGAAAAAATTATGAAGTATATGAAAATCAGTAAAGAAGAACTAGAGAAAATAAAGAAAACAATGTAATCATAAAAAAATTAGAAAAAAAGCTTGAAATTATTGGAAAACCATGATATAATAGCGAACGTATTAATCACACAAAGAGAGTTTTAAGGGAAGTGCCTAGAGAAGGATAGGTCCTAAAAAATGTAGAAACTTTGTGGAAGAAATAACAAAAAGGGAGGAATTAAAATGGCAGTAGTTGCAATGAAACAATTACTTGAAGCAGGTGTTCACTTTGGACATCAAACAAGAAGATGGGATCCTAAAATGGCTGAATACATATTCCAAGCCAGAAATGGAATTCACATTATCGACTTACAAAAAACATCAAAAAAATTAGATGAAGCGTATGCCTTTATCAAAGAACAAGCAGAAGAAGGGAAAACCATTCTATTTGTAGGAACCAAAAAACAAGCACAAGAATGTATGAAGGAAGCAGCAGTAAAATGCGGTATGTACTATGTTGATCAAAGATGGTTAGGAGGAATGCTAACAAACTTTGGAACCATTCGTACAAGAGTACAAAGATTAAAAGATTTAGAAACTATGCAAGAAGATGGTACCTTTGATATATTACCTAAAAAAGAAGTAATATTACTAAAAAAAGAAATGGAAAAATTGGAAAAAAATCTTGGTGGAATTAAAGACATGGAAGAATTACCAGGAGTTATCTTCTTAGTTGATCCTAAAAAAGAAAGAATTGCTATCTTAGAAGCTAAAAAACTAGGAATTCCAGTAGTAGGATTAGTAGATACCAACTGTAATCCAGAAGAATTAGATTATCCAATACCAGGAAATGATGATGCGATAAGAGCTGTAAAATTAGTAGCAGATGTTATGGCAAATGCTGTTATTGAAGGAAAACAAGGAGAAAGTTTCGAACCAGAAATGCAAGAAGAACAAACTGCTGAAACAGAAGAAGCTACTAGCATAGAAGAAGTAGTGGAAAAGGCAGAAGAAGCAGAACAAACAGAAGAAACAACAGCAGAATAATAATTTGATTAAGAAGAGTAGGGCTTTTCTGCTCTACTCATTACTTTATTGTATAGGAAAAATCGAAGATTTTACCTATACAATAAAAAATACATTCCACAGAAAATTCTTACAGAATTTTCGCGGGCGAACAAAAACGGGGCATGTAAGTTATATAAAAGGCCATGAAATTTTAATCATGCCCCTTTTGTTCTAATAAAAATTAAGGGGGAATAAAAATGGTTACAGCAAGTTTAGTAAAAGACTTGAGAGAGAAAACAGGAGCAGGTATGATGGACTGCAAAAAAGTTTTAACAGAAACAGATGGAGACATGGAAAAAGCAATTGAATTATTACGTGAAAGAGGAATTGCAAAAGCAGCTAAAAAATCTGGAAGAGTAGCAGCAGAAGGATTAGTAGAAGCTTATGTTTCAGAAGATGGAAAAATAGGAGCAGTAGTAGAAGTAAATTCAGAAACTGACTTTGTTGGTAAAAATGAAGAATTCAAAAATTTTGTTATGAATGTAGCAAAACAAATCGTAGAAAAAAATCCAGCCGATGTAGAAGCATTATTAGCGCAAGAATCTATTGAAGTAGCAGGAAAAACAGTACAAGAAGTATTAGTTGACAAAATCGCTACCATTGGTGAAAACATGAACATCAGAAGATTTGCAAGATTTGAATCAGAAGGTTTAGTAGAAAAATATATACATGGTGATGGAAAAATAGCTGTTTTAGTAAACATGAAAAAAGGAAATAAGGAAGTAGCAAAAGACATTTGTATGCAAATTGCTGCCGCAAGACCTGAATATGTGAGAAAAGAAGAAGTGCCAGAAGAAAGAGTTAACAAAGAAATGGAAATCTTAAAGGCACAAACCATGAATGAAGGAAAACCAGAAGCAATCGCTGAAAAGATTGTACAAGGAAGAATTGGAAAATTCTATGAAGAAATTTGTTTGGTAGATCAAGCTTTTGTAAAAGATCCAAATAAAAAAGTAAATCAATTGTTAAGTGAAACAGATAGTGAAGTAGTAGAATTTGCAAGATTTGAAAAAGGTGAAGGAATCGATAAAAAAGAAGAAAATTTTGCAGAAGAAGTTATGAATCAATTAAAATAAAAATGACTTGTCAGAAGTATATAATGGACTTCTGGCATTTTTTTATGATACTAAAGTTAGACTTTAGTTTTACAATTCTAAGAAATTATATTAAAATGAAATGTATAGAAAGGTGGGTAGAATGATATTCCTTTATAATCTAGCAAATATGTAGCTAATTGAACTAACAAATGTAATACAATAAATAATTTGAAAGGAAGAAAATTATGAGTAAAATAATATTGGATGTTCTAGATGAACCATTATTACGGTTAACCATTATCATGATAATAATAGTTATAATTTGTTATATTTACATGGTTAACGTACATTATGGTTATTACTACGAAATGGATGGTTACCCCATTATTAAAAAAGAAAAATTAAAAAAAGTAATGAGGAAGGAGGAGATAGATGGAGTTGTAGTTATGTTTAGTGATGACGGAATTGAAAAAGAAAAACTGATTAAATGGTGTGAAATTGGCGAAATTGAATTTGTTAAAGAACAGGAGCAAATACACGTAGAACGGATAGAAACGATTCATTGTAGAGTGCATAAAAGGTGGTTTCACAAACATGAAACATTAATAGCTACTAAAATAACATATAAACTATATGAATTAGAAACATTGAAAGTTATAAACTATACTTCATCTACTCCATTTTTGATTAGAATATTATAATTGAAATTTTATTCACTGGAAGGCTGGCAAATTTTTTGCTGGCTTTTTCAGTGAATAAAAATTAAGAAAATCTTAAAAAAGTACTGTATTTTTTTCTAATCTATGATAAAATGTGCTTGGCAAAAATATATTTTAAGGAGAGTGAAAAATTTGTCAGAAGCAAAATATAAAAGAGTGCTATTAAAGCTAAGTGGAGAGGCATTAGCAGGAGAGCAAAAAACAGGAGTAAATGTAGAAACAGTTGGAAAAATATGTGACAAAATAAAAGAGATTGTAGAAATGGGAGTACAAGTTGCCATTGTAGTAGGAGGCGGAAACTTCTGGAGAGGAAGACAAGGGCATCAAATGGAAAGAACAACAGCAGACTATATGGGAATGTTAGCAACTGCTATGAATGGATTAGCCTTACAAGACGCTTTAGAAACTAGAGGCATTCATTCTAGGGTGCAAACAGCAATTGAAATGAGAGAAATTGCGGAACCATTTATTCAAAGAAAAGCAGAAAAACACTTAAATAGAGGAAGAGTTGTGATATTTGCTGGAGGTACAGGGCATCCATACTTTACAACAGATACAGCAGCTGTACTAAGAGCAACTGAAATTAAAGCAGATGTAATATTATTAGGAAAGGCAATTGATGCGGTATATTCAGCGGATCCTAAAATAGATGCAACAGCTACCAAATATGATGAGATTTCTTATCTGGAAGTTTTAGAAAAAGATTTGAAAGTAATGGATTCTACTGCAACTGCAATGTGTAGAGATAACAATATGCCTTTGTTAGTTTTTGGAATTGCGGATCCAGAAAATATTGTGAGAGCAGTTAAGGGTGAGAGGATTGGAACCATCGTATCTTAAACGAATTGAAACCAACATCTTACGTCGTTAAACTTTACTAAAAATTTCTCGACGTACCAATGTATAGTCTCAAAATTTTTAGTTCGTTTGCCTAGTAATATGTTACTTTGAATTCGTTTAACAATAAATACAATAAAAATCAGCAAAGCAAGTAAATTTGAAAAAACTGATACATAAAAAGAGAGGTAATCGTATCAGAAAAAAGGAGAGAAAAAATTATGGATTTTACAAATTTAAAAGAAAAAATGGAAAAGTCAATCAGTGTCTATCATGAGAAATTAACAGAAATAAGAGCAGGTCGTGCAAACCCAGCCATTTTAAATAAAATACAAATCGATTATTATGGAACACCAACACCAATTAATCAAGTAGCAGGAGTTTCTGTACCAGAAGCAAGATTAATTGTAATTCAACCATGGGATGCTAGCATTTTAAAAGAAATAGAGAAAGCAATATTGGCATCTGACATTGGAATTAATCCAAATAATGATGGAAAAGTCATAAGACTAGCTTTTCCAGAATTAAATGAGGAAAGAAGAAAAGAAATAGTAAAAGAAGTTCGTAAAATGGCAGAAGAAGCAAAAGTAGCGGTACGTTCCATCAGAAGAGAAGGAATGGATATGGCAAAAGTTTCTCAAAAAGAAGGTGAAATAACAGAAGATGAACTAAAACAAGCAGAAAATGAAATTCAAAAAATAACAGATAAAAACATAGAAGAAATTGATAAAATTTTAGAAGTAAAAGAAAAAGAAGTTATGTCAGTTTAACTAATAAAGGAGGGGTTTTTGATGAATTTTAAAGAAGAGTTAAAAAAGTATCAAGAACAGATCAATCAAGAATTAGACAGATATATCAGAAAACAAAAATGCCCAGAAGAGATATTGAATCAATCGATGGAATATAGTTTGATGGCAGGAGGAAAACGATTAAGACCAATTTTAACATTAGCCACCTATCAACTTTTCAAGCAAGACCTTGACAAATGTATGCCTTATGCAGTGGCAATAGAGATGGTACATAATTTTTCTTTAATTCATGATGACTTACCAGGAATTGATAATGATGATTTTAGGCATGGAAAACCGACTAATCATAAACAATTTAATGAAGCAACTGCCATTTTAGCAGGAGATGGATTGCTTAATCTTGCCTATATGGTAATAGCGCAAGATTTGGTTAATAGCCAGCCAGAAGAATTAGCCCCAAAAACAAAAATAGTAAAAGAATTTTCGGAGGCAATTGATCGCATGATTGCAGGAGAATATGTTGATACCGAATGGGAAGGTAGAAAGATAACGCCAGAAGAATTACAATACATTCATGAAAATAAAACCAGTACATTATTAAAAATAAGCGTAAGAATGGGAGCCATTTTGGCAAATAGTACAGAACAAGAGTTAGAGAAAGTTACTCATTATGCGGAAAAAATAGGATTGGCTTTTCAAATTAAAGATGATATTTTATCAGAAGAAGGCGACGAAGCAATCTTAGGAAAGCCAGTAGGAAATGATAAGCAATTAGAAAAATGTACTTATGTTTCTCAATATGGTTTACAAAGGGCAAAAGACATCTTAACTAAAATAACAAAAGAAGCAATAGATGAATTAGAGGATTTTGGAGAAAAGGCAGAATTTCTAAAAGAATTAGCTCTTTATATCCAAAACCGAAATAAATAAGCTTTAAAAAGGAGAAAAATCATGGATTTTCAGAAAGAAAATATGCCCAGACATATTGGAATTATCATGGATGGGAATAGAAGATGGGCAAAAGCGAAAGGAAAGCCAATCAGTTATGGACATAAAGAAGGAGCAAAAACCTTAGAAAAGATTGTAAGATATGCGAATCAAATTGGGTTAGAATATATAACAGTGTATGCTTTTTCAACAGAAAACTGGAAAAGAGCAGAAGAGGAAGTAAAAACTTTAATGTTATTACTTCAAAATTATTTAGATGAGTATGCCAAAAGAGCCGACACCGAAAATATTAAAGTAAAAATATTAGGAGATATTTCAGCTTTATCAGAGGGAATGCAAAAGAGTATCCAAAAATGTATGGAACGAACCAAAGATAATACAGGTGTTACTTTCAATATTGCTCTAAACTATGGTGGTAGAGACGAATTGTTAAAAGCAACCAGAAAAATAGCCACATTAGTACAAAATCAAGAATTAAAAGTAGAGGATATAACGGAACAAGTAATCGCAGATAATTTATACACCAAAGGACAACCAGATTTAGATTTAGTTATTCGAACAAGTGGAGAAAAAAGATTAAGTGGTTTCTTGACTTGGCAATCTACTTATTCAGAGATTTTAGTAATCGACAAAAATTGGCCAGACTTTGAAGAAAAAGATTTAGACGAAGCCATTATAGAATATCAAAAAAGAACCAGAAAATTTGGAGCAGGGTAGAAGAAACGTTCCAGAAAGGAAAAGAATATGGATATACAAAGAGTTACATCCGGTTTATTAGGATTTCCGTTAGTATTAATAATTCTTTTGTTAGGGAATAAAATAGTAGTAGATATGGCATTGGCAATCATAGCATTACTTAGTATGAACGAGTACTTTAATGCAGTGAAGAAAGTGGCAAAACCAGTTTATTGGGTAGGATATGTTAGTTGTTTAAGCATAGCATTGATTCATATTGTACCACAAGAATATCTAAATATGGTAGTAACACTTTCTGTACCAACTATTTTAATCATATTATTTGCCCAAGTAATTGCAACAGATATGAGAACAAGCTTCAAAGATATAGCCTATACTTTTATAGGAATTTTCTATGTTGTATTTTTCATTATGTTTGTTGCCTTTATCAATGGCATGCCAAATGGAAAAATACTAATATGGTATGCCTTATTTGCTGCTTGGGGGACAGATATATCCGCTTATGTAGTAGGCAAATATTTAGGAAATCATAAATTTAGTAAAGTTAGCCCTAAGAAATCAATAGAAGGATGTATTGGTGGCATAATAGGAGCTGTTATACTAATGTTAGGTTACACTTATGTTGCTAATACCTATTGGGAAATGAATTACTCCTATTTATTTATAGCAGGAATTGGAATTATATTAAGTCTAGTGGGACAAATAGGAGACTTTGCAGCTTCTAGTATAAAAAGATATGTAGATATCAAAGATTATAGCAATTTAATACCAGGACATGGTGGCATGTTAGACAGAATTGATAGTCTAATATTTTTAGCACCATTTGCCTATGCACTATTTACATTATTGTAGATGTTGTGTCCATTGGGGACGGTTCTTTTTGGTCAAGATGTCCATCAGGGACGGTTCTGTTTGGACATTGACAGCCAAAAACAAATATTAAAAATTAATTTTCCAAAGCAATGTCCAAACAGAACCGTCCCCGATGGACACTAAAAGGAGGAAAAAAGTGATAACTTTTTTAATTTCAGCGATTAAAATTATTATATTGTTAGGTGTTTTAATTACCATTCATGAATTAGGACACTTTGTAGTAGCCAAACTTTGTAAAGTAAAAGTGAATGAGTTTGCTATTGGTTTTGGACCAGCTATTTGGAGAAAACAAGGGAAAGAAACAAAATACACATTAAGATTAATACCTTTAGGAGGGTATAACAGCATGGAGGGAGAAGATGAGGCATCAGAAGATGATAGGTCTTTTTCGAAAGCAAGTATTCCTAAAAGAATGGCTATTGTATTGGCAGGTGCAACGGTTAATATTGTTTTTGCTATTATCATTTATTTTACCATAACTGCTACATCTGGTACGTATGTTTCGAATCAAATAGATGAAATTATAGATGGATATGTAGCACAAACAGTTGGATTACAAACAGGAGATAAAATCGTAGAAGGAAATGGGAAAAAGATAAAAAGTAAAAAAGATTTAAATGAAGTTTTAGCTAAGTCAGAAGGAAAAGAAATAGCAACTAAGATAGAAAGAAATGGAGAAATCATAGAATATTTTATAAAGCCAAGTGAAATAAAATCGAAAGTAACAGGAATTTATTTAGATGAAAAATGCAAAATTATAGCAGTGGAAAAAAATAGTCCATCAGAACGTCAGGGAATACAGGCAAATGATATATTATTAAAAGTAAATGATGTTATGATTAATGGAGATACTAAAATAGCATTACAAGAGATAAGCCGAAAAGATATGGATAAAATAAATCTTACTGTAAAAAGAGGAGAAGAAGAGTATGCAATAGAGTTGATACCAGATTATGAAACTACTTATCTATTAGGAATTAATTTAAAGCAAGCAGAAGATACTTTTGTTAATAGATGTATTTATGGTGGTATGCAAACACAAGAATTTTTATTATCCATTATTGATAATTTAAAACAATTATTTACGGGAAACGTAGGAGTAGACCAAATGATGGGACCAGTTGGAATTTCTGAAGTGGTTGCTAAAACTGATGGCATAAGAGAGTTTTTCGAGATGATGGCATTGATTTCTTTATCGTTAGGAGTAACGAATTTGCTTCCAATTCCAGCTTTAGATGGTGGAAAGATTTTGATTTTATTGATTGAGGCAATCCGAAGAAAACCAATGAAACAACAAACAGAAGTAAATATACAATTATTAGGATTTGCTATCTTAATTGCCTTGTCTTTGTATGTGACGTATAATGATATTTTAAGAATATTTTAGAATACTATAATTTGCTCTGAATTTACCAATAAATTTGGGGCAGTTTTTTTTATTATGTGAAAGTTTAGTCTATTATTTATTCATACCTTGTGCGAAAGCAACCTACAAAATTAAAATTTTATTTGTCGGTTGCTCTAAATCGCACTCGCTTAACAGCTTGTCTGGTCGCTTATGTAGTATTTCATAAATAATAGACTAAACTTTCAAACAAAACAATTTATAAGGTTGAACAGTAACTTTTGTTATAAAAAACAATAGAAAATTTATAAAAAACATTTGACAAAAAAGTAGATTTAATAGATAATATAAATATGAAAAAATGGATGAATCAATTTTAAGAATGAGTTATTAAATTGATTCTGTTTGTAGAAATTATGGTAAAAGAAAACGAGAAGAAAAAGCGAAGCAAAAAAACAAAGGAGGAACAAAGTAAATGTACATATTTAACAGAATTACGGTAAATCCACAATTACCAAAAAGAATTGAAAAATTATCAGAAATAGCAAACAACTTATGGTGGTCATGGAACACAGAGTTTCTAAGATTATTTCAAAAAATAGATAAAGATTTATGGGAGCAATCTAGCAAAAACCCAGTCAAATTTTTAAAACATGTATCACAAGAGAGACTAGAGAAAGTAGCCAAAGATACCACATTTTTAAAAGAGTATGACAAAATAGCTGAAAACTTTGAAGGCTACATGAATAGTAAAAATACATGGTTTTCGAATAAATACCCAGAAAACAAAAAAGATTTAATCGCTTATTTTTCAGCAGAATATGGATTAGACCAAACCATACCAATTTATTCAGGAGGGCTTGGTATTTTATCTGGTGACCATTTAAAATCGGCAAGTGATTTAGGAATTCCATTAGTAGCAGTAGGTTTATTATATAAAAATGGATATTTCCATCAAAAAATAAATGGATATGGGCAACAAGAAACAGAATACCATAATATAGATTTATATGATATGCCAATTAATCCAGTAAAAGATGAAAAAGGAGAAGACTTAACAATCTTTGTTAAATTTCCAAAAAGAAGATTGTATCTAAAAGTATGGCAAATTAATGTAGGAAGAGTAAAATTATATTTATTAGACTCTGACATTGAGAAAAACCATGAAGAAGATAGAGATGTCACACTAAGATTATATGGTGGAGACCAAGAAATGAGAATTCGCCAAGAGATTGTTTTAGGGCAAGCAGGAGTACAATTATTAGCAAAACACTTGAAGTTAAATCCAACTGTATATCATATGAATGAAGGACACTCAGCTTTCTTAAACTTAGAAATTATAAAAAATATTATCAAAGAAAAACAAGTATCTTTTGAAGTAGCAAGAGATATTGCAAGTTCCAAAACAGTTTTTACCACCCACACACCAGTACCAGCAGGAAATGATATTTTTCCATTAGCGTTAGTAGAAAAATATTTTAAAGACTTTTGGCCAAGATTAGGGCTTTCCCGAGAAGATTTTTTACGTTTAGGAATGAAGCCAGGAATTGACTTAGATGAAGGCTTTAATATGGGAATTTTAGCCCTAAAAATTGCGGGAAAGAAAAATGGCGTAAGTAAATTACATGGAGCCGTATCCAGAGAATTATTTGGAGAAATATGGCCAAACATAGCAGCCAATGAATCACCAATTGAGTACGTAACCAATGGAATTCATACTTGTTCTTGGTTAGCACCAAAAATGAAAGAATTATATAACAAATATTTAATTCCTTATTGGCAAGACAATATTCATCAAGATCATATATGGGAGAAAATTAAAAATATTCCAGACGAAAAATTATGGTCAGTTCATACAGATCAAAAAGCGAAATTGTTAAAATTGGTAAAAGACAATACATCAGAGAGACTAAGACGTTCTGGATATGGCTACGAAGAAATTAATGAGATTGTTTCTAAATTAAATCCAGAAGCTTTAACAATAGGATTTGCTAGAAGATTTGCAACTTACAAAAGAGCAACTTTAATTTTTAAAGATTTAGAAAGAATTACACAAATATTAAATAATGCTGATAGACCTGTACAAATTATATTTGCAGGAAAAGCGCATCCAGCTGATAAAGAAGGACAAGATTTAATTAAATATATTCATGAAGTATCTATGATGCCACAGTTTAAAGGAAAAATCTTTATCTTAGAAAACTATAACATAGCTATGTCAAGATATTTAATTAGTGGTGTTGATGTATGGCTAAATAACCCAAGAAGACCAATGGAAGCTTCTGGAACAAGTGGACAAAAAGCGTCTGTTAATGGCGTTATTAACTTTAGTGTTTTAGATGGATGGTGGGCAGAAGGTTATACACAAACCAATGGTTGGACAATTGGAAGTAATGCAGAATATGAATCTTATGAAGCACAAGATATGGCAGATAGTCAAAGTATGTATCGTACCTTAGAAGAAAAGATCATACCAACCTATTATGAAAAAGATAAAAATGGATTATCTAAAAAATGGATGGAATTGATGAAAAATTCTATTATCACAACAGGTGGAAAATATAGTACAGCAAGAATGTTAGTAGACTATACCAATCATTTATACATACCACTTTGTAATCTAACCAAAAAATATTATGCAGATGTTGATAATGTGGCAGGTTATAATTCTTGGAAAAAAGACTTATATATGAATTGGAAAGATATTAAGATTACACAGGTTAATAATTTAGATAACATTACCATTGATGCTGGAAATAACATAGAGGTAGCTTGTGAAGTGGTATTACCAAATATTGATGTGGAAAATATCACAGTAGAAGTATATTATGGTAAGATACTAGAAAATGGAGTGGTTGAAAATGTTAGTATCACACCAATGAAATTAGAAGACCAAGATGATGAAAGCAAAAAATACTTCTTTACTTCAAAAATAGAATTAACCACTGGTGGAAATTATGGATATACTTTTAGAGTGATGCCAAAACATGAAATGTTATTAGAACCAGCCAATTTAGATTTAGTAAAATGGATAACAAAATAAAAAAGTAAATTGTTGCCAAAGGGGACGGACCTTTTTGGCAATTTTTTATATTCTAGGAAAGTTCTCGTTACAGTTTAATCGTATAAACTTTCAATATAAAAATAACTACATAGATGAACAGTAATAAATTCTCCTAAAAATTAAAGTTTAAATTCTACAATAATTGACTTCATAAAATGACAATGATATAATGCAAAAGTAAAAAGAGAGAAAGTACAAAGAAATATAGTAAAAAGGAGAAAGAAATATGTCTGTAAAAATGATAATAGGTCTTCAATATGGAGATGAAGGAAAAGGAAGAGCAGTACATTATGAAGCAAAAGAGGCAACTATTGTAATAAGAGCAACAGGAGGAAGTAATGCTGGTCATACGGTAGTAGCTAATGGTAAAAAATATGCGATGCATTTATTACCATCTGCTATTATTAGACCAGAGGTACTTTCTGTAATTGGACCAGGAGTGGTAGCTGACCTAAAAGTATTATCAGAAGAAATCGAGCAAATGAGAGAAGCGGGGATAAAAGTAGAAAAAGACAATTTTGTTGTCAGTCAAAGAACCCATATAACCTTACCTCATCACAAGCAATTGGACAGATTATATGAAATGTTAAAAGAAAATAAAGTGGGAACAACAGGTAGAGGGGTTGGAACAACTTATGAAGAAAAAGCAAGACGTACCAATTTAAGAATGTGTGATTTATTTGTGGAAGATAAGGAATTGAAACACAAAATTACAGAGAATCTAAAGGTGTATAATGTGTTGGTAGCAGAAGCTAATAAATTAATAGAAAAAGGCATTTATGAAGAAGAAAAATTTCCACTTATCACAACCGAAGAAGAATATGAATATTGTATGAAGTATAAAAAAACCATACAAGAATTTATTACAGATGTACATCCTATTATTGATGAAGCAATTGAAAAAGATGACTTAATCATTATTGAAGGAGCACAATCTTTCTGGTTAGACAATGATCATGGAGATTATCCAATGACTACATCATCTAATCCAAATGCAAGTGGAACAGCTTCAGGAGCTGGAATAGGTCCAACATTAATTAAGGAAGTAATAGGCGTTATTAAAGCTTATACTTCAAGAGTGGGAAATGGTCCATTTGTAACAGAATTAGAAGACGAAACCGGAGATTTAATTCGTGAATGGGGTCATGAATATGGGACGACAACAGGAAGACCAAGAAGGACAGGTTGGTTGGATTTAGTTATGGTAAAACATACGAAAAACACAAGTGGTTTAACTTCACTATGTATCAATCATATGGATACGATTGGGAAACTAGATAAAATTAATGTATGTGTTGGTTACCAATATAAAGGAGAAATCATTAGACATGTTCCACTTGATAAAGAAAATTGTAAGCCTGTTTATGAGGAACTAAAAGGTGGATGGCATACAGAAGGAGCCAATACCTTTGAAGAACTTCCAAAAGAAGCACAAGCTTATATTAAATTTATAGAGGATTATACAGGCGTACCTGTAAAATATATCGGTGTGGGTGCTGATGAGAAAAGAACGATTATAAAATAAATAAGACAAAGTTTAAATTATATATGGCAAGCCTTATTTAATCAAAAAGAAAATAGGATAAATCAAAATTTATTCCTATTTTCTTTTTGATATATTGACATTATTCCGAAAATGGTATAAAATAAAAATATAAAGATATTGTTCTGAATAAAGAACAATAAAAGGAGGTGAAAGAAAATGGGCTATTTGACAGCAAAACAATTTTCCGAAATATGGGGAATCACAGAAAGAAGAATTATAAAATTATGCAAAGAAAATAGAATTAGTGGAGCTGTAAAAAATGGAATGGTATGGGAAATTCCAGAAGAAACTCTTAAACCGTCAGACAAAAGAAGTAATATCTATCAATATATCAATACAGAAAAAAGAATTATGATAATGAATGTTCAAGAAGAACTAAAAAAGTATTTAATAGAGTTACTAAAAAAAGAAGGTTATATAGCAGAGTTTCAAGATATGAATACCATAGAAAATAAAACCAATGAAATGCAACAATACTATGAAGGCCTTATTTATTTTTCAGTTGATAATGTAGGTTTGAAGGAAGAATTATGGATAAGAGATTTTTCTCATAAATTACATTCAGAAGCTAGTATAGTAATTGTTGATTCCAATAAAAACAAAAGAAACGAAATAGAAAAAAAGTTAGCCAATCAATTTAGAGATGAAATAGGTCTAAGAATAAATACATTAATTTTAGATATACCAAAAGATAAGGAAGTTTTGGTGAATGATAATGAAATAGTAGAAGATATTATCCAATTACTAACAAAATTTAAAAATACAACAGGAATGGCAATGATAACAGATGGCGGAAAAATAGAATTTAATGAAAAGAGAAGAACGGAAAATTTGATGGTAGGAAAATTTTATAGAGCCATCTATCAGTGCTTTAAAAAATTAAACAAAGAATCTTATTTATGGTGTGCCTCTACTATGCTAGAAGATGAATGGACAGAGTCACCACAAGAAATGAAATTTAGATTGCGTAACCTAGAAGTTGCCAATAGAGGGGTAAAAGTAGAAAAAATTTTTATATTCAGTAAAAATAAGATAAAGCAGTTTAGGAAAAATAAAACATTAAAGATATATATGCAAAGTAATATCAAAACATTATTTGTAGATTATGATGAAATAAAAGATAAAGAACCGTATTTGCTAGAAATGGTTGATAATGGTTGGGATGGTATAGATAAAGATATATTAATTGTAGATTTACCAGAAACAAGTAAACAAAGAGGTTATATTTCTAAAAATGCGGAAGAAGTATTAATGGCATATGATTGTTTTCAGAAATTAAAAGAGTATGCTAAAAATTTAAAGGAGGTTTTGAAATAATTCCATAGTAGAGGTGAAAAAATGGAATATAGGGATGTATTTGAAAGAATTAACAATGTCAATAATATTTATGAAATATAAAAACAAATCATAAAAATTTTAAAGAAAATCAATATTGGTTTGATAAAGGGAAAGAAGTTATTAATTTGAAACTACAAAAAGAAGAAATAGAATTAGTACAAAAAAATAAAGGGAGGTTCAAAATGGAAAGAAAAAAAGGAAATGAAGGATTTTTTAATCGTATACAAACAATAAGGGATCCTAAAATTGAAGAAGGTATCAATAGTGGTAATCCTTATACAATATGTGATTTACTGGAAGAAACAAAAGGAGGTCCCAATGGAACTTACTTAAGAGAATTAGAAAATGCAATTATTGAAACAAATGATATTGTACAAATATATGAGTTTATGTTTTTAGCAGTAGATATGAATATCAATGGTTTTGATAGAGAAAGATTTGAAAGAATAATCAGACAAAGTAAAAATCCTAAACTTATGTGCTATTGTATGGGGTTTGTGCCAGGTACTAATATAAAAGCCATGTTAAAAGCATTAGAAGATACAGAAAATGCTAAGTATATGGAAATGTTAATAAAAGATGAAGAATATGGAGAGATTTTAGAAGAAATTAATCAAATTGATGCTAACTATGAAGAAAAAGTAGAAAAGGCAAAGCAATTTGATTATTATCCAGAATCTTTAAAGCAATTTATAGCATTAAAAGATGATATAATTGAAATGAAAGAAGTGGTGAAAGCTACGAAAAATGCTTATTTTATTACAGAGCTAGCAAATTATATTGAATACTTAAATGAATATAAGGGACAATCTTATGATATAAGTGATTTAGTAACTGCTCAGGAAGAAACACAAGATCCTATGGAAGCATATGAGTTTTTAGCATCTGTTAAAGTAGAGAATAAAAGTGGATTAATGCAAAATGTTTTAAATTCAAAAAGAGTAAAGTTTGCCTACTATATATATGCCTATGTACCAGATTTAACAGAACAAGAAAGAGATGAATTAAAAG
Source organism: uncultured Clostridium sp. (assembly GCA_947575605.1). Classification (GTDB taxonomy): domain Bacteria; phylum Bacillota; class Clostridia; order TANB77; family CAG-508; genus CAG-269. The sequence continues at coordinate 74,339 of CANPNZ010000005.1, forward strand.
AAAGTATTATAAAAAATGATTCTAATGGAAAATATGAAAATATGATAGAAGAGGATATTGGATTAAAGGATGAAAAAGGCTTTGTGATAAAAGAAAAGGGAGAATAAAATATGGATTGGTCAATGATAAGTTATATATTATCACAAATATTTACAATTATAATGTATGCATTAATGGGATTAAGCTATTATGCAAAAGATAGAAATAATATTTTGAAATTAAGTTTTTTATCACTAATTGCAAATGGGATAGCTTACATTCTTTTAAATGCATGGACAGGATTTGCAATGTGTGTGGTTGCGTTAATAAGAAATGTTATATTTTTAATAGATGAAAGAAGAAATGGAAAAAGAGAGACTATCAATAAAACAGATATTATTATTTTAACGGTTTTATATACAATATCCATTATCTCAGCAGTATTTACCTATGATGGATTTTTCAGCCTACTTTCTGTATTGGCTACTCTTGTTTATACCTTTTCCGTGTGGCAAAAGAAAACGAATGTATATAAATTATTAGGAATTGTAGTAGGATTCTTATGGATATGGTATAATATTTATATAATGTCCATAGTAGGAATTATTTTAGAGACGATTTTATTAATATGTTCTACTACTGGATATTTATTAGAAATAAGTAAGAAGAGAATGCAAACCCAAAAAGTTAATGAAAATTAAATTAGAAAAGAGACAAGAGGCGTATTAGAAATGTTAAAAATTGATGTTAATGGAAATCAAGAAGCAAATCATAATACAGCTAAAAAAATAGAACGAGAAATTAAACATAGAAAAAAACTTCTGAGCAAAGATTTAAAATATTTTAAAGAAATTCCAGAAGAACTGTTATTATGGGAAGAAAAAGAAGGATTAGAATTATCAGAAAATGGCATATTACAGTATGCTTTTGAAAGAGGGCTTACAATAGAAGATGTGCCACAAAAATTATTCAAAAATAGTAACCTTAGCCATAAAATAATTCATTATACTATAATGAAACAAGGAAATATGGTAGATGTCGTTAAAGTATTAAAAGCGAAAGGGAGAGGAAACGAAAAAATCCTAGAAATGATAAGTAATGGAGCAAAAGACTTAATATCACAAAATCCAAAATTATTGGAGCAAGTGTTAACTTATTTAGGAACAGGCATATCCTTACAAACGGTTATGGATAAAATTTTTGTGAATTATGAATTAGATAAAATATTTAGGGAAGAAGAATTACCAGATAAAGTAGCAAGATTAAAAGAATTATGCGAAAATTATCCTACCATGTTAGAATTTGTAAGTCCTAAAATATTACTTCCCCCAATATGAAAAAATATCCTTACACAAATTACAATTGCTAGTAAGAGTAACGCAAATGAAATCAGCTCTTATGGGATTAAGTCATTACGAATTAGAATTATACACTAGAATGTCTAATGGTATTAAGGAGAATTTAAATGGGTGGCAAGAAATTGAATATAATATTTTATCAAATTTTAAGCAAAATGAATATAAAGAATTAATGAATGATTTGATGGAAAAATCAAAATTAGATGAAAAAATGACGAGAGAGGAATTGCAAAAGCTTACCGATTTATTCTCAGGATACTCCGTGAATTTTTTTAGGGGAAATATCTTTAATATAACAAAAAGAGAAGAATTAAAACATTTTGAAGAAATAAGAGATTTTACTTGTGACACCATATTAAGAAATCCACAATTAGATGAGGAAGAGGCAATAAAACCGATTACAAAATATCTAAAATCATTTATTCATCTTTCTACAATGGATAGAATGAAAATGGCAATATTAGAAAAACAGTATAATTTAAGTTTAAAGGAAGCGGAAGCACTAATCAAAACATTTGGAGAGGGGATAGAAGAGATTGAGACAGATTGTACAGAAGAAAGAAAAATAGTTGAAATGGTAAAAGATATAAAAGCAATTTGTGAATGTCGTAATATAGACAATTTTAAAGAGATAAAATGTGAGTCAGCAATAGACTTATCACAAAGTGTTTTATTAAGACAAAATATACGAAACATATATCAAAAATTGTATCAAGATACTTTATATCAAATAGATGAAAAAGATAGAATTAATGACGTATACTATGATGGCAAAACAATACCAATATATGAACCAGGAGAAAACTTTGCAATGTTTGTAAAGAGAGTAGTTCCAGTAAATGATCCTAAGATGTCTTATGAGGAAATTTGGAAAGAATTAGGTAAACCATTGAGATATAAAACATCAGTTTCTTATATGACACCAGAGAATTTATTAGATATGAAGGGAATGTATCCACAGATTATATTTGGATTTAGTACAAATGAATCCTATTCCATAGAGGCAATGTATCGTGAAGATGCGGTAACCCCCTTTTTATTTGGAGATGAACTTTTTGTAGATGAATATGATAGCCAATATGAAATTCCTGCTAAATTAGAGGCTAATACATATGGTGGGTATAATGAATTGATTATTAATACCTTATCGCAAAATGAAGGGGGAAGAATAGAAAAGACCAAACCAAGTTATATTGTATATATACAAGAAAATCAGCAAGAGGATAAAGAACAGAATAAATTATGGATGGATTCCTTAAAAGCAGCTAGAGATTTTGGAATTCCAATTATAATACTAGATAGAGAAAAAATAAGACAACAACAAAGAGAGCAAATTATCAATAAATATGCTGAAGCTAAAAAAACAGATGATAGATTATTAGCTCAGATGTATCACTATATAGAAAGATATGGAACAGAAACCTTAGAAGATGTTATACCAATGGAGATTATAAAAAAAGTAAAGATAAAATGTGATGAAAGAAATGAAAAAATATTATAAAAGAAAATTATAAAATGCCAAAAGAAAATAACTTTTGGCATTTTATAGGTATATGAATTTCTATCTATGATAAGGATTATATAGATATTACAAAACAGCACCTAAAACTAAAATCCCTAAATTATCACGATAAATCTCATTAAATTGAGAGATTGGTAAAGGATTTTCTCCAATTCCTGCTTCAATGGTATAGCCAGGTCTATTATAATTTTGAATAAACCAATCTTTATAGCCAGCAAAACTAGAATTATAAGGGGTTTCAGCTAATACGTAGCCACTCGAATCGGCAAACTGTTCCCCAATAGCGCGACTATTTGGTGGAAGAAAATTCTGAAATTGCCAATAAATTTCTTGACCTTGTGTGTGATAGGCGATTACTAATCTAAAATCATGAGATAAGGTGAAGTTATAAATAGCTAACGCTTCAGGTTCTGTTAAAGGACCATAGCCTACAAAATCACGTGGACTAGGACGAGTGAATCCCTGTGAATATTTTATTTCTCTTGCATTTTCCCACCCTGCTGGAAACTGTAAATTTAAATCTACCCCATTTAAATTGGCTTTCCAACCATCAGGAAAGGGAATACTAGAAAATTGATTGGCGATATGTAATGCTTTTTGATAACTAGGAGAACTTACGGCAAGATTTCCTGTTACTAAATCAACACCATCTGGATTTACCATAGGCATAATATAAATGGAAGTAGAATGGAAAAGATTACGAACAGAATAGCCATAAAGAGTAGAATTCCTAGTGTAAGATACACAATAATCCTCCACAAATTTCATTAAAATAGGAGTAGTAATCCATTCGTTAGCATGAATGGAAGCAGAATAAAATACTTTTTTAGAACCACGACCTAATTTGATTACGTAAAGAGGTGTTCCTAAAACACTATTTCCAACCGTCTGAACATTAAGAAAAGGATAAGTTCTTAATAATAAGTTCAGATTTTGTCTTAATGTATTAGAATGATAAGGAACATTTGTAGAAACAATTGGCATAATAATCAACCTTTCAATTAATAATAATACAGTGTATGCAAAATAAAAAATATGTTGACAGTGATAGTTAAGATTTTCAATGTGGATTTAAGTTTCGACTTTTTGTAAGTTCAGGTTGTAATATATAATTTTTTTACGCTTTGTGTGTCGCAACCTACACAATCAAATTTTTATCTGTCGGTTGCTCCAATCGCAATCGTTTCACTCGTTTGGTCGCTTACGCAGCGTTGCAAAAATTATATATTACAACCTGCACTTACAAAAAGTCGAAACTTGAACAAGAAAGAATATTGATAAACCGTAAGAAATATAGTATAATAAATAAGTACATGGGGATGTAATGGTTTCGACATATTACCAGAAGGATAGATAGCAAGTAGTGGATTCTCGTTGGCCACTTTAAAAAACGGGAAAGTTAAATATAAACGCTGATAATAGAGAATTAGCATTAGCTGCCTAAGATGTGGCTACGCTTTTCTTAAATCACCCACAGATTTAAGTTAAAGTGTCATAATTTTGTGGGAAACAAAGCTACTTTTGCTTTTAAAGTAGGGGGTATTTTAAAAAGCTATATTTCATTTTAACCTGTTTATCGGTGAAAATGAGATGAAAGAAAAAGATAAACTAAACTTGTAGAAATCTATTTGGAAAGTATTATGGACAGGAGTTCGACTCTCCTCATCTCCACCAAAATAAAAATACAAAAATCAAGCTTTTTTATTGTCAAAAAATAATACAATATGTTATAATACTCATAGTAAGTTAGGAGGTATAATATGAAATTTTTTATTGATACTGCTAATGTAGAAGAGATTAAAAAAGCAAATGATATGGGAATTATTTGTGGTGTTACTACAAATCCATCACTAATTGCGAAAGAAGGGCGTGATTTCAAAGAAGTCATAAAAGAAATTACTTCTATTGTCGATGGAGCGATTAGTGGAGAAGTTAAAGCAACTACGGTAACAGCGGAAGATATGATTAAAGAAGCAAGGGAAATAGCAGGAATACATCCTAATATGGTAGTAAAAATTCCTATGACAGCAGAAGGATTAAAGGCTGTCAAAACTTTATCAAAAGAAGGAATAAAAACAAATGTAACGCTTATTTTTAATCCAACACAAGCTTTATTTGCTGCCAAAGCGGGAGCTACTTATGTATCACCATTTTTAGGAAGGTTGGATGATATAGCAACCAATGGTGTTGATTTAATAAAAACCATTTCTAATATATTTAAAGTACAAAATATTAAAACAGAAATTATATGTGCCAGTGTGCGTAATCCAATTCATATAGTTGAGTGTGCTTTAGCTGGTGCAGATATTGCAACAGTTCCTTATAAAGTGATTGAACAATGCATCAAACATCCATTAACAGATGCTGGGATCGAAAAGTTTAAGAAAGATTATCTAGCTGTTTTTGGAGAATAAAAAAATAATAATACCTAGAATCTTTTAAGATTCTAGGTAAGTATTTTAAACGTAGAAATAATTACGTTTTTTATAACAAAATGATAAAGGAGACAAACTTATTTATAAATGCGGGTGTAATTTAGTGGTAGAATGTCATGCTTCCGACCTGATAGCGCGGGTTCGATTCCCGCCATCCGCTCCAACGACGTATCTGTTCGAACTTTTTATAGAACAGGGAGATACAAAAATCAATCAGAAAATAAAATCTGGTTGATTTTTTTGTTGCTTAAAAACAATATTAAAATCATCCAAATGAAAGGATGGTGCAAAAAAATGAAGATAATTAAGCAAGAACTAGAATTTGAGGAATGTTTAAAACAAAGGCTTGAATTTATATGTGAATTTTCTAAAGTTACCCCTACTTTTGTAAATGGTAGTATTAGAAAATTAGAAAAAACTAATCTTACATATATTGAGCCACATAGAGTGATTATCAAAAATATTACTTTTTTAGTTTTCAATTATTCAAATGACATTTATATTACTAACTTGACTAAAAAGATTAAATTATCAGAGTTAGAAGAATATTTGAAAAACATATAATTGTAAATATTTGACATTTCTTAAAATCGTAGTATAATATAATCAATAAAAATTTATATTTACTCGGCAAGAGTTATATATATGAGTACTTTGAAAAGATTATATATTATATGAATTATTATATTTTAGTTTATGATAAATGGATTTAAGAGATGTCAGTAGTACTCGTATTGTACTTTGATGTCTCTTTTTGTTTATTTTATAGGAGGTTTGAGAATTGAGCGAAGAAAAGAAAAAATGTGGATTGTATATGAGAGTTTCCACCGAAGATCAAGCTAGGGAACGGATTTAGTTTACCAGAGCAAAGAGAAAGACTAGAAACTTTTTGTAAATTCAAAGGCTATGAAATAGTAGATTATTATGAAGATGCTGGAATAAGTGCTAAAACTGGTAATTATAGACCAGAGTTTGAAAGATTAAAAAGTGATATAAAAGCTAAAAAGATAAACACTATTGTTGCTCTAAAACTAGACAGAATAACTAGAAGTATATGTGACTGGGAAAAACTAATAACTTTTTTAGATGACAATAATGCTTATCTTGATTGTGCTAATGATGAAATAAATACTACAAGTGCAAATGGTAAAATGATTTCAAGACTTTTAATGAGTGTTAGTCAAAATGAAATTGAGAGAACTAGCGAAAGAACTAAAATAGGTTTAGCAGGTGCAATTAAAAATGGGCATATTCCTCATGTTGCACCATTAGGTTACAAAAGAGAAGATAAAAAATTAGTAATTGATTATTCTACTAAAGATATTGTAATTAGAATATTTGATATGTACTACAATGGTTTATCGTATAAGAAAATAAGCAATGTATTAAATGAAGAATGCGTCTTAGGAAAAGATAATTGGAGAGATTCAACAATTATGGGGATTTTAGAAAATGAAATATATAAAGGTGATTTTGTTCACGGAAAAAGAACAAAACATCCAACCTATTATGAAGATGTAGTTGAGCCTATTATTTCTAAAGAAATGTGGTCAGACTGCCAAGTACAGAAAAAGAAAAATTCAAGAAGTTATCAAAGAACATTAACTTATTTATATTTGCAAAAGTTAAAGTGTCCTAAATGTAACAGAATATTAGGTGGAAAAGCAACTACAAAGAAAAATGGCAATACTTATTTCTACTACTATTGCAATGACTGCAAGATTGAATTTAAAGAAAAAGTTATAAATGATTACTTTAATCAATTCATTAGTGAATTAGTAGAGTATGACTCTGTTGTAAATCAATTCTTCTTGCCTATGATAAAGCAAAAATTTGATGAACCTAAAGAACAATTAGAAAAAGAAATAAAAGAGCAAAACAATAAACTTGAAAGAATTAAAAAAGCCTATATTAACGGAGTTTTCGAGTTAAAGGAATATAACGAAGAAAAGAAAATAGTAGAAAATGCCATTGAAGAATTACAAAACAAACTAGAAACTACTGATTGCACCGAAGAATTAAAATTTACACCAAAAGACATTTTATTAAAGAGAGATATTGATTTTATAAACAAGGTTAAGCTAGAAAAAGAATATAAAGCAAGAACTAAAACTTGGAAAGATTATACAAGACAAGAACAAGCAGAACTTATAATGAAGTATGTTGATAACATTGAACTTGATATGTTAGGTACAGAAATAATTGTAAAACAGATTAACTTTAGAGAATCAATTTGTAAGCCTTGTCAAGAATTATATGATAACGGTTATATTGAAACGGTTAAGCCTATGATATTAGGTAATGTGCTTGGTAGTGTTAGATTTAGTAATTACTTGCCAGAGGAAGAAGTTGGCGAAATTATTATGAGATTAAGACAGTATTATGATGTTCATTATACTGAAGCAACTTACTACGTTGATAAGCAAATGTTTTATTTTAACTTTGCTGAAGACAATAGTGCTATTGTTAGGGTATTTCCTTTGGAAGATTATTATAAACTTGATCCAGATAATAAAATGGAAACTTATAGATTTGGAATAATCTACATCAATGAAGAAGATAAATTTCAAATGCAAGAAATTGATACAGCATTTGATTATATACCAGATGAAACAAATGATAGTGTAATATACACAAAAGAGCCTATACCCATTTCAGTAGGTGTAAAGCCAGTAAAATTCTGCGAAGAGAAAGCAGAATGATTGTTGCAACTATATAAAAATAATCTACTATGTTGCAACAACAAATTAACGAGAACAAATTTGTGTTTGCGATTGGCAAATATAAATTTTGTAGCGAGTTAATTTGAATAAATTTTATCCTTGTGGGAGAAAATTTATTGCCTCGCAGAGCCCCCGAGTTTTGAATGTAGGTCAAAACTCATAGGGGAGAACGCTTTAGTTAAGTACACTAAATAATTCTCCCCATAAAATAGCTTGTTTAAGCTGATATTCTTTTATTTATCATTTTTTCAATTACCATTGTCATATCTTCCAAACTTACTGGAAAAGAAATAATACCAACACCTCTGTAATATATATCTATTTCTTGAACTTTTTTACCATTTATCTTTTCTGTTTGATGAACTAATATTTTTTCTATTAACTCATTCAAAATCTCTGGCGTTAGTTCAGTTATTTCAGTATATTTCTTAACATTAGATATAAACTGTGTTAAATCAGTTGTTTTCTTTTCAGTATTGTTGATCTCCTTTGATAATTGTTCAATCTTTATTTTTAATTCTTTTTGTTCATTATCATAATTAAAAGATAAGCTTCTAAATCTTTCATCTGTTATCTTTCCAGATATATTATCTTCATAAATGTGCATAAATAAGTTATCAATTTCAATTATTCTTTTCTTTGCTTGTTCAAGTTCTTTCTTGTTTTTAGTAATTTGTTTTAACTCATCTTGTGTAGATTTTGCTAATTGTTCTTTTATAAATAAATCTTCAAAATTTTTCATATAAGCAACTACTTTTTGTATATTTTCTAAAACAAGACTTTGCAATACTTCGTCTGTAATCCAGTGTGAAGTACATAAAGAAACATTTTTCTTATAACTTGAACACCTGTAATGTTCTTTTGCGTTTAGGTCAGTAACAGGTGATTGAAAATACATTTTTTTGCCACAATCATTGCAGAATAACAATCCTGAAAATATACTTTTCTTGCCTGACCTTGTAGGCTTTTTTCTGTTATTTCTTAACTCTTGAGCAATGTTCCAAGTATATTCATCAATGATTGCTTCATGAGTATTTTTAAATATTTGCCAATCTTCTTTTGGAATAGGAACTTTAGTTTTATCTTTATATGAACGAATGGTATATTTAAAATTAACAGTATCTCCAATATATTCTTGTCTATCTAAAATACTTGCTACTGTTGTGGGATTCCATTGATGTTTAAATTCTTGTAGTTTAGATGGGAACTTTCTTCCAACACTTATAAAATACTCTGCTGGTGTCATAATATTTCGCTTAGTAAGTATTCTTGCAATTTCAAAAGTTCCATGTCCTTGAATAAATAAGTTATATATTTCTTTTACTACTTCTGCTGATGTTTCATCAATAACCCATTTTGTTCTATCGTTTTCATCTTTTTTATAACCATAAGGAACATTATTAGCAAGTGAAATTCCAGATTCGCCTTTGCTTTTAAGAACTGCTCTAACTTTTTGACTTGTATTTTTAGCATGCATTTCATTAAACCAATCTTGAATAGGCAAGAAGTCATTTAGCCCTTTACTACTATCAATATTATCCATTATAGCAATATATCTAATATTAAGCCTTACAAAATCTTCTTCAAGAAGTTGTCCTACAACAAGTCTATTTCTTCCAAGTCTTGAATGGTCTTTTACAATTATTGTACTTATTTTATTTTGTTCTGCTAAATCCATCATTTCCATAAAAGCAGGTCTTGTAAAAGTTGTTCCAGAATACCCATCATCAACAAAGAATTTGATGTTTTGAAATTTGTTATCTTCTGCATATTTACTTAAAATTATTTTTTGATTTTTTATACTATTGCTTTCTCCTGCAAGTTCATCATCTCTTGATAAACGGCAGTATAAAGCAGTGATTTTATCGCTTTCTAGCTGTTTCATTATTTACTCCTTTCTTTAGACAGCTTGAAATACGATATAAAATTATAGCTACTTTCAAGTAGTGTTTATAATATACCATATTTCAAACTAAAAATTCAATACAAAAACTTTACTTTTGGAAGATTTCAAAAAATCTAGTTAGTATTGTGTGTTCTGAATCTTTGTTAAAATAGGTATTTACTTTATAAAAAGTACCTTTTATTTCTTTTTCAAAGTTCAAGTTTTGCTCTGGATAAAAGCTTTTTAAATATTCTGTAATTTCTTTATTACTCATTTTAGAAAGTTTATTACAAAATTCAGTTTTTAAATTCTCTAAAAACGTATATTCTTCATTAGTTAGTTCAATTCTATATATTTTTCCATTATCTTGCATCTCTGTCAGCCCTCCTTTTCTTGTATTTAGGAGAGTTCTTAAGTTTTTGCTTTTCAAGTCTTGCTTTTTCTTTTGCTTCTTCTTGAGCTTTTCTTTCAGCTTGTATCTTCTCTTGTTCAAGTCGTTGTCGTTCTAATTCATCTTGTTTTTCTTTATCAAATAGATTTTTAAAGAAATTTGTAACCTTTTGTGGTGCAAGTTTTATAGCATGGAGGTAATCTTTTGTTTTTTCTATTATATCATCATATAGAGATTTCCACTTGTCTACTGCATTTCTTAAATTATCAATTCTACTATTAAGCTCATATATTTCTTTATCTGCAACAATTCCTTTTTTAGCATATTCAGTTAAATTCTCATAATCTTCTTGCTCTAATTCAATTTTCTTTGAAAATCTCTTTTGCTTTCCTAAATTTGAAATATCTTCAATTTGCTTATCATATTTCATATAAGAATTATAAGAAGATTCTTTTTCTTCAACTTTATTTGTAATGTTTTCTAATCTTTCAGTATCTTTCTTAATTTTATATTGTAAATCATCTAAATGTTCTTGATTACTGCCTTTTACACCACGAATAAAATCTTTATAACCACTATCAGACATATACTTAAAGAATCTGTCTTGTAATAAACTATATGATTTTATTAAAACTGCATTTCCTTTTTTATCATATACAGGTTTCCCTTGATTATCTAATACTTGCTCTGATTTCCATTTGTTACTATGGCTTACTTGGTTGATAACTTCTTTAGTAGTGCCAATTAAAGATTTATCTTTACATTTTTTAGTCCATTTTACTTCTTTTCTAACAACAGGAAGTGCTACAACATGCAAATGATAATGATATATAGGCTTTCCATATTCTTCTGTTAAAGCTGTATTTAATTCATCTGCATGCATAACTGCTGATATAATATTATCAGCTCCCATTTCTTGTTCAGCAAAGTGAAAGGCTCTTTCGTAAAATTCTTTTGCAAATTCATAACCACCATGTTTTTCAAAATAATCAGAGTTAATGTCAAATATGAGTTCATCAAACAAAGTTGCATTTTTTTGTAAACCTCTTAATGATACTTCTCCATTATCAAGTTTTTCTTTTAACTTTTCATTGTAGGTTGTTTCACATCTTTTGTAATGTATATTATTTGGTGTTTGAGATAAATCAACATTCATATTAGAATATGATTTATTTTTTCTTTCGTTGTGTCTTTCAGCTTTAGTTATACTTGTTTTAGTATAAGTTTCTACTCTAGCTACTGAATAATTTGTTTTGTTCTTGTCCAATATATTTCCCTTTCTGTAGGTAGCAAGCAAGCGACCAAAGGGAGCTGTTACATAACTTTCTAACGAAAGTATGTAACCCACTATGACACTTTCAAAACTTCGTTTTGGAAAGATGCCAGTGGGCTCCTTGCGGAGGGCTCATAAATTATCTAATCTTACGATAGATAATTTATGTTTGGCTTCGCCAAAGCAAAAGAATATATTTAATACCGTTCATATATTATTTTGCTTATCTTAACAATTTATTTACATACCAAAAATAAATTGTTAAGCTCTTTTTATTTCTGTATAAATAGAGAGGATAGAAAAATATTTATACACAACAAAAAGACCATAAGCGATATACCAATACTCTATTTACCTACTACAAATACAAATTTAATAAGCTCAAATAAAATTTGAGTTCTAAATATGTACTCATTTTTTAGTGTGTATGTAAATAGAATATTGAATTTTGCACTCATGGCTTTCTTAATTACTTCTAAATACTGGACAAGTTTACTATTATTATTTTAAATTTTTCACACTTTCTAATAACCAGCTCGCAATCCCTTATGCGACTCGTTTTCGCCTGGCATCTGAGGAATGTTAAAATTCCAAAGAAGACATCAATATTCTTGTATTCTCGACTGGAATACACATAATATATATCACGATTTTTGGAAAAAGTCAAATTTTATTCCATGAAATTGTTGAGAAAACAAGACTTTTGTGATATAGTAATCATAAATATTTAAAATAGAGGTAGTGAAATGAAAATACTAATAGCTGGTTTTGAAGGAGATGACAATTCAGCAAAGATATTATTAGATGAGATAAAACAAGAAAGTAATAACGATATTTTATATTTAAAAAATGATTTTGAAATGAGTAGTCAACAAATACAACAAAAACTATTACAAAATTATGATTATGTTTTAATTTTTCGGTCAAAAGCCAAATACAAAAAACATATATTTAGAAAATAATGCAAATCTAAATGGAGCAAAACTAATAACAGATTATTATTATGGGGTTTTAAAGAAAGAACTAGAAAATAATAATTATAAAGTTGTAAGTTCATGTGATTCAGGAAATTATTTATGTAACAATGTGTTTTTTAAAGCTTTGAAATATAAACAAGAAAATAATTTAAAAACAAAAATTGCTTTTATACATATTCCAAACATTGAAAATATTGAGGATATAAAACAGTTATCAAATGCAATATTAAATTATATAAAAACATTAACAGATATTTTTAATATAGCAATATTACAATTAATTCCAACAGACTCAATGAAAGGGAATATGCTAAAAGGCATTGAATATTGTAGAAAAGCAAAAGAAATGGGTGCAGATATTGCAGTATTTCCAGAAATGTGGAATACTGGATATGAAATGCTATTTGAAGGAGAGTTAAAAGACCAAGATAGCATATCTAAAGAAAAAATAGATAAATGGAATAGTAAAGCAATAAAAGATGATAATGAGTTTATTATTCAATATATAAAATTAGCAAAGGAGCTTGAAATAGCAGTAGCAATTACTTATTTAGAAAAAACTGAACAAAAGCCTAAAAATACAGTTATTATAATTGATAAAAGTGGAAATATCATATTAAAATATTCAAAAATACATACAGTTGATTCTAAAATGGAAGCATATACTGAGCCAGGTACTGAATTTAAAACGTGTGAGTTAGACTATGGAAAAGGAAAAATAAAATTAGGTACAATGATTTGCTTTGACAGGGATTTTCCAGAAAGTGCAAGAATTTTAATGTTACAAGGCAGTGAACTTATACTCGTTCCAAATGCTTGTTATATGTCAAAAATAAGACTAGAACAATTAAAAGTAAGAGCATATGAAAATATGGTAGGTATTGTAACTGTAAATTATGCAAATCATAGTGGAAAATCTTCAGCATATAGTCCAATAGTAAGAAACATAAGCAAACATGAATTAGATAGTGAATTATTAGTAATGAATGATAAAGAAGATATTAAAATTGTCCAGATCAATATGAGTGAAATTAGAGAATATAGGAGTAGAGAAACTTTAGGAAATGCATACAGAAAACCTTATGCTTATGAGCAATTAATAGAAAATAACATACAAGAACCTTTTATAAGAAAAGATGCGAGGAGATAAAAATGAAAAGAGATAATATAGTAAACATAATAGAAGAAAGAGATTTAAAACAATTCCAACAAATATTAAAGCATGTTTTTAATAATACTATAAGCTATGAAAAAATGCAAAATCTATATAAAATATCTAAAGAAAATAAAGATATTTATATATTAGGATATTATATAGATGATAATTTAGTTGGAACAGTAACATTAAATATTTTAACATTACCATCAGGAAAAGATGCAACAATCTGGGATTTAGCAATAAAAGAAGATTATAGAAGGCTAGGAATAGCAACTAAATTAATGAACAAAGCAGAAGAAATAGCAAAACAAGAAGATATAAAAAGAATATGGCTATTTAGTGGATTTCATAGAAAATGTGCACATGAATTATATAGAAAACTGGGATATGATGAAAATAGAGATAAAGCATTTGTAAAGGAAATATAATAAGTAAGGAGAATACAATTGAAAATAGGGATAGATATAGATGATACAATGGCAGATACATTTGATTATTTAATGCCATATATAGCAGAGTTTTTTGATATAGATATAAAATATTTAAAACATAAAAATATTTCATATAGCAATTTTCCTAAAGAAATGAAACAAAGAGAACTTGAATTTGCAAAAAAATATTATGATAAAGTTATTCCTAGTACACCTTTTAAGCCTAAGGTTGCAGAATATATTGATAAAATTAAAGAGTTAGGTCATGAAATAATAGTTATTACAGCAAGAGACAAAACACTATATACAGATGAATATCAAACAACTATTGAAGAATTAAAAAATAATAATATTCACTATGATAAATTGATTTGCGATTTCAATAAGGCAAAGGTTTGTGAGAATGAAAAAGTAGATTTATTTATAGATGATTCTATTGAAAATTGTAAAAGAGTGAGTAAACTAGGAATTAAAACTATATTATTTAGTAGTAAAGATAATATGAAAGATAAAATAAATTTATATAGAGCAGATAATTGGAAAGATATATATGAGAAAATAAAGCAGTATAGTTAAAAATATTTAATTGATTATAGTAATAGAGCAGAGTTTGAAATCTGCTCTATTTTTAGTAATATACTAATTCTCTAAAAATGACTTCTTCAGCACGATGCTTATAATTATTCATAAGCCCAGTCCATTTTAAAGGATTAGTATTTTTCAGATTTTCATCAATAGGATTTCTTTCTAGCATTTGTTTCATAAGTATTTCAAATCTTTGTTTAGCTTGTTTATCAGTTTCTACAATATGTTTTCTTAAAGTTCTATTCATAAACATTATTATATATTCAGCTTTCTTATGATTTTTCAAATACTCTAATCTTAAATGCCCATATTTTCCAATAATATAATCATTTTCGTAATTCTCCTTTTCCAAATATAAGTCAGGAACGAAAAAATCTCCTTCTTTGTGATAAGTTATCTCTACCATAACTAAAACCTCCTAAAATTTAATTTTACTACTTTTAGAACTATAATTTTATATCTGCCAAAGCTGTCTTTTAATACAAATTTTTTTAAGTGTACTTAATTTAGTCTTACTGGGTTAGGAATATTGACTAAAGTCAAATTCCTACGCTACGAAGCAATGTCAAAAGGAGGAAAAAGATGAGCGAAGAATTAGCATATTCTATTCACTTGGGTAGTGATAAAAACAAAACAGCAAAAGCCAAAGAAGTTGCAAAAAATAATCCATCTGGAGAAACATCATTTTCAAATAATGGAATACAAAATGCTACCCAATTATCGAAAGTAAATAAGCATAATTTAAGAGATTACGATAATGATAAAGAAAATATACAAATAATCTATGGAAGTGATAATTTATACGAAGATATGAAAAACTTATATTTTCAAGAATTTGAACAAGCAAGAATTGAATATAATAACAAGCAAACTCGTGAAGATAGAAAGATAAAAGACTATTTTAAGCATATATCACAAGATAAGCAAAAAGATTTAGCGTGTGAATTTATCATAGAACTAGGAGATATGGATTTTTGGAATTATAAAGATGACTATTACAAAAGGGGAATGTCACAGGTTTATAAAGAACAAGTACGAGATTTAATAAGAATTGTACCAGAATTTAAAGTAGCAAATGCAGTAATTCATTTTGATGAAACATCTCCACATATGCACATTGTAGGTGTTCCAATAAAAGAAGATTATAAAAGAGGTATGAGAAAGCAACCTGCGAAGTCAAAAGTTTTTACGAAAGAATCTCTACAAAAAATACAAGATGAAATGAGAAATTGTTGTATAAAATCTTATAATAAGGCTTATTGCGAAAATTCATTATTAAAACAAAAGAAAAAGGGTAGAAATCGAGATATAGACATTAAAGATATGGGAGATTATCGAGAAATTAAAAGGCAATTAGAGAAAAAAGAAGAAAGACTAAAAGAAGCAAATACTCAAACTAAAAAAATAGATAATACAAGCAAGGATATAGATAAGATTTTAGACAATTTAAAACCTACTTTGATGAATAAAAATAATATGGTTATTTCAAGCGAGGATGTCAAGAAAATCAAAAATTACACAGAAGATGTAAAAGATATAACCCAGACAGTTAGAAGTGTAAATGACTTAAATATGGCAATTAAAGATTTTGAACATTCTGCTTTTG